>JBFXDF010000072.1:0-6799 GCA_050181375.1 Alphaproteobacteria bacterium
ATCTCCGCCATGATGCAGGCGATCCGCGGCAGAGCGGGTTCGATTATCGTCAAGGTCTTGTTCGCGCTGCTGATCCTGTCGTTCGGCGCCTGGGGCATTTCGGACTATCTGTTCCGCATTCGCGGTCCGCAGGAAATCGTCATCGCCACGGTCGGCGACGAGAAGATCCCGGCCGCCGAATTGCAGCGCACGCTGGAACCGGCCTTGGAGCGGATGCGGGCGCAATTCGGCGGCGCCGTCGATATGCAGCTGGTGAAGCAGCTCGGCATCACCGACAGCATCCTCAATCAGCTGATCGACCGCAGCCTGTTGAACCAGGAAACCCACCGGCTCGGCCTCGATGTTCCGGACGAGGTCATCCGCGACGCGATCTACGAAAACCCGGCCTTCCGCGGACCCGACGGCAAGTTCGACCGCCGCCTGTTCGCGCAGGTACTGATGATGAACCGGCTCACCGAGGACCAGCTTGTCGCGCGGATGCGGCAGGAGATCCCGCGCAACGAGCTGCTGCAGGCGGTTACCGGCGGGGTCGAGCCGCCGCGTCCGCTGGTTGACGCGCTTTACCGGTATCGCAACGAGAAGCGGGTTGCCGACATCGTCAGCATTCCGATCTCCGCCGTCGCTAGCGTCGCCCAACCGACCGAGGACGAGCTGACGCAGTTTTATGACGCGCACCCCGACCTGTTCCGCGCTCCCGAGTATCGCGGCTTCACGCTGGCGAGCCTGTCGCCCGGCGATGTGAAACCTGAGACGGAGATTACCGAAGACGCGCTCCGCGCCGCGTTCGAGGAGCGCAAGGACGAGTTCCAGGTTCCCGAGCAGCGTCAGATCGAGCAGATCCTGGCGCCGACCGAGGAGAAGGCGAAGGAGGCCGAGGACGCGCTCGCCGCCGGCAAGGATTTTCGCGCGGTTGCCGCCCAGATCGGCATGGATCCGTCCGCTATCGAATTGGGGTTGCTCAACCCCAAGGAAATTCCACACGAACTCGGCGACATCGCGTTCGAGCTGCCGCTCAACCAGCCGAGCAAGCCGATCAAGACCCCGTTCGGCTACCACATCCTGCGGGTCGTCAAGATCGAACCGGGGAAGACGCAGACCTTCGAGGAGGCAAAGCCCAAGCTCGCCGCCGAGTTGCGGCAGCGCGAGGCGGCGGACCGCATCGCCGACATCGCAAACCAGGCCGACGACGCCCTCGCCGGCGGCGCGAAGCTCGAGGATCTGCAGCAGAAACTCGGCTTCAAACTGACCCCGGTCGCGGCGGTCGACGAGAACGATCTGGACCCGGCCGGCGCTCGCGTCGTGCTTCCGGTCGCGCCCGAGGAGGTGCTGAAAACGGTGTTCGCGACCGCCCAGGGCGAGGCGACCCGCATCACCGACGCGCCGGACGGTGCGATCTATGTGGCGCGCGTGGACAAGGTCATCCCCGCGGCCGTCCGTCCGCTGGCGGACGTGCGGGACAAGGCGATCGCGGCGTGGCAGGCCGAGCAGAAGCAGAAAAACGTCGCCAAGCAGGCCGAGGCGCTCGCCGCCGCGGTCACGCCCTCGACGCCGCTGGCGACGCTCGCCGCCGAAAAGGGGCTGAGCGCGCAAACCGGCGTAACGCTGGGGCGCGCGCCGGAGAGCGGGCACTCGTTTCCGGCGGCGCTGGTGACAAAACTGTTCGCGGCCAAACCCGGCGAGGCGGTCTCGGTCGCCGACGACACCGGCGCCTACGCGGCGCAGCTGAAGGACGTGCAGACGCCGCAGACGGTCCCCCAAGACGAGGCCGCGAAACTGTCGCAGCAGATTGCCGGGGAGATGCGGCTCGACGTCGCCAACGAGTTGACGCAGGGTTTGCGCCGCCGCTACCCGGTCGATATCAACCGTGACGAACTCGATCGGCTGTTCTGAACCGGGCCCGGCGCCCGCCGCCGTTTCCGCTTAGCGGGCAGGTGCAAAGAAATCAGAATTGGGGTGGTGTCTCGGTTTTGAATTATAACGTCGTCATTCCGGGGGCGCGGGCATAGCCCGCGAACTCGGAATCCAGCCCCCATACGGTCTCTAAGGAATTGATAGCGGTGGTGTTTCTGGATTCCGGGTTCCACCCGGAGCCTGTCCTCGGGCCGCGCGAAGCGCGGACCCGCGGGGGCGGCCCCGGAATGACGATGTTGGCTGTTACACCAAAACCGAGCCACGACCAGAATTGAGGGAGCAATGGCGGCGGAGCACGCGGAATTCGATCTCGTGTCGATCGGCGGCGGTTTCGCGGGGCTGGTCGCGGCGCTGCGCGGCGCCGAATTGGGGATGCGCACCGCCGTCGTCGAAAAGGGCGCCGACGCGCGTTATCTGTGCAGCTCGCGCTGGGCCGGCGGCATTTTCCACGTCTCTTATCACGACGTGAAATCGCCGCCCGCCGATCTGAAAGCCGCGATCGAGCGCGCGACCTCGGGGGACACCGATCCCGAACTGGCCGCCGCGATCGCCGGGGATTGTGCCCGCACGGTCGATTGGCTGGCGGAACAAGGCGCGGAATTCACCAGCGCCAGCCCGATAAACTGGCACCGCTGGACGCTGGCGCCGCCACGCGCCGCGGTGCACGGCCAGGACTGGCGGGGCCGCGGTCCCGACCGGATGATCGCCGCGCTGAAGGACCGGCTCGAACAGCGCCAGGGGCGGGTGTTTCTCGGCACCCGCGCGACGGCGCTGCGCATCGAGGGCGGGCGCTGCACCGGGGTCGAGGCGTCGCGCGGGGGCGGCGATCTCATCCTGTCGGCGCGGTCTGTGGTGATTGCTGATGGCGGTTTTCCGGGCGATCCGGCGCTGTTCCGGCGTCATATCGGCCCCAGCCCGGAGCGCGTGCTGCAGCGCCATGCCGGTACGGCGGTCGGCGACGGGTTGCGCATGGCCGAGGCGGCCGGCGCCGCGCTGACCGGGCTCGACCGGTTCTACGGCCACTTGCTGAGCCGCGATGCGATGCACGATGACGGGCTGTGGCCGTACCCGCAGATCGACGCGGTCGCGACCGCCGCGATCGTCGTCGATTCCAGCGGCCGGCGGCTGCTCGACGAGGGGTTGGGCGGCATCTCGATCACTAACGATCTGGCCCGGCTCGACGACCCGCTCTGCGCCACTGTGATCTGCGATGCCGCGATTTGGGACAAGGCGGGCCGGGCCGCGCAGATCCCCCCGAACCCGCAGCTCGTCGCGGGCGGCGGGACGCTGCACGAAGCGCAGACGATCGAAGCGCTGGCGGCGTCGGCCGGGATCGAGCCGGACGGGTTGCGCGCTACCGTCGACGCCTATAACGGCGCGGTGCGCGACGGGCGGGTCGCGGAACTGGTGCCGCCGCGCTCGGCCAGAAGCGGTCCGCCGAACCCGATCGAGACGCCGCCGTTCTACGCCATCCCGATCTGCGCCGGGATTACGAACACATTCGGCGGCATCGCGATCGATGGGCACGGGCGGGTGCGCCGCCCCGACGGCTCGGTCATCGACGGCTTGTACGCGGCCGGCGGCTGCACCGGCGGGCTGGAGGGCGGCGGTGCGCTCGGTTATGTCGGCGGGCTGATCAAGGCCTGTGTTTTCGGTCTGCGCGCCGGTGAGGACGCGGCCCGCCGCCTGCGGCAGGGCGCCGGTTAGCGCCTATAGCCGCCGTCCTGTGTCGAGCAGCACCGAATTGTACTCGCGATAGCTGATCCCGAGTTCCTCGGCGCGCGCCAACCGGGCCAGTGCGATCTCGCGCGGCGGCGTCTTCCAGGCGCGGGCGTGCGCCTTCTTCCAGCAGAACCGGCGCCAGCTCGCTCCGGGGTCGAGCGGTGGCCCGCCATTGTGGCCAATGCCGAAAAAAACGGCACTTTCTGCACCGAAATCGGGCGACATCGCCAAGTCTCCGCGGTGGTACGCGCAGCGTGGCAAACGCCGTGCCAGTGTGTTCCCGCCGCTACACCCGGCGCGAGGTGGCATTCGCGTGGACGGGGGTTCACATAACCGTTTTGCGCGACCATTGTGCGGCGTAGTAGTTGGTTTGCCGCTCGGTTCAGACCGTTTATGTGTGGATCGCTCGCGCCGGGCCTGGACAGGGCGGCTTTGCCGCCGGTGATGATCGTCGCTGGCCCGACGGCGAGCGGCAAATCGATGCTGGCGCTCGGTTTGGCCGAGGCGTTTGGCGGCACGATCATCAATGCCGACGCGCTGCAGGTCTACCGCGACCTGCCGATCCTGACGGCCTGGCCGGACGCCGCGGCGCGGACGCGCGTGCCGCACCGGCTCTACGGCTGGCTCGATGCGTCCGAGCGCGGCTCGGCCGGGCGGTGGCGCGCCGCGGCGCTCGATGAAATCGCCGCCGCGCACCGCACGGGCCGCCTGCCGATCCTGGTCGGCGGCACCGGTCTTTATCTAAGGGCGCTGCAGCATGGGCTGACCGCGATCCCGCCGGTGCCGCCGGAAATCCGCGGCGAGGCCGCCGCGCTCTATGCCGAACTTGGCGGCGAGCGGTTCCGCGCCCGCCTCGCGGCGCTCGATCCCGAGGCGGCGTCGCTGTTGCCGTCGGGCGACCGGCAGCGGCTGACGCGCGCCTTCGAGGTGATCCGCGCGACCGGCACGCCGATCGGCGCATGGCGGCATCGAACCGATCCGGCGCCGTACCGCTTCGGCTCGATCCTGATGATGCCGCCGCGCGAGGCGCTATACCCGGCGTGCGACACCCGTTTCGAGCAGATGATTGCCTCCGGCGCGCTCGCCGAGGCGGCCGCATTGGCCGCGCGCGCGCTCGCTCCCGACCTGCCGGCGATGAAAGCGCTCGGTGTGCCGGAATTGTTGCGCCATCTGCGCGGCGAAATACCGCTCGATCAGGCGGTCTTGCAGGCGCAGCGGGAAACAAGGCGCTACGCAAAGCGCCAGATGACATGGTTTCGCCACCAGATGACCGCCGACCTTCTGTTTAATGAGCAATATTCGGAAAGTTTGCTGCGGTGCTCCTGTCATTTTGTTGACCAATTCCTGTTGACCGGCTGAACCCGGCCGATTACGGTGCCGCTCCCCCGGACCGCCCCGAGGCGGGCCGACGGGCCGGATTTGCCGTTTTTCCTGACGGAGAGCATCATGTCGGCCGAGCCGATCTGCGGAGCGGATATCGTCATCAAATCGCTCGTCGATCAGGGCGTCGAGGTCGTCTTCGGCTACCCCGGCGGCGCGGTCCTGCCGATTTACGACTCGCTGTTCAAGCAGAACGCGCTGCGCCACATCCTGGTGCGCCAGGAAGGCGGCGCGGTTCACGCCGCGGAAGGCTATGCGCGCTCAACCGGCAAGGTGGGCGTCGTGCTGGTCACGAGCGGTCCCGGCGCCACCAACGCGGTGACGGGCCTCACCGACGCGCTGATGGACTCGGTGCCGATCGTCTGCCTGACCGGGCAGGTGCCGACGCATCTGATCGGCAACGACGCGTTTCAGGAGGCCGATACGACCGGCATCACGCGGCCCTGCACCAAGCATAACTACCTCGTCAAGGATGTCGCCGATCTCGCGCGCGTTTTGCACGAGGCGTTTTATGTCGCGAGGAGCGGACGCCCCGGTCCGGTCGTCGTCGATTTGCCGAAGGACGTGCTGTTCGCCACCGCGCCCTATGCGCCGCCCGACCAGACGACGCACAAGACCTATCGGCCGCAGATGCAGCCCGATCCGGCCCGCGTCGCCGAGGCCGTCCGGCTGATCGCGGCCGCGAAAAAGCCGTTGTTCTACGGCGGCGGCGGTCTCATCAATTCCGGCCCCGAGGCGTGCGCCCGTTTTACCGAATTCGTGCGCCTCGTCGATGCGCCGTGCACCTTGACCCTGATGGGATTGGGCGCGCTGCCGGCGAGCGACCCGCATTTCCTCGGCATGGTCGGCATGCACGGCCTCTACGAGGCCAACATGGCGATGCACGATTGCGACCTGATGATCGCGGTCGGCGCGCGCTTCGACGACCGGGTCACCGGACGCCTCAACGCCTTCGCGCCGAATTCGAAAAAAATCCACATCGACATCGACCCGTCCTCGATCAACAAAAACGTGCGGGTCGATCTGCCGCTGCTCGGCGATTGCGCCGAGACGCTGGGGGCGCTGCTGGCCGCGTGGCGCAAGAACGCGCCGCATACCGACGGGGCCGCCCGCGCCGCATGGTGGCGGCAGATCGATGCATGGCGGGAACGCGACTGCCTGCGCTACGACCGCTCGCGCCACGACCTCATCAAGCCGCAATACGCGCTCGAAAGGCTGTACGCGCTGACCCGCGACCGCGACCCGTACATCACCACCGAGGTCGGCCAGCATCAGATGTGGGCGGCGCAATTCTACAAGTTCGAAAAGCCCCACCATTGGATGACCTCGGGCGGGCTCGGCACGATGGGGTACGGGCTGCCGGCCGCGATGGGCGTGCAGGTCGCCCACCCGGGTTCGCTCGTCATCGACATCGCCGGCGAGGCCTCGACCCTGATGAACATTCAGGAGATGTCGACGATCGCGCAGTATCGGCTGCCGGTGAAGGTGTTCATCCTCAACAACCAGTACATGGGCATGGTGCGGCAGTGGCAGGAGCTGCTGCATGGCGGCCGCTATTCCGAGAGCTACACCGCGGCCCTGCCCGACTTTGTCAAGCTGGCCGATGCGTTCGGCGCGGTCGGGCGGCGCGTCGAGCGGCCCGACGAGGTGGACGACGCGATAAGCTGGATGATCGACACGCCGAGCGCGGTGGTGCTCGATGTCGTGGTCGATCAGGCCGAGAATTGCTTCCCGATGATCCCGTCCGGCGCGGCCCACAACGAGATGCTGCTCGGCCCCGCCGACA
>JBFXDF010000072.1:6809-16177 GCA_050181375.1 Alphaproteobacteria bacterium
GGTTACCGAAGATGCCATGGTGCGGGTGTGATGTCCCCGCCGATTGCGCCCCCTTTTCCCCCAACTCCGCCCCGGGGGGCGGTGTGGGTGGGGGTGCGGTGGGGGATTCTCACGTGCCTGCGGACACCCACCTCACCCTCCCATCGCCGCGCGATGCGCCCCTCCCTCTCCCCCCTGAAGGGCGGAGAGGGGCTTGCCGCGTGACCCTGATATGTCCGAACCTATCGAACGCCACACGATTGCGGTGCTCGTCGACAACGAGCCGGGGGTGCTGGCGCGCGTCATCGGGCTGTTCTCGGGACGCGGCTACAACATCGAGAGCCTGACCGTCGCCGAGATCGACAAGCGCGAGAAGCTGTCGCGGATCACGATCGTGACCTCGGGCACGCCGATGATCATCGAGCAGATCAAGGCGCAATTGTCGCGCCTCGTACCGGTCCGCAAGGTCCACGACCTGACCGAGGAAGGCCCGGTTGTCGAGCGCGAGATGGCGCTGGTGAAAGTGACCGGAAAGGGCGATACGCGCATCGAGGCGCTGCGCCTCGCCGACATCTTCCGCGCCCGCGTCGTCGATACGACGATCGAGAGCTTCGTGTTCGAGATGACCGGCTCGGCCGAAAAGCTCAACGCCTTTATCGCGCTGATGGAGCCGCTGGGCCTCGCCGAAGTCTCGCGTACCGGCGCCGTCGCGATCGCCCGCGGCGCGGGACGGTTTTAGGTTGGAGAAGAAAATATTTAACGCAAAGATCGCGAAGGACACGCAAAGGACGCGAAGTGTCAGTGTTGTCTTTGCGACCTTTGCGCATTCCTTAGCGACCTTTGCGCTGACTATTTTTTCTTTCGTGTCTTCGTGATCCATCTCAGGAGAAGATAGATGCGCGTGTATTACGACCGCGATGCGGATGTGAACCTGGTCAAGTCGAAAAAGGTCGCGGTCATCGGCTATGGCAGCCAGGGCCACGCGCACGCCAACAATCTGCGCGACAGCGGCGTCAAGGACGTGGTCGTCGCGCTGCGGCCGAATTCGCCGTCGGCGGCGAAGGCCGAGAATGCCGGGTTCAAGGTCCTGACCAATTCCGAGGCCGCCAAATGGGCCGACATCGTCATGGTGCTCGCGCCCGACGAATTGCAGGCCGGCCTCTACAACAACGAACTCAAGCCCAACATGCGCGACGGCACCGCGCTCGCGGTGGCGCACGGGCTGAGCATCCATTTCCGCCTGATCGAGCCGCGCCCCGACATGGATGTATTCATGATCGCGCCGAAAGGTCCGGGCCACACGGTGCGTTCGGAATATCTGCGCGGCGGCGGCGTGCCGTGCCTTGTCGCGGTCGATCAGAACCCAAGCGGCAACGCGCTCGAAATCGCGCTCAGCTACGCTTCGGCGATCGGCGGCGGCCGCGCCGGCGTCATCGAGACGACGTTCCGCGAGGAATGCGAGACCGATCTGTTTGGTGAGCAGTCGGTGCTGTGCGGCGGGCTGACCTCGCTGATCCTCGCCGGGTTCGAGACCCTGGTCGAGGCCGGCTACGCGCCGGAGATGGCCTATTTCGAATGCTGTCACGAAGTAAAGCTGATCGTCGATCTGATCTACGAGGGCGGCATCGCGAATATGCGCTACTCGGTGTCGAATACGGCCGAATACGGCGATTATTCGCGCGGCCCCCGCATCATCGACGAGCACGTTCGCGCCGAAATGAAAAAGGTTCTGGCCGAAATCCAAAGCGGTCGCTTCGCGCGCGAATGGGTGCTGGAGAACAATGCCGGCCAGCCGAGCTTCAAGGCGATGCGCCGCGGCGCCGCCCAGCACCAGATCGAGGAAGTCGGCGAGCGCCTGCGCGCGATGATGCCGTGGATCAAACAGAACGCGCTGGTCGATAAGACCAAGAACTAAGCAAGAATTTACCTTAGCGATGCAGACGCCCTCTCCGCCCCTTGGGGGAGAGGGAGGGGCCCATCGCACAAGCGATGGGAGGGTGAGGTGGGCGTCGGCAAGGGTTCGGGAATCTCCCGCCTTCCCCGACCCTCTCCGCTGCCGGGGCGGAGAGAAAGTAAGTTCACGGCGAATTCTGCGCGGCCGGGAGGTGGCCAACGATGCCGGTTATTGAAGCGATCAGCCGATTTCACGACGAACTGACCCGCATCCGGCGCGACATCCACGCGCATCCCGAACTCGGCTTCGAGGAGCGCCGCACCGCCGATCTCGTCGCCGCCAAACTCGCCGAATTCGGCGGCATCGAGGTGCATCGCGGTTTGGGGAAAACCGGGGTCGTCGGGCGTTTGCGGGTCGGCAATTCACCGCGCACGATCGGACTGCGCGCCGACATCGATTGCCTGCCGATCCTCGAATCGAACACCTTCCCGCACCGCTCAACCCATAACGGCCGGATGCACGCCTGCGGCCATGACGGCCACACGACCATGCTGCTCGGCGCCGCACGGTATCTCGCGCAAACCCGCAACTTCGACGGCACCGTGCATTTCATCTTTCAGCCGGCCGAAGAGGGCCTCGGGGGCGCCGACGCGATGGTCAAGGACGGGCTGTTCGACGAATTTCCGTGCGACGTCATTTTCGGCATGCACAACCGGCCGGGGCTGGCGGTCGGCAAATTCCAGATCCGCGACGGCGCGATGATGGCCGGCGGCGCGTTTTTCGACATCGCGATCGGCGGCAAGGGGGCGCACGGCGCGCGGCCCGAGGCCGGCATCGACCCGGTGCTGGTCGCCAGCCACATCACCACCGCGTTGCAATCGATCGTCGCGAGAAACGCGCGCCCCTACGATACGGTCGTCGTCAGCGTGACGCAGATTCATGGCGGCGACGCCTACAACGTGATCCCGGAGCGCGCCGTGTTGCGCGGCACGGTGCGCTGCTTCAGCCGCGACGCGATGACGATGGTCGAAGAGCGCATGCGAATGATCGCCGAGGGCGTCGCCGCCGGGTTCGGCGCGACCGCCACCCTCGATTTCCGCTATCTGTTCCCGCCGCTGGTCAACCACGCCGACGAGGCCCGCTTTATCGCCGATTGCGCCGCCGACATCGTCGGCGAGGACAATGTCAACCGGCACGGGCCGATCACGATGGCATCGGAGGATTTCTCCTACATGCTGGAGCGGGTGAAGGGCGCCTATATCCAGATCGGCAACGGCGACGGCGCGGGCGCCTGCGAGGTGCACAACCCCGGCTACGACTTCAACGATGCCGCGCTGCCGCTCGGCGCATCGCTGTTTGCCCGGCTGGTCGAGCGGCGGCTGGCGCGTCTCGGGCGGGAGGAGGAATAGCGGGAGACGGGGGGCGGAAAGAGGCGGGCGCCGGGGCGGCGTGAATTATCTGCGTCTCGGCGCGTGGGCGGTTTTTCTGCTCGATCTCGTCGTGCTGCTGCAGCTGGGGTACAATCTGCTACTGCTGCGCGAGGACCCCGCGGCGCAGGCGGCGGTGCGCGGTCTGTTGGGCCTGCTCGGGCCGCTGCTCGCCGGGATCGGCGTGCTGCTGATCGTCAGCACATGGCTGCGCAGCCGCACCGGGCTGTGGATGGCGCTCGCCCTCGGCTGCATACCGCTGTTCTTCGCGATCAACACGATCGTCGAGGGCTTCTGGCGCGGCGCACCGGCCTCGCAGTGAAAAAGCTGCTGATCGCCGCCTGGATCGTCATCGCCCTCGACCTCGCGATCCTGGTGGTGATGATCCGGGCGCTCACGACGGCGGAGTTCAGCGATGCCGACCGGGAATTCGCCGTCTCGGTCACCTGGAAATTCGCGATCTGGTTGGGCGCGGTCGGCATCGCGCTCGTCGTCGCCTGGTGGCGTGGCAGCCGCGCCGGGCTGTGGTTCGCGCCTATCGGACGCGCGCTGCCGCTGCTTTGGGCGTGGACGATGCTGGTGTAGGCTATCGGAGACGCGACAAGTGCGTCATAAGCACCGGTGCGCGGTCCGCCAGCAACCGACCCAGTCCCGCCGTCACAATAGGAATGCGATTTCGGTCAGCATCAGACCAAATGACAGCGCGGCCGCGACCGCGGGCAGCCACCGCGGCGTCATGAAGGCGTGCGTCGGAGCCGATCCGACGTGGCGGATGCGCCACAGCGCCAAATCCACCAACGTAAACACCCCCAGCGTAACGACGTTGGTCAACACGAGCAGCTGCTCGAACGCGACGAGCAGCGCAATCGCCAAAACAAGCGCGCCGGCCGCTACCGTCGCCACAATTGGTGTTTGGGTTCGCGGATGAACCCGCCTCAGGATGACGGGGAGCTGTCCGAGCCCGGCCATGCCATAAAAGAGGCGCGCCAGCATGATGATGTCGATCAGCACGCCATTTGCGATCGCGATCGTACCGACACCGGCGAATATCGAGGCCGCCGAACCCTCAAACAGCCCCAGTAGCGGGTTGCCTCCCGATACCGGGACGCCAGCCAGAATGACCGCCATCGCGACGCCGACATAGAGCAGCACGCTAGCCACGAGCGCACCGACGATGCCGCGCGGCAGCGTGCGCGTCACATCGGTAACTTCCTCCGCCAGATTGACCAGTGTCTCGAAACCTATGAACGCAAAAAACGCGATGAACGCGCCGGCAACCACGCCTCGCCAGGCGGCAAGATCGGCCGGAAGCATTATGGACAGATCGAATTCAGGCGCGGCGAGAAACCCCGCGACGGCAGCAGCCGCAAGACCGGCGGTCTCCACCGCGCCAAGCACCGCGGCCAACCCAACGCTCTCGCGTACGCCGTAGCTCGCAATCACCGTAAACCCGCTAACCAGCGCGGCGATCAGCAACGGTGGCGGCGCTTGTAAAAAGACGCCGACATACTGAACGGCGCCGGCCGCGATCGAAGCCGCTGTAATCGCAACGGCCGCAGCCACGGCCAAGCCCGTGAGCATCGCAAGCCGGTCGGAGCCGAAGCCGTGCTTGACATAGGACACGGCTCCCGAGGCTTCCGGAAAGCGAATAGCCAATTCGGCGTAGCACAACCCGGTTGCCGCGGCGACGCATCCGGCGAGCAGAAATGAGATTGGCGCCGCGGCGCCGGCGCGGCCGACGACCGTGCCGATCGCGACGTAGATCCCGGCACCGACAATCACGCCGAGGCCGTAAAACACGAGCTGCCACAGCGACAACGCGCGGCGCAGTCCGCGGCCCTGCGGGTCCGTACTACTACTCACTGGCCATCGCTGCTTATGCGTATGTTTCGCGGTCCCCGTGATCGACTTGTTGTGTAGCCCGAGCGAGACCGGCACAACCAGCCAATCGCAAAAGCGCATTCGCGAGGCGGCTGCCCCCGGCGCAACGGGCTGGCCTGAGCCGGTCCGCCGCGATAGTCTGCGGCAGGCCGGCAGTGCCGGCGCCAGGTCGCTTCGGAGGAGCAAATGACTGAGATCGGTGTCGAGCTGGATTGTCTCGAAGGCGTCAAGGTCGTCGATTTCACGCAGTTCGAGGCGGGGCCGTCCTGCACCGAGTCGCTGGCCTGGCTCGGCGCCGAGGTCGTCAAGATCGAAAACCCGACAGTCGGCGATCCCGGCCGCCGGCTGGCGGGTCCCGGAGCGCCGGACAAGGACCCCTGGTATTTTCACCAGTTCAACGCCAACAAAAAGTCGCTGACGGTCAACCTGAAGTCGCCGCGCGGCCTGGAAATCGTGAAGGAGATGCTGAAACAGGCCGACGTCACGGTCGAGAACATGGCGCCCGGCACGATCGAGCGCCTGGGGCTCGGCTATGACGAGGTCAAAAAGATCAACCCCGGCATCATCTACTGCCAGGTCAAGGGTTTCGGCACCGGCAGCCCGTACGAGAAAAACCTCGCCTTTGACATGATCGCGCAGGCCGCCGGCGGCCCGACCAGCGTCACCGGCTACGGCGATCGCCCGCCGGTCAAGCCCGGCCCGTCATTCGGCGACACCGGCACCGGCATGCTGATGGCGATCAGCATCCTCGGCGCGCTGTACAAGCGGCAGAAGACCGGCCAGGGGCGCCGCCTCCAGGTCGCGATGCAGGACGCGATGGTCCACTACATGCGCGTGTCGTTCTCGCGCACCCAATTGACCGGCAAGGCGCCGGAGCGCGGCGGCAGCGACAAGTCGCAGCCCGGCGGTCTCGTGCCCTCGGCGCTCTATGCGTGCAAGCCGGGCGGGCCGAACGACTACGTCTACGTCTTCTGCAGCCGCGCCAACCCCGAGCATTGGCGCCGCCTGATGCGGGTGATCGGCCGCGAGGATCTGATCGGCGACGCGCGCTACGACACGCAGGACGCGCGCAGCCAGCGGGCCGCCGAGGTCGACGAGATCATTTCGGCCTGGACCCGGCAGCAGACAAAGGAAGACGCGATGCGGCTGATCGGCGAAGCCGGCGTTCCGGCCGGCGCCGTGTTCGACACGGTCGAGCTGATGGGCGACCCCTCGCTCGCCGAACGCGGCATCATGCAGACCATCGATCACCCGACCACCGGCAAGATCAAGATGCCGGCCTGGCCGGTCCGCTTCGACGGCCAGCCGGCCAAGGTCAAGCCCTCGCCGCTGTTGGGCCAGCACAACGCCGAGGTGCTCGGCGCGTGGCTCGGCCTCGGCGCGCAGGAGGTCGACGCGCTGAGGGCGGAAGGCATCATCGGACGCTGAGCACGAGAGGCCCCAGCCCCTCTCCCCCCAGCCGCGGGAGAGGGGCATTGTCCATACGCCTAGGGCCGATCGCCGCCCCGCTTCCCGGAACGGGATCGAGCCCAGCCGGAGACGCGCCCCGATGACTGGACAGGATGCAGCCGCCACCGCCAACGCGGCGATGCAGCGGTACTGGAACGAGGTCGCCGGGCCGCGCTGGGTCGGGCGGCAGGAAGCGCAGGACGCGCGCAATGTCGAGATGCTGGAGCAGCTTCTCGCGGCGGCCGCGGTCCGGCCCGGCGAGCGCGTGCTCGATATCGGCTGCGGCACCGGCGTCACAACCGTCCCCTATGCCCGCGCGGTCGGCCCGTCGGGGCATGTGACCGGCGCCGACATATCGCGGCCGATGCTCGATGCCGCGCGGCGGCGGGTGGACGGGGCTGGGTTGAACAATGTCGATCTGATCCTCGCCGACGCGCAGGTGCATGAATTCGCTCCGGAATCATACGATCTGCTGACGTCGCGGCTCGGCGTCATGTTTTTCGCCGATCCCGCGGCCGCCTTTCGCAACCTGATCCGGGCGTTGCGGCCCGGTGGACGGCTCTGCATGGCGGTATGGGCGACGATCGACGAAAACCCGCATTGGCGGATCCCGTTCGAAATCGCGGTGCGCCGTCTCGGAGCGCCGGCGCCGCAGCCGCCGCGTGCGCCGGGTCCGCACGCCCTCGGCGACCGCGATTATCTGCGCGGGATTTTGCATGCGGCCGGATTCGCCGCGATCGCGATCCAGGCGCGGCCGTTTCATGTCCGCGTCGCTACGCAAACGGCGGCGGCCGAGCACGCGACCCAGTCCAGCCTGCTGCAACACCTGTTCGATGAAAAGCGGGCCGACGAGGCAGCGCGCCAGGCAATCCTTCGCGACATCGAGGCGGCTTTCACCCCCTTTGCGGTGAGCGAGGGCGTGCGTCTGCCGGCGACCTTCCTGCTGGTCGGCGCGCACCGGGCGGGATAGGGGCGGATCAGGTAGTTTCGTTCGCCCGCTCCGCCCTGCCGAGTTCAAAAAGCCCTTTCATCAGGCGCTCGGGCAGATCGGCCTCGTCGGCGAGTTCGCTGATAAAAGCGGAATGCGGCAGAATGGCCGCGGCCGCGAGCGCCCGGTCCCATTCGTCGGCCGAATAATCGCCGCTGCCGATGCGCATGACGGCCCAGAGCTTCCGCCTGATGTCGTCCGGCGCGCCGTCGATCGCGTCGCGCAGCGCGCGGACGGCGGGCTCGTCGTCGGGCAGCGCCGCGAGACCGAGCTTATTGGCCGGGCGCGCTTGTCCCCGCGGCGGTTCCGGCTCGTCCAGTTCGAGGCGGGCCGCGTTGAGGAAAGCCCGGTTGCGCGCCTCGCGCGCCGCCAGGGCGAGTTCGGCAATGCGCCGGATATCGCCGGTTTCGTTGTCGGTCAGCATGCTGTCTGTTCTCCTGTGGCTTCTCCCGGGATAAACCGATGCATTCCCGGCACGGTTTCCGCATCGGCCTCGTTCGGTGAGCCGCCGCAATCCGGCGGCGAAGTCGCCATATCCATTCCCTAAAGAACCCTTGCCGGATGAACCATGGCGAAACGGCGCGCGGATCAGCTGCTGGTCGATCGCGGTCTGGCGGAAAGCCGGGCCAAGGCGCAGGCGCTGATTATCGCCGGGCTGGTAACGGCGTCCGGGCGGCGCATCGACAAACCCGGCACCGCGCTCGCCGCGGACACGGAACTGGCCGTTGCGGGGCGCGATCATCCCTGGGTGTCGCGCGGCGGTTTGAAATTGGCTTTGGCGCTCGATTGTTTCGCAATTGCGGTGCACGGCGCGGTGGCGCTTGATATCGGCGCCTCGACCGGCGGCTTTACCGATGTGCTGCTGGCGCACGGCGCGGCTCTAGTGCACGCGGTCGATGTTGGCCGCGGCCAGCTTGCCTGGAAGCTGCGCCAGGATCCTCGTGTCGTCGTGCATGAGGGCGTCAACGCGCGTTACCTGACGCGTGCCGAAATCCCGCAGCCCATCGACCTGATCACCTGCGACGCGAGCTTTATCGGGCTGGCAACCGTATTGCCGGCGCCGCTGTCGCTGGCGGCGGAACGGGCCGGTCTCGTCGCGCTGATCAAGCCGCAATTCGAGGCCGGACCGGCCGAAGTGGGGAAAGGCGGCGTCGTGCGCGACCCGGCGGTTCATGCCGCGGTCTGCCAGCGCGTGTCGGGTTGGGTCGCGGCGCAACCCGATTGGCGCGTCGTCGGCGTCGTCGAAAGCCCGATCCAGGGCCCCGCCGGCAATCGTGAATTCCTGCTTTATGCCCGCCGCGGCCGCGATCGGGCGCCTTGAAAACCACCGCCACCGTAGGCTCGCCGAAACCATTGCGCGGCGGGGGTTTTGCGACGCCTTAAGCGACGCGAAAGCGGTGCGGGGCCATGTTTCCCGCCGGTTGTAGGTGTCGCGGCCGCCGCATATATAAACCGCGCGGCCGTCCTGCAGCGGCGGCTGTTTACCGGGGGATCGGGACGGTGCTTCCCCGGGCCGACCGGTCCTGCTTCAGAAAGAGGTACGCATGAGCAAAGTTATCGGCATCGATCTCGGCACCACGAATTCGTGCGTCGCCGTGATGGAGGGCGCGAACGCAAAAGTAATCGAGAATGCCGAGGGTGCCCGCACGACACCCTCGATGGTGGCGTTTACCGATTCCGGCGAGCGGCTCGTCGGCCAGGCCGCCAAACGGCAGGCCGTGACCAACCCGGAAAACACGTTTTTCGCGAT
>JBFXDF010000073.1:0-15853 GCA_050181375.1 Alphaproteobacteria bacterium
TCATTTCCGCTGGAGGCGGCCCACCTTAGTGGTGCTTGCTAAAACCCCGGAAATTCCCGCAATTCCCTGCAACTTCCCTGTTACCTCGCGCAAAATTCCCTGAAATCTATCCGGCAAATCCCTGTTCCGCGCCGTTGCGGTCACGGAAAAGATGAGCGAATCCGCCATTTTACCGCGGGTTCGAAAAAAAATTCCCAGCAAATTTCCCTGTAACCAGGGAATTCACATCCCGAGGATCGATCCCGTCACTGAGCGCGGGTCGCGGCGCGGCCAGCGGCCGCTTTCGACCTGGTGGAAGAAGTCGGCGAGGGTCCGGTTGAACAAATCCGGCTCCTCGATGTTGAGCGCGTGGCCGGTGTTCGGGAACACCACCAGCGCCGCGCTCGGGATCGCGCGCTTCATCAGGATGCCCGGTTCGAGACACGGGTCGTCCTCGTCGCCGGTCGCGATCAGGGTCGGCACGTCGAGCCGCTTCATCTCCTCGGTCAGCTCCCACAGCGACGGCCGTCGCGCCTGGACGCCGCGCTGCGTGTTGGCCGCGCCCAATGTTGAATGCTCGGCGAGCTGCGCGAGAAACTCGGCGTAACCGCGCGGGTCCTTGTTCTGGTACTGCACGCGGGTCGGGCCGGCGCCGTAGGTTTTCGCCACTTCGGCCATCCCCTGGCGCTCGATCGCCGCCGCCGTGCGCGCGACCTCCTCGGCGAATTGCGCCCGCTTGTCGGGCTGCGCGCCGTAGCCGCATCCGGCCACCACCAGCGAACGGGCGCGCTCGGGATAGGCGAAACCGAAATGCAAGGTCGCGAACCCGCCCATCGAAATCCCGACAATATGCGCCTTCGCGATGCCGGCGCCGTCGAGCACGTCGCGGATGTCGTCGCGCGCCCGCTCCTGCGAGTATTTTTGCCAATCATCCGGCACATCCGATGGCGGGTAGCCGCGCGCGTTGAACGCGACAACGCGGTAACGCCGGGCGAAAAACCGCATCTGCGTCTCATAGCTGCGGCAGTCGCCGGCGAATTCGTGGACGAATACGATCGGATCGCCGGAACCGGCCTCCTCGTAATAGAGCCTGACGCCGTCGTTCGTCGTGATGTGGGCCATCGGATGTTCCTGTGGGTCGCCGGATGGGGCATGTTAAGGCCGGCGCGGCGGCGGCGTCGAGAGTGCGGCATCAGCGGCGCGGCGCGACCATACCGGACCGAAAACGTTAATAGGATGATGGTCGATATCCCTATCAGCGCCGCCAGCGACGGCGTCGGCGACAGCGGCGTGGGGGCCGCGGCCGTCGCCTGCCCGGATTGCGGCGCCGTGCAGCGCATCGGGGTCGCCGGCGGCTCGATCGATGCGCTCTGCTGGCGCTGCGGCGCGGCGCTGCAACGCGCGGCGGGGCGCAGCACGGCGGCTTCTCTCGCGTGCGTCGCGGCGGGTTTTCTGCTGCTGCTTGCCGGGAATGCGCTGCCGCTGATGCGCTCGCACCTGCTCGGCGCCTCGTTCGACGCGCACGCCATCGACGGCGCGGTCGCGTACTGGCAGGACGGCTGGCCGCTGGTGGCCGCCTTTGTCGCGCTCTTTGCCGTCGTGGTCCCGTTCGTACGCTCGGCGATGCTGATGGCGGTGCTCGGCGGTCTGTATCTGGGGCGTGCGCGGCTCTGGCACGGCGTTGTGTTCCGCTATGACGGCGAGTTGCGGCTGTGGTCGATGGCCGGAGTCTATGTCCTCGCCGGCATCGTCACCTACAGCCGGCTCGCCGCCGAAATCGAAGCCGACGTGCTGACCGGAGGCTGGTGCTTTATCGCCGGCGCCTTGCTGCTGCTGCTCGGCGATCTGCTGCTCGACAGGCGGCTCATCTGGCAGGCGATCCGTCCCGACGCCGATCCGGCCGGGCCGGTGCCGCCCCACCAGCTCGGCTGCGAGGCCTGCCAGCTGCTCGTCCCGGCGAATTTGGAAGGGACGCGCTGCCCGCGTTGCGGCGCGGTTCTGGACCGGCGCAAGCCGGATTCGTGGCGCCGCACGGCGGCGCTGACGGCGGCGGCGCTGGTGCTTTACCCGGCGGGCGTGATTATTCCGATGACGCGCTCGGTGGAGCCGGGCGGATTGATGCAGCGGAACGTCATCGATGGCATATCGGAGCTGTTCCGGCACGGTTTCTGGTATCTAGGCGTCCTTTTGTTCACGGTCAGCGTCGCGATCCCGGTGGTAAAGCTCCTGGTGCTCGGATGGATGCTGCTCCGGGTCAAGGTCCCGCGCGCGAAGGGGTTGGTGCTGCGAACAAAAATCTACCGGCTGATCAGGGAGATCAACCGCTGGTCCTTCCTCGATCCGTTTATCGTCGCGCTGACCGCGCCATTGATGGCGTATCCGGGCATCGCCGATGTTCACACCGGAGCGGGCGCGCTGCCGTTCGCGCTGGTTGTCGTTCTGACCATGCTCGCGTCGCACTGTTTCGATACGCGCCTGATGTGGGATGCGGCGGAGAAAATCCATGACTGACGCCGAACGCCCCGACCGTGGAGCCGGACCGGGACGCCTTCCGGAGGCGCGGCGCAGCCGATCGAGCTGGGCCGCGTGGTTCTGGGCGATCCCGCTCGCCGCGCTGGCCCTCGTGGGATGGCTCGCCTTGAAGGAATGGGTCATCGATACCGGCGACGTGACGGTGCTGTTCGCGCGCGCCGAGGGTCTGAGCCCGGGAGCCGCGGTGCGCTACCGCGGCGCGAGCGTCGGGCGCGTCAAGGACATCAAGCTCGCCCACGATCTCCAGCACGTCAAAGTGGTGCTCCGCATCGATGGGCCGATCGGCGATCATATCGGCGCGGGCACGCTGTTCTGGATCGAGCGGCCGGGCCTCGCCAGCGGCGAAATCAAGAACCTGATTTCCGGCGCGTATGTCGGTGTGCAGCCGGCCGACGGCGAAAGGCAGGAATCGTTTAACGGCCTCGAGGAGCCGCCGGTGTTGCCGGCCAATGAACCGGGCCGCAGCTTCGTGCTGCTGGCGGACGATGCCGCCGGGCTTTCGCCCGGCGCGCCGGTGCTGTTCCGCGGCGTCGAGGTCGGGCGGGTTCTGGGGAGCCGGCTCGCCGCGGCATCGTCCGACACGGCGAAAAGACAGGTCGAGATCCCGGTGCTGATCGAGGCGAAATACGCCGGTCTGGTCCGGCAGGGCAGCGCCTTTTGGCGCGCCGGCGGGTTCTCGGTCTCGACCAGCGGCGGCCTCGATGTGGACCTGCCGTCATTGCAGTCGCTGATCTCGGGCGCGGTCGCCTTCGACACACCGGATCTGTTCGCCGGTCCGCCCGCCGGCACCGCCGCGGTTTTTCGGTTGTACGCGAACCGTGACACGGCCAAAGCCGTCCCCGGCGGCCCTGTATTCCCCTATTTTGTGCGGTTTCCAAAGGCGGTCGGCGGGCTCGGGCCCGGTGCGCCGGTGACGCTCGAGGGAAGACAGGTCGGGCGGGTCGTCACGGCGCGGCTCGATATCGAGGCCGGCACCGGCAGCATTACCACGCCGGTCGAGATCGGCATCGACGCGCTGGCGCTCGACCCGCGGGCCGGCACGGCCAAAACCCGCGACGAACTGGGCAAGGAGATGAACCAGGCGCTCGCCAAACTCGTCGAAGACGGGTTGCGGGCAAAGGTGGTGTCCAGCGGGTTCCTGTCCACCGGCAAATCGGTCGAGCTCTTTATGGCGCAAGACGCCAAGCCCGCCAGCCTCGACCAAAGCCATCAGCCGCCCGTGATCCCCTCGGCGCCAGCCGAACCCCCACCGCCGCCGCCGAGCGGCGCCGGAAAGAGCCAGGCGGCACCCACCGCCGGCGGCTCCGCGAAGAACGCCCAAAGCCCCGCCGTTCCCGCCGCCTCATCCCCCGGTCAATGAGCCGGACGAGCCAGGGTCAATGACCAGGGCAAAGTAAAGCGGCTCGCCGGGAAAGCTGGCCGCGGCGGCTACTGACCGCAGGTGTTATGCGCCGCGGAGAAGGCATTCATCATGTTGCCGCCCGCGCTCATGACGCCCTGCTGCACGGCATCGCCGTTCTGCGCGCCCTCGACGATCGCGGCGGCCTGGTCGGTTTCCTGCGGTCCGAGCATCTGGCCGATGATCTGGCTGTAGCACCACGCCTTGTCGCGGTTCATGCCGAGCTTCATAAAGCCGTTCCAGACGCGCGTCTCACCCGCTGTCTGGGCGTGAGCGGCGCCAGGAACAAGTACGGGCATCAGCAGAGCGCCGATCAAAAGTGCAGCTGCGCGCATCGAGATTTCCCTTCGGAAAAGCGGAACGACGGGCGAACAGCCCGGCTTTGTCGGTAGTTCCCCTCCGCGCCCGAGCGGCGGAACGGACACCGCGACAATGCCGGGGGCCGGCGCGGCACGATATCTCATAAACCGGAACCGAAGCGGCTATTCCGCCGCCTCGGGCGCCGCCTCGGCCGAGGGCAGCATCCCGAGCGCCCGTTTGTAGATGTCGAGCAGCGTTTCCTGCTCGTCGACATCGTCCTGGTCCATCCGCCGGATGCGGATGATCTGGCGCATGATCGCGACATCGAAGCCATTCCCCTTGGCCTCGGCGAAAACGTCCTTGATGTCGGCGCTCAACGCCCGCTTTTCCTCCTCGAGCCGCTCGATCCGTTCGATGAACGAGCGCAGTTGCTCGCCGGCAATCCCCCCGACATCCGGCATCCGTTCCCCCTTTCTATTGCCCCAAAAACCCAGGCGCGCGCGTCAGTGCTTCGGCTGGGCGGCCGCGAATGCGGCCTTTTGTTCCGGCGTCGCTTCCTTCTGATGCTGCTTGCGCCACTCGTCGTACGGCATGCCATAGACGATTTCGCGGGCCTCCGGGTCGGTCAGCGGAACCCCGCGCTCCTCGGCCGCCGCGCGGTACCATTTCGACAGGCAGTTGCGGCAGAACCCGGCGAGGTTCATCAGATCGATGTTCTGCACGTCGGTGCGCTCGCGCAGATGCGCGACGAGCGTGCGGAATGCCGCCGCCTCCAGCTCGGTGCGGGTTTTGTCGTCGATCCTATCGGCGCTCATCTCGGTCCTCCTCTTCCGCCCCCCTGGTGCATCGCGTCATATGTAGCATCGGGGCGAGCGATCTTGAACGGTTCACGCGCGCCGCGCCGGGGCGCTAGAGTGAGCCCAGCCTGCTCGCCTCCGGAGACCGAATCGCAATGCGCCGTTTTGTTCTCGGCCTCTTCGCCGCGATCGGCGTCGCTACAATCCTGGCGATCCTCGCGGTCGGGTCGCTGGCCTGGTATCTGATCGAGCGAAGGCCCGCGCTCCCGGACAGCATCGTACTGACGGCGGATTTGAACCGCGCTCTCGCGGCGGGTCCGAGCCAGGATTCGCTGAGCGCGATCGTGTTCGGCGAAAGGCCGACATTGCGCGATTTTCTCGACGCGATCGAACGCGCCGGCGACGATCCCCGCGTCAAGGCGCTCTATGTCCAGCTCGGCCAGGATGGGATGGCTCTGGCGACGTCGCAGGAAATTCGCGACGCCGTCCAGGCGTTCCGGGCCAAGGGCAAGTTCGCCGTCGCGTTCTCCGAAAGTTTCGGCGAGTTCGGCCCCGGCACGAGGCCGTATTACCTAGCCGCCGCGTTCGACGAAATCTGGGTGCAGCCCTTGGGTTCGGTCGGTTTGATCGGGCTGCGGGCCGAGGTTCCGTTCTTCCGCGGCACGCTCGATTGGCTCGGGATCAAGCCCGTCTTCGACCGGCGCGAGGAATATAAGACTGCCGCGAACAGTCTCACCGAAACCGCGATGACCGGCCCCCAGCGCGAGGAAATAGAGGCGCTGCTGACATCGATGTCGGGACAGATCGCGCACGGCATCGCCGCCTCGCGGCGACTTCCGGAAACCGAGGTCCGCGAGCTGATCGACCGCGGCCCGCTGTTGGCGGACGAGGCCAAGGCGGCGGGGCTGATCGATCGGATCGGCTATCGCGACGATGCTCTGGCGGCGGCGCGCGGGCGCGCCGGCTCCGGCGCCAGGATGATGCCGTTGTCGCGCTATGTGGACGCCGCCGGCCGGGTGCACGCCAGCGGGCCGAAAATCGCGCTGATCTACGGCACCGGTCTGATCATGCAGGGGAGCGCCGATGACGACCTGCTCCCCGGCGGCGAGACGATGAGCGCGGGCACGGTCGCGCGCGCCTTTCGCGATGCGGCCCGCGACCCCGACGTGCGCGCGATCCTGTTTCGCGTCGACAGCCCCGGCGGGTCGGCGGTCGCTTCCGAGACGATCTGGCGCGAGGTTTCCCGAGCGCGCGGGCGGGGCAAGCCGGTCATCGTATCGATGGGCGATGTCGCCGGATCGGGCGGCTATTACATCGCCGCTCCGGCCGACAAGATCGTCGCGCAGCCCGCGACGCTGACCGGTTCGATCGGCGTCCTGGCCGGCAAGCTCGTCGTCACCGGCCTCCTCGACAGACTGGGGGCCAACAGCGAGGCGGTGCAGCGGGGCGCCAACGCCGCGATGTTCAGCCCGTTCGCGGATTTCTCGCCGGCCGCGCGGGCCCGGCTCGACGCCTTTCTCGACGCGACCTATCGCGGCTTCAAGGAGCGCGTCGCCGCCGGCCGGCACATGAGTGCGGACCAGGTCGAGGCTGTCGCCAAGGGCCGCGTCTGGTCGGGCGAGCAGGCAAAGGAACGGGGGCTGGTCGACGCGCTCGGCGGCTACGACGTGGCCTTGCGATTGGCCAAGGAGGCGGCATCCATCCCCGCCGATGCGGCATACGAACTCGCGGTGTTCCCGCGGCCCAGGGGCGCGCTCGAACGGATTGTCAGCCGCGTCGCCGGCCGCGACGGCGAACCGGAGGCGCCGTCCGCGCTTCAGACCATCGCGGTCAGGCTTGCCGCGTTGCGCGCCACGCTTGGCGCCGTGCTCGACCGCGCGGGCGTGCTGCGGATGCCGCCGGTCGGCGAGATCCGTTGATCCCGGGTGCCGCCCCGCCCGTCTACTTTACTCCAGCGTCAACAGGCGACCGTAGCCGGCGATCGGCTGACGGACCCCGCAGCGGCGCAGCGCGTGCCACATCATCGCCGAGGCGCTCGATATCACCGGCTTGCCGAGATCGGCTTCGAGCATGTCGAGCACCGGCAATGTCGGCATCCCGGTCCCGGTCAGAAACACCGCCTCGGCCTCCGGCGTGTCGATCGAGCGCGCCAGGCGGTAGGCGCGCTCGGCGGTCTCGTCGTAGATGTTTGTCACGCCGGCGAGGTTTTGCCCCTGTACGACCGTAAAGCCGTGCGCCTCCAGGTGGCTGCGGCCCTGCGCCGTCGTCTCGGCCGAATACGGCGCCCCGTACGCGATCCGTCGGACGCCCAGCCGTGCGAGCGCGGCGGCGACCGCCCCGAACGCGCTGACCACCGGCGCGCCCGCGGCCGATGTGAGCCGTCTCAGCAATTCGTCCTCGCGCTCGCGGCCCAAATAATAGCTCGTCGCGGTATGGGCGATCGTGATGATGTCGGGTTTTACGGCCGCGAGCAGCGGGACCTGCGCGTCGAGGCTGTCGATCATCGCGCGCGTGCGCCGGTCCTGGTTGTCGAGCGCGCCGGGAACGCCGCCGCCGGCGTCCATGCGGTGGAAATGCACCGACACGCCTGCGGGCGCGAGCGCGATCATCTCCGGTTCGACCGTCGGATTGCCCGGCGGCACCATGAAGCCGAGCCGTGCCCGCCACCCGATCATCGCCCATCTCCGTCTCGATCGCCCGCGGCGCCAATGTAAAACATATTTCAGCCGCCTTGGGGCGGCGACGCGAAATTCGCCACATTGCGGGAGTACAAGCAAATCGGTGCCACGGGTCGGAGCCGCGACGGGCCGTGTGTTTGCTGTTCTTTTGCTGCAAAATTTGCGTCCTGTCGCGGCGAAACCCGCGCGGCGCAACGGGTTCGAGCCGGCGTTTGCTGCTGATTTCCTGCAGAAACAGCAAACGGCGGCCGGAACAGGGAACCGGAACAGGGAAAATGCAGGTGTTCGCGCCCCGCAATTCAAACCGAAGCAGCACGCATCATCGGCGGGCTCGACCCCCGCGGATCCCGGATCCGGTGAAGGCGATAGGCTTCAACGCGAGCGGGACGCGCGCTACCATCCGCCCGCTGGGCGCGAGGGATTGCGGGGCTGCGGAATGGCGTTTTCATTGACCGATGACGAGGCCGGCGCGGTGCCGGTCGACATGGTGTCGCAAGCCGGGCTCGCCGCCTGGCGCGAGACCGCGGCTGGGCGCGAGCGCGATTGGGCGGCCGCTGTCGGCTTCACCGGAGAGGCCGGCAAACTGGCCTTCATGCCGGCCGAGGACGGGCGGCTCGGGCGCGTGCTGGCCGGCATCGGCGACGACGCGCAACGCGAGGGCGGGGCGGCGATCTGGGCGGCTGGCGCGCTTCCGCAATCGCTGCCGTCCGGTACGTATCGCCTCGGCGCAATCCCCAATACGGCCGCTCCGAGCCGTGTCGCGCTCGGCTGGGCGCTCGGCACCTATTCGTTCGACCTGTACCGCAAGAAGAAACAGGAAGGGGCGGCGCGGCTGGTTTGGCCGAACGGCGCCGATCGCGGCTTTGTCGAGCGCCTCGCTGGGGCTGTGTGTCTGGCCCGCGACTTGATCAATACCCCGGCCTCCGATCTCGGGCCGGCCGAACTGGCCGAGGCGGCGACGCAGGTCGCGGAAAGCATGGGGGCGCGGCACCGCGTCATCGCCGGCGACGCGCTGCTCGCCGAGAACTACCCGACGATCCATGCGGTCGGGAGGGCCGCCGCGCGGGCGCCGCGGCTGGTCGATATTGTCTGGGGCGACGCGGGCGCGCCGAAAGTGACGCTGGTCGGGAAGGGCGTGTGCTTCGACACTGGCGGCCTCGACCTGAAGCCGGCCTCCGGCATGAAGATGATGAAAAAGGACATGGCCGGGGCCGCGATCACGCTCGGCCTGGCGCAGGCGATCATGACGGCACGGCTGCCGGTACGCCTGCGGCTGCTGCTGCCGCTGGTCGAGAATTCGGTGTCGGGCAACGCGATGCGGCCGCTCGACATCGTGCGCACCCGCAAGGGGCTGACCGTCGAGATCGGCAACACCGACGCCGAAGGGCGGCTGATCCTGTGCGACGCGCTGGCCGAGGCGTCAACCGAAAACCCGGCGCTGCTGATCGACGTCGCGACACTGACCGGCGCGGCGCGGGTGGCGCTCGGCCCGGAACTGCCGGCGCTGTTCTGCAATGAAGACGATCTCGCGTCGCGGCTGCTCGCCGCCGGTACGGCCGAGGACGACCCGCTGTGGCGCATGCCGCTGTGGCGCGGGTATCGTCGATTGCTCGACAGCAAGGCGGCCGATCTCAACAACGTATCGGATGGGCCGCATGCCGGCGCGATCACCGCGGCGCTGTACCTGCAGGAATTCGTCGAACCCGGCATTCCGTGGGCGCATATCGACGTGATGGCCTGGAACACGCGGTCCCGGCCCGGCCGTCCCGAGGGCGGCGAGGCGCAGACCCTGCGAGCCCTCTACGCCCATATCGCCGATCGTTTCGCGGGGTGAGCCGCCTTGCGGATAGCGGATCATTCATACCGGGACAGCTGCGCGCGGGGATTAAGAAGGCGGGTTGTCGGGCTTCTCCGGCTCGATCGTTCGTTTGTTGTCGAGATAAGACGCCAGAATGGAAAACCACCGATTCGTTTCATGCAACGTGTTCAGCACCGACGCCAAAAACCACAGGTTGAGACATAATAGGATAAGCGTGGAAAGCTCAAACCAGTGAATGACGATCCAACGGGTCATAACATGCCGGCGCCGTACTTTGTCGCCCGCCGTCCGGAGCCGGTGAAGGCCGGGCGCGCCTTCCAATCTGCGGCCATGCGCGCTGTCGCAGCCCGCGGCATCGGCAAATCCAAACCCGACTGGCGGCGCGCCATTGTCTCCGGCCCTCTCTCGCGCTCAGCGGCGTAATTGATCCAAGCGCCCGGAGACCCGCTCTCTCCCAGCGCCGGGAGAGATGGCAGGGCTATCTTGGGTTGATCGGCGGCTGGCCCTCCTCGCGGCGGATATCGTTGATGATCTGCAGCACGCGTTCGCGGTAGGGTCGGTACTGGACACCGAATTCCTGCACGAGGCGGGTGTTGTCGATCAGGTAGTTGCCGGAGAGTTCCTTGCCGCCGGTTTCCCTGTCGAAAGCGATCTGCGCGTCGGGCAGGTATTCGCGCACGATGTCGGCCAATTCGCCGAGGCTGATCGGCTGGCCGCCGGTGTTGTAGGTCATGTGCTCCGGTTTGTCCTTCATAATGACGCGGGCAAAGATTTCCGCGATCTCGTCGACATGGACCGGGCAGCGCATCGCGTCCTTGTACGGGAACGACACCGGCTTGCCGCGCGCCGGGTTGGTGATGCAGAAAACGTGATCGACCGAGCCGACGATTTTATCCGGACCGGTCACGTTCGCCGGGCGGATCGCGGTAATCTCCATGCCGTGCTTTTCGCGGTAATCCTGCGCCTGCCATTCGTTGAAGATCTTGTGCATCGCATATTGCACGTGGCCGTGGCGGAAATCGTCCTCGGTGACGATCCGGTCGCCGTAAAACTTCTGCTCGCCGGATACCGCCAGCGAGCTGGCATAGGCGACCCGGTTGACGCCCGAGACCCGCGCCGCCTCGAAGCAATTGTCCATGCCGAGGATGTTGAGCTTGAACGCGACGCGCGGCGGGTGCTCGCTGCCGAGCCAATAGGCGAGATTGATGACGCGCGACGGTTTCGCCTCGTGCATCGCGTTCATCACGTCGTCGAACTGGCTGACATCGCCGCGGATCACGCGGACCTGCTTGCCATAATCGGAAAAATTCGCGGTCTGCGGGTTGATGTCCATGCAGACGACTTCCTCGCCCCGCGCTGCCAAGAGCGGGACGAGACGACGGCCGATAAACCCGGTGCCGCCGAGGATCAGGATCGACATGCGCGCACGCTCCCCTTCGCAATGCCTCGTTTTCGATCCGCAGCGTAGACCCGGCCCGCACGCCCGCGCAATGGTTGCCGGCTGACCTTGGAGCGCCTAGTTTTTCCTGGAATGCAACGCAGGAGGCGGACGATGGGCGCCCGGGGAGCGAACGACCGTGTCGCGGTCCGCGAGGTCGGGATGCGCGATGGCTTGCAGAGCATCGCCGACATCATGCCGACCGAGACAAAACTTGCCTGGCTCGACGCCGAATACGCCGCCGGAGTGCGCGAGATCGAAGTCACTTCGTTCGTGCCCCCGAAGCTGCTGCCGCAACTCGCCGACGCCGAAGCGGTGGTGCGGCACGCGCTGACGCTGCCGGGCCTCACCGTATCAGCGCTGATTCCGAATTCGCGCGGCGCCGAGCGCGGTCTGGCGCTCGGGGTTCACGAGATGAATTTTGTCCTCTCGGTCAGCGAGGGCCACAACCGCTCGAACGTCCGCCGCACCACCGGCGAGTCGCTCGAGGATTTCCGCCGTGTGGTGCAATTGTGCCGCGAGCAGGGCGGCGAGAACAGGCCGCGGGTCAATTGCGGGCTGGCAACCGCGTTCGGCTGCACGATCGAGGGCGATGTGGACGAGGACCGGGTGCGCCGCATCGCCAACGAGGCCGCCGAGGCAGGAGCAGACGGCATCCTCTTGGCCGATACGGTCGGCTACGGTCAGCCGGCGGCGATCGGGCGGGTGTTCCGCAAGGTGATCGCCGATGTCGCGCCGCTGGCGGTCTGCGCGCATTTCCACGATACGCGCGGTCTTGGCCTCGCCAACGTCCTGGCCGCGTACGAGGCCGGGTGCCGCGGGTTCGACGCCTCGCTCGGCGGACTCGGCGGATGTCCGTATGCGCCCGGCGCGACCGGCAACATCGTGCTCGAAGATACCGCATTCATGTTCGAGGCGATGGGGGTCGCGACCGGCATCGACATCGAGCGCCTGGGCGCGGTGCGCGAACTGGTGGCGAAGGCGCTGCCCGGCGTGACGATGTACGGCGCGATCGCAAAGGCGGGATTGCCGCGCAATTTTCACCCCGTCGCCGAAGCGGCCTGACGTAGGAGGGAGCGAGGCTCCGCTGGTGAGCCGACCGTTTTGATGGCGCCAAGGCTCTCCGGAGATAAGCGGGAGCGTAAGGTGGCAAGTCACCGTTCCGGCATTCTTAAAGTGCTTCATCGAGTCCGAGACATGAAATATAGAGACTGCGTCGCAAAAATCCCTATTTACGCAAAATCTGGCGAGAACTACATACCTGTCTGCGACCTATTGCTTCTATGATATCCGTTGGTCGGCGCGGATCCCGGTGGGGCGTAGCCAAGTGGTAAGGCAGCGGATTTTGATTCCGCCATACGGAGGTTCGAATCCTCCCGCCCCAGCCTCGCCGAGCGATGCTCGGACGCCGGCGATCTCGATCCGGTGCGCCGACGGCGCACCTCCCCGCGAATTGCCAATCGACGCAATCCCGAGAAACTGGGCGCGCGCAATTTCGAGGAAATCAGTATCGCCGCCGAGCGGAATACGATGCGCCGTGCCACCGCGACCGCGCCGACGAGGTGGTTTTTGCGCGTCCCGTAAGCCGTGACCCGAGCCAAGATGACGAACTGCACGTCCGATGCACGAGCTGAACATCGAACTTATGGGGGAAGAAAAACCCTGATTGTCGAGGGCTGGCGATTTCTTCCTCACTCATACGCTATCGTAAACCAGTGGCAGCTTCTTGCACTGCGGCGCAGGGGAATCGACATCAAAATAGTCGACGTCCCCTTTTATCGATCGGCTTGGCAGGCTCAGTCCGGCATGTTCGACCCTACGTCGGAGCAAGTCCTCCGAGATCTCAAGGTTGCTGAACGCGACGAGACCGCTGATGTCACGCTCAGAATATGCGCACCATTCACGTTTGCACCGTCGCGTTCGCGCCTGACCGCGGTATTTGCAACCCTGGAACAGCAGGTGATCCTGAAAAATCAGCTGTCCAACCCCGCGGAGTACGAGTCGATTCGGCGAAGGTCGCCGCCTCGCGACATTATCGTCATTACGCCTTCGCATTGGTCGGCGCACGGTTTTCACCGCGCTGGCTTCGACCAAAAGCAAGTTCTTGTCATTCCGCACGGCGTCGATTGCACGACGTTCCGCCCGATGCCGGACACCCGCGAGGAGTTGCGTCATCGGATGAGCATTTCCGAGAGCGATTTCGTGTTTCTCAGCGTCGGTGCGATGTCGGGTAATAAGGGAACGGATTTGCTTCTGCGTGCTTTCGCCGAAATCAGCCGTCGGTTTCGCAATGCACGCCTCATTTTGAAGGGTGTGGATGGCCTGTATGATTCTCGCGGCTTATTGCTTAAAGCGTTAAGGACCCTATCTGTTAAGGAGCAGCAACTAGTCTTGGATAGAATGACATATATCGGCGAATCATTACCAAATCAGACCATGGCTGCATTGTACCAGATTGCTGATAGCTACATCTCCCCTTATCGCGCGGAGGGATTCAATATTCCCGTACTAGAAGCCGCGGCGTGCGGTGTGCCGATTATCTGCACCCGAGGCGGGCCAACCGATGACTTCACAAACGACGAATTCGCTCGGCGAATCGACAGCAGATTATCCAGGTTTTCCGTACATGGACAAGCGGCCGTCCGGTTGGAACCGGACTTGCCGCACCTTATTTCTCTGATGGCTTTCGCGATAGAGAATCCATCATGGCGTAAGAATGCCAATGAAGCCGGGCCTCGTCACGTCGGCGCGCGCCACACATGGGACCATGTCGTCGGCCAGCTGGTTACCGGGCTTCTGGCCTGATTGCCCGCAGCGATATCCACCCCTTGATTTCGCGCTCGACTCGATCTAACACGTCGTCCCAATCGCCGCGGGTTTTTTGGCGGAATAACCGCATCGCCGGGTACCAGGGGCTGTCCTCCCGATTCACGAGCCATCGCCAATCCGCCACAGAGGTCAAAAGTACCCAGACCGGCACTCCAAGCGCGCCCGCTAGATGCACCACGCTGGTGTCGACGCTTATGACAAGATCAACAAGCATGCATAGCGCGGCAGTGTCGCTGAAATCCGCGATCAAGTCTTCGACACGGATGATACCCACACGATCCAGCCACGCACGTTCCTCATCCGTCACCTCTTTTTGCAAACTTATTAATTCGATGCGCGGATCGAGCAACTGATGCAAATGTTGCAATTCGATGCTTCGGCGGCTGTCCGGTACCGGATTCCCCCTCCACACCACCCCGACTCTCGGGCGCGATCTTTGAGGAAGACGGTTCGACCAAATGGCGACCTTCTCCGGGTCGGCCGACAGATAAACTCCCGTAGGTATAGTCGAGATGTCTGTGCCGAACGCGAAGGGAAGACTGAGGAGCGGGCAATGGACATCAAAATCCAACGTGTCCTTATCGAGATCGACGATCTCCACATCGGTCTCAAGCCGCCGCATCAACGACTGCAGTTCCTTCTGGGGCGCGAACAGCACCGTTGCGCCCGCGTCGCTTAACAGCTTGATGTAACGGGAAAATTGAATTACATCCCCAAACCCTTGCTCCCAATGCACGAGGATCCGCCGCCCGGAGAGGCTCGTTTCTCCCAACCATTCTGATACTTTGAAGCGCCGATTTACAATAGGTTGCCGCGTTCTTTTCCGTGCTTCGTAGCCGCGCCAGCCGCTATCAAATCTTCCCAACTCAAGGTCGATGAGCGCTTTGTTCCAGATAGCATCGTAATAGTCGGGTTTTAACAGTACCGCTTTCTCGAAGCTCTCAGCCGCATCATCAACGCGCCCCAACTGCCGCAACGCAAGACCGCGATTGCTGTACGATTCGGGATAATCTGGATTGAGCGATATTGCCGTATCATAGTTTTCGACAGCGTCCTCGAAACGTCTGAGCTCATGCAGCGCGTTTCCTCTATTACTGTACAACTCCGCCCGGCCCGGCATAAGCGTTATCGACCTATCGAAATCAGCGAGCGCCGCTTCAAAATTCCCAAGTCGTCTGAAGGCCGTACCGCGATTGTTGTAGGCATCTACGTAGTCCGATTTCAGCTCTATTGCCCTGCTGTAGCTTTCTATCGCCTCTTGATAGTGACGCATTGCTTGAAGCGCGTTGCCGCGATTGGCGTAGGCGATCGCGTAATCGGCTTTTAGGGCAATCGCCTCGGAATAGCTCTTGACCGCCTCCGCAAAACATCCCAGAGCTTGCAACGAATTTCCCCGACGGTTATGCGCCTGAAAAAAGTCAGGTCGTAGCTCTATTGCCCGTCCGAAACTCGCGACCGCATCGTCATCGCGCTTCAGCCGGGACAGCGCTATTCCGAGATTATTGTGGGCTTCCGCCGAATTCGGCGCCAGCGCGACTGCTTTTTCACATCTTCGGAGGACCGCATACCAGTCCTCTCCCTCGTCCGGCGATGTGACGGGAGTTTTCCGGAGTGGTAGCGGCTGGCGCTTTACCATTTTTTAGCCAACACCTTTGGTGTCTTAGAATATCTATAAGAATAACGGCATATGGCGTCATTGAGCCCGTGCTAACTCTTGGTCGGCGAAAAGACTGGCCGCCGGCAGACCATCCTGCTTGCGTTTCCAAATCGCGGCATAGGCGGATTCGAGGTCGCGTGTAAAGCGCGCGGTATCGAACAATGGTGCGGTGTCGCGGTTGCGCCTAAGCGTATCCTTAATCCGCGTTAATTGTTGGGGGTTTTGCGCTAGCGCCATCGCCAATCTCTCATATTCCTCGAGCGACTCGGTAATCAATTCCGGAAGGCCGATGGCATGAAGGACGCTCGCAGCCACCCTTCCCGGAAAGGTGTTTCCCTGGCTGGTGACAAGCGGCACGCCAGCCCAAAGCGCATCGCTGGCGGTGGCTTGCGCGTTATTGGGTGGTGTTTCGAGAAAATGGTCGG
>JBFXDF010000074.1:0-15838 GCA_050181375.1 Alphaproteobacteria bacterium
ATTTCCGGCACGGCCCGGACGGCTATCCGACGACCCTCGCCGACATCCATTACGGCATCCGCTGGGCTAAGGCGAACGCCAAGGAATTCAAGATCGACCCCGCTCGGGCCGCGATCGGCGGCGCGTCGAGCGGCGGTCATCTGGCGATGCTGGTCGCGATGCGGCCCAATGACCCGCGCTACGCCGCGATCCCGGGACCGGCCGGCGTCGATGCCAGCGTCAAGGCGGTCGTGATGCTGTGGCCGGTCATCAACCCGCTGTCGCGCTATCGCCATGCCAAGCGTCTCGTTGCCGCCGGCAACCCGCCGGGCTGGGCCGTCGGCATGGACAAGAAGCACGAGACCTATTGGCGCGACGAAGCGACGATGGCCGAAGGCAACCCGATGCTGCTCCTCGAACGCGGCGAAAAGGTCGTGATGCCGCCGGCGATCTGGATCCAGGGCCGCCCGGACCTGACGCACGATTACCACGACGAAGACTCGAAATTTCCGGGCAACGAACCCGAGCGCTTCGTCAGCAACTACCGCAACGCCGGCGGCGACATCGAAATCACCTATTTCGACAACGAGAAGCGCAACACCGACACGACGCACGCGCCGGTCGTCGAGTTCCTGAGGAAGCACCTGAAGTAGCCATCGGGGCTGCGCCGCCGATACCCGGAGCCTCCGCTCCGGGGCATCGGGTCCGCTGCAACCATTAGCCGGCGGCTGGTTTTGCCAGCCGGGAGTGCCGCGGGCGACTATCGGCGTAGACGGCTTCCGCGACGCCGGGGACGACTCCGAGGCGAGATTGATCGCGATTGTCAGCGGCCCCGACCCGGGCAAGGTCGATTGGCACCGTCCGGGCTTCTGCCTGCACGCTTGCCGCCGGCAACGAAATCGTAAATAGAGAGAGGCCAACTGCGGAGATCGCGTCGATGCGTGCGCTGCTGCTCCTCTACCCCATGGTGTGTGTCGTGGTGGGTGCCGGGGCGCTTGCGGGTTGCGCGCAGCAGGCGCGGGTCGAGGGTTTCACGGCCACCGGACCGCGCTCGTTCCTCTATGAGGCGAACACCAACACCGTGATGACGCCAAACGACGACGGCGCCGCCGAGCGAATCCGCCGCTCCTGGATCGCCGACGCGGTCATGGTCAACGCGCTGTGCATGCAGGGCTACGTCATCGACACGCGCAGCTACGTCCCCGACCCGATCGGCAACGGCGGCGCGATCCGCTACGCGGGACGTTGCCTCGACCCCTGATCCCGGACCGGCGCTTGTGCGCGGGCGATGACCCTGGAAGAATTTCTCCGGTGGGACGACGGCACCGACACGCATTACGAGCTGATCGGCGGTTTTCCCGTGGCGATGGCGCCGCCGGCGGCGGCGGCACAACTGCACCGGCGCTCCGGGACGCAGTCGATCACCGAAATCCTGCGTGGACCCGACGCCATGCTCTCGCTGACATCGGCCGGCATGGAAGTCCGGCTTGGTGAGCTTTACGAGGGCATCGCGCTTGCCGAGTCGTGCCGAGGGAATTGATTCGTGCACGCCGATGCGAACACCACGATACGTGATAGACGCAGAGCATTCACGGCTTGGGATTTAGCGCCGATCAGTGGAGCTTGGCCGCGGTCGAGAACGGTTTCGTGGCGTCCACCACGAATAGGACAATCTGATCGAGATCGGTAGAGCCGGCGCTGAAGACCTCCATCGGTGTCCCGGGTACTTGTCCCGCCATCGTCTGGCCGGCATCGGCGTAGGCCGTTCCGCGCGGCGTCGTTTGACCAACCCGACCGGCCAACACATAAAACGCTTCCGAACCCGGATGCGAATGGATCGTCGTCTTGGCACCGGGCGGTCCGCCGGCCCGATTAATGCGGAGCAGGTACTCCGGAGCGGTGATCGGGGCAATTGGCCCAATCTCCGTGATTTCGGTTCCGCCGGGAGCCGAGCCGCCCTTGCCACCCAGCGTGAACAGCCACGCTTTGCCGGCAATTTCAGCCGCGAGCGAGGTCGGACCGGCAGCTGCCTGCGCCTGCGCCAGGCTGGGGAAATTCTCGATGTGCCAGTAGAGTGGGCCGGCCGGCAGTTCACTGACCTTTTTTTCCGTTACCGGCTTGACATCCAACTTCGCGTCCGCGGCGACCGCCGGCGGCGGCAAGAGAAGGACATACAAGACAAGCGACAGCGCGGCCAGCAGCGCATGTCCGCGGCCAAACGGTTGATGTATCATCGTCGCATCCTCCCTGAACGCGCGCCGGGAGAGCAGAACGCCGTTCCCGGCGCGACGCGCCAGCCATTTGATCCAAAAGGGAAAAGGCCAAGCACTTGGATGAATATAGCAGATATTTGATGATGCAAGGATGGCGTGCGCACAACATCGAGGCGCGGGCCCGCCTGACTTGCGTCCTGAGATCGCCTGGTCGCCCCGCTGCTCGCGATGAGGCCGGTTGCCGTCGATCTGATCCGCGGCGACGCGATCGGGGTTGAATCTTTGCTACACCGCGCCCCTGAGCCGCGGGTCGAGCACGTCGCGCACGCCGTCGCCGAGCAGGTTGAAGGCGAGCACGGTCAGCGTGATCGCCAGCCCCGGAAACAGCACCAGCCACCACGGCGGCACGAGGCCGGCGTTCAGCGAGTCGGCCAGCATGTTGCCCCAGGTCGGGGTCGGCGGCGGTATCCCGACCCCGAGAAACCCGAGCGAGGCCTCGATGATGATCGCGACGCCGAGATGCGCCGTCGCCAATATCAGAAACGGCGCGACGCATTGCGGCAGGATGTGCCGCGCCATCATGCGCAGATGCGACGCCCCGAGCCCGCGCGCCGCCTCGATGTATTGTATCTCCTTGAGCGACAGCACAACCGACCGGATCACGCGCCCGCCAAACGGGATGCGGGTGATCGCGATCGCGACGATCACGGTGCCGATGCCGGCGCCCAATGCCATCGCGATCGCCATCGCCAGGATCAAATCGGGAAAGGACTGCAGAAATTCGATGATGCGCTGGCTGACGGTATCGAAACGCCCGCCGAAATAGCCGCTCGCCAATCCCCACAGCGCGCCCAGCATTGTACCGAACACAACCGCGCCGATCGCCACGGTCAGCGAGGCGCGGGCGCCGTAGATGACCCGGCTCAGGACGTCGCGCCCGATCTGGTCGGTGCCGAACCAATGCTTCTCGACCGGCGGCTTCGCCATCGCCCGGAAATCGGACTTCAGCGGGTCGTACGGCGCGATCAGCGGCGCGGCGATCGCCATCACGATGATCGCGATTGCGACCAGTCCCCAGAACGCCGAAAACGGCGAGCGCCGGGCGAATGTCCACAGCCCGCCCGCGACCGTCCGCGGCAGCGACAACCGCTGCGCCGGCGTCCGTACCGTCTCGACCGCAAGCGCGCCGTCCGGGTCGATCGTCGTCATCGGTAGCGGATCCTCGGGTCGATCCAGGCGATCGTCACATCGACCAGGATATTGAGAAGGACAAACACGATCGCGTAGAGAAACACGAGGTTCTGCATCACGAACACATCGCGCTCGGCGACGGCGGTAAACATCGCGTAGCCAAGCCCGGGCACGCCAAACGCGCGCTCGACCGGGATCGAACCGGCCAGGACAAAACCGAGCAGGATGCCGGACAGCGTTATCACCGGCAGCAGCGCGTTCGGCAGCGCGTGCAGTCTGATGACGCTGCGGCGGTTGAGCCCCTTGGCGCGCGCGGTGCGGACAAAGTCCTCGCGGATGACCTCCAACAGGCTCGACCGCCCCATGCGAGCGATGTAGGCCGCCTGCCCGAGGCCGAGCACGACGGCCGGCCCGATCACGATCTGCAGATTGCGCACCGGATCGTCCCAGAAGGCGACGCTGGCGAGCGGCGCGCGGTAGCCGAACCAGAACAGCAGCGCCAGCACGATCAGCATGCCGAGCCAGAACCCCGGCACGGCGAGAAACAGAATGCTGAGAAACCGGGAAACCGCGTCGGCGACGCTGTTTGGCTTCAATGCACTGACGATCGCCACCGGGATGCCGACGATCCACGACAGCACCACCGCGATCACCGCGATCTCGGCGGTGAGCGGCCCACGGCGCGCGATCATCTCGGCGACGCTTTCGGAGCGGAAAAACGAGCGGCCGAAACTGCCGCTCGCGATATCGCCGAGCCAGCGGAAATACTGCACGATCAGCGGATCGCTGAGACCGAGCTGCTTCATGTAGCCGGCGCGGTCGGCCTCGCTGAGCTTGGTGAACCCCTCGGTGCCGAAAATCGCAACAAGCGGATCGCCGGGCAGCACGCGCAGCACCATGAACACGACGATCGACACGCCGACCACGGTCAACGCCCCGAATGCCAGCCGACGGATGACATAGGTGTACATACCGGCCGCTGCCGCCCTCATTCCTCCCTGACGAGAGACTGCGTCGCCAACCCTGCGGCGGTCAAGCCATTCGGGGACGCGGTTGCCGGCGGGCCGAGCCTCCGATAGTTTTTCTCCGAACAATGCAACAGGAGACGCCGATGGCTGCCATCGTCGGAAGTGGCGAGTACCGCTACCGCATCGTCGAGAACTGGGCGAAGCTGCCCGACGGCTGGTCGTTCAAGGAGGTCGCCGCGGTCGGCGTCGACAGGAACGACAACGTCTACGTTTTCGGGCGCGGCGAGCATCCGATGATGGTGTTCGATCGTAACGGCAATTTCCTGCGCTCGTGGGGCGAGGGTCAGTATCCGCGCGCCCACGGGGTCCATATGGGTCCCGATGATTCGATCTATCTGACCGATGACGGCGGCCATTTCGTGCGCAAATGCCGGCTCGAGGACGGCAAGGTCCTGCTCGAACTCGGCGTCCCGGGCACGCCGGCGCCGTATATGAGCGGCGAGCCGTTCCATCGCTGCACGCACACGGCCCTGTCGCCGCAGGGCGACCTCTATGTTTCGGACGGCTACGGCAACGCTCGCGTTCACAAATATTCGCCGGACGGCAAGCTGCTGTTCTCGTGGGGCGAGCCGGGCACCGATCCGGGCCAGTTCAACATCGTTCACAATATCTGCACCGACGCGGACGGCTGGGTTTATGTCGCCGACCGCGAAAACCACCGCATCCAGGTGTTCGACGGGAACGGCAAATACGAGACGCAGTGGAACAATCTGCACCGGCCATGCGGCCTCTTCATGCTGCACGACCATCATCCGATCTGCTATATCGGCGAACTGGGGCCGGGCATGGCGGTCAACCGCAACAGCCCCAATCTCGGGCCGCGGGTCAGCATCGTCGACAACCAGGGCAAGCTGCTGTCGCGTATCGGCGACCCGCACGCCGGCACGGCGCCGACATCGTTTATCGGGCCGCACGGGCTGGCCGCCGACTCGCGCGGCGATCTTTATGTCGGCGAGGTCTGCTGGACGCTGTGGCCGGGCCTGTTTCCCGGCCAGCCGCACCCGGCCAACCTGCGCGCGCTGCAGAAATACGAGCGGATCCGCTGAGGCGGCGGCGCGGCCGCGCCCTGCAACGACCGTGGCGCGGCCGCGCCCGCGCTCCACAACGACCGCGGCGCGGGCGCCTCTCGCGTTGACGAGGCGGCCCGGCGCTTTCTAATGTGCCGGCGATGAGCGAACTCGACGAGGCGATGACAAGGCTCGCGGCCGCCGTCGCTCGGCTCGAAGAAGCGGCGTCGCGGCCGAGGCGCACGGAGCCGGAGCCGGCGGCGCCGGCGGCGATCGCCGAGACCGTGGCGGCCCGGCTCGACGCCGCGCTTGACCGGCTGAGCCGGCTGCTCGACCCGGAGGAGTGACATGGGCCAGGTCGTCGTCAAGGTAAACGGCCGTCAGTTCCACCTGACCTGCGCCGACGGGCAGGAAGGGCGCATCCGCCGGCTCGCCCAGTATGTCGACGCGAAGGTCGGCGAGTTCACGAAAACGGTCGGCCAGGTCGGCGAGGCGCGGCTGATCCTCCTGGCGGCGCTGACCATCGCCGACGAGCTGTCGGACGCGAACGAGGCGCTGCGCCAGGAGCGCAACCGGCAAGCCGCGGCCGGCGGCGGCGACCCCGCCGGCGCATCGGGCGCGGCATCCGGCATCCGCGGCATGGCCGAGCGTATCGAGTCGGTTGCGGAGCGCATCGAGTCTCCCTAGCTATAGCAATGTGAGTGGGGCTGCGCGGTGCGTCAGGCCGCATGTTACCCCGGGGCCGATATCTACCTCTTGGGAGCTGTTCCTGCCGGAGTCGTGGCTTCGGCACACGGCGCCCACCTGCGATGCAGGGCCACGGAGGAGTTGCAACGCCGACGGCCGAGGCGGCTCCACTCTATTCCGTCACCAGCCTGAGGCCGATTATTCCGGCAACGATCAGGCCGATGCAGACCAGCCGCGTCGGATCGGCGGCCTCGTGGAACAGCACGATGCCGAGCAGCGCGGTCCCAACCGTTCCGACCCCGGTCCAGATCGCATAGGCGGTGCCGAGCGGCAGCACGCGCAGCGCCAACCCCAGCAGCCCAAGGCTGATGATCATCGAGGCGACGGTGCCGAGCGTCGGCCACAGGCGCGTAAAGCCCTCGGTGTATTTCAGCCCGACGGCCCAGCCGATTTCGAACAGACCGGCGACGATAAGGACGAGCCACGCCATTGCCCACCTCCACAAAAGGAAGGGGCCGTCCCCATCGCATTGTCCAGAAGCAGCGGGGTCGTCCCCGCGCCTCGATAGCATAAGACGGGCTCGCGCGATTTCAATCCCAGCTCCGCGCCGCTAACTGCTATCGTCCGCCATCGTCCTTACAGCGGATACAGGGAGAATTTCACATGGCATCGAACGGCAAGGTTGCGCTCGTCACCGGCGGCGGCAGCGGGATCGGCAAGGCATCGGCGCTGGCGCTGGCGCGCGAGGGGTTCTCGGTGGTAGTGGCCGGCCGCCGGCCCGAGCCGCTCAACGCGGTTGTCGGCGAGATCGAAGCGATGCAGGGCAAGGCGCTCGGGGTGCCGACCGACGTCGGCGATCCGGCGTCGGTCGAGGCGCTGTTCGCGAAAACCAAGGCGACGTTCGGGCGGCTTGACGTGCTGTTCAACAATGCCGGGTTCGGCGCGGCCGCGCCGATCGAGGATCTCGAATGGGATCGCTGGAGCGGCGTCATCGGCTCGATCGTCCACGGCACGTTCCTGTGCACGCAGCAGGCCTTCCGCATGATGAAGGACCAGACGCCGATGGGCGGCCGGATCATCAACAACGGCTCGATCTCGGCGCATGTGCCGCGGCCGTTCTCGATCGCCTACACGACCGCCAAGCACGCCGTCACCGGCCTGACCAAATCGACCTCGCTCGACGGCCGCAAATACGACATCTCGTGCGGCCAGATCGATGTCGGCAACGCCCTGACCGAGATGACCCAGCGCATGACGCGCGGCGTGCCGCAGCCCAATGGCGAGGTCATGATCGAGCCGACGATGGATGTCGAAAACGTCGCGCGCTCGGTCGTGCTGATGGCGACGGTCACACAAGAGGCCAACATCCAGTTCCTGACCGTCATGGCCACCAAGATGCCGTTTGTCGGGCGCGGCTAAAGCCTGATCGGCTCAGATCGCAACGATCTGAGCCGTGAATCAGGCTCTACATATTTGCATCGAGAGCAAGATTCGCGGGTCAGATGCCTCCATCTGACCCGATCTTGCTCTAGTGGCCGCTGACCGCCGCCGCGGCGGTTCATTTCGGCGCTAAGCCTCGCACGCCCGGCGAACCGGCGCGGTCGCCGGTTCCGGTCAGGGGCGCGGCGGCCGGCCGAAGGCGATGTCGTATGCCTGCGGCACGGTCAGCCCTGGGTTCTGCTCGCATTGCCGCATCACGCGCGCGACGTTCCGGTCGATCATGCTGACATCGATCAGCTTGATCCCGGAGGAGGCCGCCAGATAACCGTAATAGAACATGGTCGCGGCGGCGCGGTCGTCATCGTCGGCGGCCAGCAGCTGCGCGCACGTGATCCGCGTTACGTCCCATACCGGCCCCGAACCCGGTGCGCTTGCAATCGCGGCCGCCGTTGGCGCCGCGACAGGCGCGGCTTCGGGTGGCGCCGCCGGGCCGCCCGACTGCGCGACGCAGGCGGTGCAGAACAAACCCGCCGCGATCGACATGCGACCGAGCATCTTGCCCCCTCTTGCCTTCGATCGGTGGGACGACCGGCGCGCCGGTACCACTAGTAGCAGTACCCTGAGGAACGGGCCGATCCCCGCCTCACCATGGCGCCGACGCCACGAACGCCGGCGCCGATCGCCGCGCCTCTGCCCGCATTCCCGGAGATCGCCCCGATAATTGCTCCGCCGGCGGCGCCGCGAGCGGCGCCTGCCAGCGGGCTCCGGGTCACCGCACTACACGGTGGCCGCGATCCATAGGATGGCGAGCCGCGCGCCGCGGGATATTGCGCCAATGCGTTTCCGGCGGTCCACCACATAGGGACCGCCAAAGCGCATATCGCTAGCCACCACCGCATTTGCGTCGCATCTCCTGTCGCAGACCACACCCCGAAATGATGCAGCATCTAACGCGCGCCGCATTGCACCTATGACTTTGCCAATGCGGTTTCAACCTCAGGTCGGGACGATAGAGCGACGCTAAACGGGGCGGCTCCCTCGGCGGGTTCGGGTCCGCGCACCTGCACCGCGATGTCGCGCCCGGCCCACTCGCCGCCATCCTGCCAGCGCCAAGTGAAATCGACCCGGCTGCCCGGCGCCAGCGCGGTCGTTTCGAGCACGGCGACATGGAAACCGAGATTGCTGTCGACAGTCGCGGTTTCCTGGATCTGCTGCCAGCCGTCATGGCCCCAGCGCACGACCGCCGGAAAAGGCAAGGCGATGGCAAGCTTCGCCCCGGCCCGCATCGCGCCGATCGGAGCGTGCTGCCACCAGAACGCGTGATCGGCGAGCGGGCGCCGCGCGCGGTAGCGCTGCCACATCGCGCGCGGTCTATCGAACGGACGGTTGATATGACGCGAGACCAAAAGCTTGACGAACTCGGCGTGGGCCCACGCCAGCGGCATCGCCGACCCGCTCGCCTTGCCCAGGAACAGCCCCCGTTCGGGGATCGGCTCGGTGTCCCAGACCTGTTCCGGGATCATCCCGCCCGGGCTCGCCATCGCCGCCATTGCCTCGAGATAGGGCAACGGGTCTCGGCCGGCCTCGATCTCGTAATGCCCGCGCTCGCCGGTCAGAAGCGGCCAGCCGCGCCCGATGCCGGTGCCGTCGAACGCGCGGCCATCCGCGTGCTCGCCGTAGCCGTCACCGATATAGCGGTGGAACACCGGCCCATTCGGCGTGTCGGTGCGCAGCAGCGCGTCGGCCAGTTTCAGCGACCCGAGGATCAGCGGGTCGTCGGCCCGCCGCAATCCAAAGCGCACGAGCTGCTGAAATTCGTTGCCGATCTGCTGATCGCCGCGCAACCCGCCATCGCCGCGCCGGTTGCGGATCGGCACGATCGCGGTGCTCGCGCCGGATTCGGTCACGATGCCCGGCGGCGCGACGCGGAGATAGTAACCCGGAATGCCGTGTTCCTGCGCCAGCTCGGTGCCGCTGACCGTGGTCCATGCCTCGATCTGCTCGTTCCAGAAATCGGCCAGCGCCACCGCCCAATCGCTTTCGGGCTGCGGCAACAGCGCCGCCCCGGCCACCAGTGCGGCGATGCACACGCCGAGCGTAAAGGCGTTGATGCCCTCGTTCTCCTCCCAACGATCCTGGCGGGTCGAGGGGCCGGTGCGCGCGATATAGCCGAGCGCCCGCCGCACCATATCCTCGACCTCGATGCCGCGCAGCGCGTCGCGCTCGTCGAGCGAGGTCGCCAGCAGCACCGGCATCGCGGTCTCGTCGAGCTGTAGCCCCTGCCAGTACAGCTCGCCGCCCAACCACTGGTTCTGGTTCCAGTGCCCGTCCTCGTTCTGCGTCGCGATCAGGTAGCGGAGCGTGTCGCGCGCCTCGGGCTCGGCGCCGATCGCCATCAGCGCCCCGGCGCATTCGACCAGATCGCGCGGCCATACGAGATGATAGCCGCCGCGCTGATTTCCAATGTACCCCCAGGGCACGCTGAGACTCGCGACCATTGCGCCCGGGTACGTCTTGTCGAGGTGGGATCGGAGCACGACCGCCGAGATCGCGGCCTGCTGACGGATTGCGTCCGGCAGATCGAGTGTCGGGGCGCCGTGTTCGGCGCAACCGGCCAGCCAGCGCTCCCACTCGGCAATCTGCTGCTGCAAGACGTTCGCGAAGGGCTGGATCAGGCTGGAAATCGCCAAGGTCGCGGCCGATTCGGCGCTGCTGCCGAAGCCGAGCGCCAGTACGCAGCGCCGCGGCAGCTCCCCCATCAGCGCGACATTGCCGGGTCCGGCGGTGGCGTATTGCCAAGTCATCGCGCCGTTGCGCGCGAAATCCTGCCAGCCGTCGCTGCTGCCGACATATCCGGCGCTGGCCCGTGCGAAGGCATCCTGCTGTTTCTCGTCGACGGCGGCGAGCGCGAGGCCGAACGGACCCTGCTCGGCCATCAAGACGCGGCGCGAGCGGTAGCGTTCGACCGTCGCGACATTGTCATAGCCGGTCGCGCCGAGATGCGGCGCCACAAGGACATAAAGCCGAAGACCGCCGTCGCCCTCGGTCTTCGAAGAAGGATCGAGGTGACACGCGACGACCAGCACCTCTCGACGCGGATCGGGTGTGATGCGCAGACTCAGCGTATAGCGCGGGTGTTCGTGCACGATCTCGACCGCCGGCACTCCGGGGGCCAGCAGCCGCAGCTTGTAGTTCTCGTTGCGCTTGACCTCCGACCAGAACCCGTCCGGGCCGGCGACGATGAACCCGAGATCGCGGATTTGCGGAAGATCGACGCGCGGAGAATAGACCTCGTTGACGATCCCGAACCCGATTGTGAACCACAGTCGCGCCTGCCCCAGACTGCAGCCGACAATATCCTTCGCGCTGCTCGTCCAGGTCGGCACGATGCCGGGCGCGCCGGGAGCTTGACCGGCGGGTTCGGGGGGCGCGGCAGCGGCGGCAGCCGGCATCGCCACATCTGCTTCGGTCACCGAAAACGGCATGGACGCCGCTCCATCAATCGTAGCTGACGCCGATCGTCTCGGCGACGAGCACCGGGCGGTCGCTGCCTTCGAGTTCCATTGTGCCCTCGTTGGTAATGCGCGTGCCGCCGTCCTTCATCGCTTCGACCGATTTGATCCTGAGGCGCAGCCGGATGCGCCCTCCGGCCGGGACCATGCCGGTAAACCGTACCCGGTTGGCGCCGTAATTGAGGCCGCGCGACCGCGTTTTGACCCGGTACAGAGTCGAGGCGAGACGCGGCACCAGCGACAGGGTCAGCCAGCCATGCGCGATCGTCTTGCCGCCCGGCATCTCTCGCTTGCTGCGCTCGACATCGACATGGATCCACTGATGGTCGCCGGTCGCGTCGGCGAATTTATTGATCTGCTCCTGGGTCACCATGTACCAGTCGCTGACCCCGATCTCCTTGCCCTCATAGGCTTTCAGATCGGCCGCGCGTTCGACTTCCAGCATTCGGATGCTCCTTTCTCAACCCTTACCCATACCCCATGGCCGGACTTGATCCGTGGGCCTTCAGCCCACGGACTTGATCCGTGGGCATCCACGTCTTCCTGCCGCTCCGGCGTCCGATGTTTCAAAGACGTGGGCGGCCGGGTCAAGCCCGGCCGCGGGGTTGATATTACTGCGGTGTCACGGCCGCATGCAGAAGCGGCGCTCGCCGGGTTCGCGCAGCTTGTCGGCGAGATTGGCGAATTCGACCGCGAGGCGGCGCGTGTCGCGCGGATCGATGATCTCCTCGATCCAGAACGTCTCGGCGGTGCGGAACGGCGAGCGCAGCCGGTTCAGCCGCTCCTCGATCTCGGCGATCTTGGCGTCGCGGTCCGGGGCGGCGTCGATCTCGGCGCGGTAGGCGGCCTCGATCCCGCCTTCCAGCGGCAGCGACCCCCAGCGCGCCGACAGCCAGGCGTAGCGGATCGAGAACCGGCCCGAGGGCTGGTTGACCGCGCCGGCGACGCCGAACACGTTGCGCACCAGAAACGTGCACCACGGTACGCTCGACTGGTTGACCGCCGCCATCGCGCGCACGCCCTTCCTGATCGTCGCCGCCTTCTCGGCATCGAGCCCGATATGAAAACCGGGGCAGTCGCACAGATAGACGATCGGCAGATGGAAGGTCTCGGCGAGATCGACAAAGCGGATGATCTTGTCACAGACATCGGCCGTCCACGCCCCGCCGTAGAAAAACGGGTCCGACGCCATCACCGCGACCGGCAGCCCGTCGAGCCGCGCAAGGCCCGTGATCATGCCGCGGCCGAACATGCGGCCCATCTCGAAAAACGAGCCTTTGTCCACCACCGCCTCGACGATCGGGCGAATCTTGTAAACCTTGCGGCGGTCGCGCGGGACCGCGTCGAACAGAAATCCCTCGCGGCGCTCGGGATCGTCGGTGCGCGGGCCGCGCGGCGCGACCTCGAACACCGAGGAGGGCAGATAGGACAGGAAGCGGCGGGCGCAGGCGAACGCTTCCTCCTCGGTATCGACCGCGTGATCGACCGCGCCGCAGCGGGTCTGGATTTCCCAGCCGCCAAGCTGGAAGCGGTCGAGATGCTTTTCCCGGTCGGGGATCAGCGCGTTGACGACCGGCGGCCCGGCGACGAACAGCGCCGAGGTTTCCTTGGTCATGATCGAATAGTGGCTCGCCGCCATTCGCGCGGCGCCGAGGCCGGCAACCGATCCGAGGCCGAGCGCGACGACCGGCACGAGGCCCATATTCGTCGTCGTGTAGTAGTAGGGCAGGTTCGCGCCGACCCGTCCCGGCAGGTTGGCGCGCCCGGTGGTCTCGATCGTCTTGACCGAGCCGCCGCCGCCCGAGCCCTCGATGATGCGGACGATCGGCAGCCGCAGATCGTGCGCCATCTGCTCGGCCATCAGCGGTTTTTCACGGATCGTCGCATCGGCCGAGCCGCCGCGCACCGTAAAATCGTCGCCGACCACGACGACCGGGCGGCCGTCGATCCGGGCGCGGCCCATCACGCAATTCGACGGCACCAGCTCGCGGAGGCGGCCTTGCTCATCGTACTCGGCACGGCCCGCGACCGCGCCGATCTCATGGAAGCTGCCGCGATCGACGAGACCGTCGATGCGCTCGCGGATGGTGAGCTTGCCGGCGTCGTGCTGACGCTTGATCTTGTCGGGACCGCCAAGCCGGCGGGCGAATTCCTCGCGCTGGCGCAGTTCGTCCAGTTCCGGCTGCCATCCCATCCCGCTCTCCGGTCGTGCCCCGGGACGGGCGTCCCTAGACTCGTTCATGGCCGGGCTTGGCCCGGCCATCTACGAGGTGCGAGATCATACCAGCCCTTCATAAAGATCGTCCCAATTCGGATTGTTGAGGAGTACCAGTCTGGCCTTCCACGCCCGCGGATAATGCTTCAGGTTCCGTTCCCGCTGACGCGCATCGCGAATATCCTCGTAGTGCTCGAAATAGATCAGGCGCTTGAGGCCGTATCGTTTCGTAAAACCGTCGATAACGCCCTCGCGGTGTTCCCAAACGCGCCGGATCAGGTTGTCAGTAACTCCAACATACAGAACTCCGTTCGGCCGATTTGCCAGGAAATAGACCCAGCCGGCTGCCACGCCAAATTCTCCTCCTATAGAACCGCGGCTCGTGGATGCCCACGGATCAAGTCCGTGGGCTGAAGGCCCACGGGCCAAGCCCGGCCATGAACGGGTTAGAACTAATGCTGCAACAGGATAACCAGCCGCTATAAGGGAATTACCAGCAGCGTGTCGATTTTCTGGCTGTCGAGCACGACGATGCGTTCGAGGAACTTGAATTCCGGCCCGGAGACGTCGATGCGGTCGAGATAACGGCCGGTCGCGAACAGGGTGCTCTCGCCGCTGTGCATGATACGCACCGCGAGAAAATTGGCGCGCGCCTCGGCGGCCCCGTTCTCGACCCGATCGATGCGCGCCGCTCCGACGAGGTGGCGGTAGCGGTGCGGCTCGTACATCAGCACGCGGCGCGTGGCCATGATCCGGTCGATCGCCATGTCGCGCGAGGCGCAATAGATGACCCCGTGGCGCAGCCCGGCGCGATGGCTTTCCCGGTCGGTGATCAGATAGCGCCCCTGCTCGGCAAAGAAATCCGGCCATTCCTCGAGCCGGTCGTCGTCGATGCAGTCGGCATAAGCGGCGTTGAGCTCGTCGATGCCAAGGCGAAGTGCGTTGTCGTCCATCGCTCGATTATTTGCGCTCGACGAAGATTTGCTTGCAGTCGGCCGGCCCGACATTCTCGGCCGAATGCCCGGGCGTAACCGGAGCGGCGCTGGCGGAGCCTGCCTTGTTGTCGACCTCGCGTACGAGCTTGCCGTCGGCCGCGTAGAGCTTGGTCTTGCAATCGGTGACGGTGTAGACGACCGACGGGACGGGATGTGAGTGCAGCTTGTCGTGCACGCCCGTCTTGCGGATCGCCTCGATGACCCGAAAGTTCTCGTCCTCGAAGATCACCTTGTAAACGCTCGGGTCGCCCTGGTAGGTCGGCGGAGCATTCTGCGCCAATGCTGCGGCGCCGGTATAGAGCAGCGTCGCGGCTCCGAGCACGACACCGAGTCTCCGCATCATCTAGTTCTCCTTCTCCCCGAGCAATGCATACCGGTCGTCATTCCCCGCCGGCGTCGCGAAAGCGGGTGTGACGGATCGGGTTCACGCCCCGGTCAGCGCCCGGTATTTCTTCCAGAAGCCGCGGATCGCCGCCTCGCTGGCGCGGAAATTCTGCGACTGCGCCTCGTGCCCGCCCATCATCACGACACCGCTGTCGTCGTCGTTGTAGCGCAGCGCGCGCTGCACAAAGCCGCCGACGCAGCCGTCCTCGAGCGCGATGTAGCCGGCCGCGCCGATCAGATTGCCCTGACGCAGGCGGCGCTCGGTCATCGCCTCGTCATCGTCGTCGAAGCCGAGATGCACCCAGTCGAGTTCGCTCCTGTCGACACCGCGCGGCCGGATCACGCGCACCGCGATCGTGTTGCGCACCTGCTGCAAGACCATGTTCGGGAACGCGGTCAGGATCTGCACCGAGACCTGATCGCCGTATTCGTCATGGGCCTGGACAATCGAGGGGTCGCGCAGTTTGAGGTCGGTGTCGGAGCGCAATTGCGCTGCCTTGTAGTCCGCGTCCTCGGCGGCGTAGTCGAGCTTGGCCTGGCTGAAATGATGGCCGCCGCTTTCGTCGATATTGATGCTTCCCGGCATGCTCAGCCGATTGATGCGGAACGTCGTCAGAAACGAATGCAGGATCGAGGCGTGATAGGTGTCTTTGACGTTCTCGAAATAGAGCTTCCAGTTGTTCGGCAGGATTTGCGTGCTGCGGCCGATAATGTGAAACGGCCGGTTCAGCACGCGCCTCAGACCGCCCGTGACGAGCGGACCGAGATAGGTTTCGAGGTCCTCGACATCCGGATCGAATGTACCGAACACCAGGCCGCACAATTCGGCGACGCGCAGCCGTTGCAGATGGTGTTCGTCCTTGCGGAACTCGGGAGCCATGCCGCCCTGTCTTTTGACGCCGTGTTCGAATGCGACCGCGGTCAAACGGCCTTCGAGGTCGTAGCTCCAGCCGTGATAGATGCAGGTGATCTCCTTGCCGTGCCCCTTGTTTGTCAGGCACAGCAGATTGCCGCGGTGGGCGCAGCGGTTGACAAACGCGTTGATGGCGCCGTCCGCCCCGCGCGCGACGATGACCGCGACCTCTCCGACCGTCGTCGCGACCCAGTCGCCCGGTTCGGGGATCTCGCCGGCGAGGCACAAATAATTCCAGGCCGGCCCCTTGAAGATGCGCTCCTGCTCGACCCGG
>JBFXDF010000075.1:0-15799 GCA_050181375.1 Alphaproteobacteria bacterium
GCGATCATGCAAAAGCTCGGCTACGGCCCGGACAAGCCGCTGAACGTCAAGGTCTCGACCCGCAATATCGCGCAGTACCGCGACCCGGCGGTAATCGTGATCGATCAATTGAAGCACGCCTATATCGCCGGCGAACTCGAACCGGTCGAAACCGCGAACTGGTTTCCCAAAGTGGCGCGCAAGGATTATCAGATCGGCCTCAACCTGACCGGCAGCTCGGTGGACGATCCGGATCAGCAGTTCTACGAGAACTATTATTGCGGCTCGCAGCGCAATTACAGCGGGTACTGCAACAAGGAAATCGACGCCCTCACCGACCGGCAATCGGCCGAGAGGGACCAGAACAAGCGCCGGCAGATCGTGTATGAGATCGACAGCAAATTGCAGGAGGACGCGGCCCGGCCGATCATCCTGCACAACGCCGCCGCGACATGCTGGTACCCCTACGTCAAGAACGTGACCCTGATGACCAACAGCATCTATAACGGTTGGCGCATGGAGGATTGGTGGCTCGACAAGAACCAGGGGCAGACAAAATAGCTTACGCCGGCTGCGCTGTTTGATACTCCGGCATTGATGGGGTTCCGCATCGCGCTGCGGTCGATCCGGCCCGCGCCAGCTTTTGCCGAGGCGCGGGTCCGGCGGGAATTGCCGGGGCGACGGCTGGTCGGGGCGGTGCGAAGCGCGCGGCGCCTCGGTTATCGCGACAGGCGCGCGCCCGCCACCGCCCCGGGCCGGTAGAACAGCGCCAGCTTGAGGCTTTCGGCGATGCGCGCGGCTTTTTCCGCGAATTGCGCCGCCGGATCGGGTTCGAACAGCGCATCCGCCGTTTCGCGCCACAGCGTCAGCCAGCGCTCGAAGAACGGCGGTTCGATCGGCAGCTTCAGATGCGCCGCCATCGGGTTCCCCTTGTAGCGTCCCGATGTCAGCATCACCGACGACCAGAACGCATTCAGGGTGCGCAGGTGCTCGTCCCAGTCCTCGACCGCGTCCTCGAATACCGGCCCGATCAGCGGGTCGCGGCGGGCCTTCTCGTAAAACCGGGCCACCAACACGGCAATCGCGGGTTCGGTGATGTCGGCGAAGCGCTCCATGCCTTTAACATGGCTCGACACCGCGCCGCGGGGACGCGGCAGAGCGCCGCAATCTCCTCGTTGCGGCATCCGGCGGGGCCTGGTGATGAAGGAGGGGCGCTTCGCCGCTGCCTCACCGCCAAATTCACCGGCTGATGTCCGCCGCAAAAGCGTTCCCCTTTCGGCATGCCGGTGTTCGATAGTGGATCGGCTTGCATCCTCGGCGGCGTTTTGCTGCAAGATGCGCGGCCCGGTCCAGGACACACCCCGGCAATGCCTTGACTTTGGGGTCGCAATGCATGCGGGTCTTCTGCGGCGGATTCATTATTCTATCAGCACACGCCACCGGGGGTGTGACCCAACCTGAGTTTGCATGATGCCCGATCGAACTCGAGTAGCCGTGAGCGACGCGCTCGGCGAGACCCTGGAGCGGCTGTGGCGGGTCATCGAGTCGCGGCGCGGCGCCGATCCGGCCGGCTCCTACACCGCGAAACTGCTGTCGCGCGGCAAGGCCAAGGTCGCGCAGAAATTTGGCGAGGAGGCGGTCGAGGCAGTCATCGAGGGCGCCAAAGGGGACCGCGCGGCGCTGGTCGGCGAGAGCGCCGATGTGCTGTATCATCTGATGGTGATGTGGGCGGCGACCGGGGTCAGCCCATCCGATGTCGCCGCCGAACTGGCGTGGCGCGAGGGGGTTTCGGGGATTTCCGAGAAGAAGGCGCGGAAGGAATGGGCCGTCCCGAGCCCGCCGAGCGGGAAGGAGAAGAAATGACGGATCTGGGATTGCCGCGGGCCGAGGTTCCGGAGCAGGTTGGGTTCTCGTCGGCGCGGCTGGCGCGCTTGGCGGCGGTGGTGCGTCAGGATGTCGAGCGCAAGCTGATCCCCGGCGCGGTCGTGCTCTTGGCGCGCGGCGGGCGGGTCGGTTACGCCGAGGCGTTCGGCTTTCAGGACCGCGAGGCCGGGACGCCGATGGCGCTCGACTCGATCTTCCGTATCGCGTCGATGACCAAGCCGATGACCTCGGTCGCGGCGATGATGTTGTCCGAGGAAGGCCGGCTCGAAATCGCCGCGCCGGTCGCGCAATATCTGCCCGAATTTTCCGAGATGACGGTCGGCGTCGAGCGCGCCAGGGCGGCCCGCACGATGACGGTGCAGGATTTGCTGCGGCACACCTCCGGGCTGACTTACGCGCAATTCGGCGATTCGCCGGTGCAGATGCTGTGGCGCGACGTCACGCTGATGGACGAGGGGCAGACCAACGCCGAGCTGGCCCAAAAGCTCGCCGGCCTGCCGCTGATGTTCGAGCCGGGCACGACCTGGGAATACAGCATGTCGACCGACGTGCTTGGTCGCGTCGTCGAAGTCGCCTCCGGCATGTCGCTTGGCGAATTCTTCGAGGCGCGCATTGCCGGGCCGCTCGGCATGCGCGACACCGGGTTCGCCGCGGCCGGCGAGCGCGCCGCACGGATCGCCGAGCCGCAGGCCGACGCGGCGACCGGCCAGCGCCCGCCGATGCGCAATGTCAAACAGCCCGGAGGCTGGGAATCTGGCGGCGGCGGCGCGGTCTCGACCGCAGCGGATTACCTGCGATTCTGCCAGATGCTGCTGAATGGCGGCGACCTCGATGGCGTGCGCCTTCTCGCGCCGAAAACCGTCGCGCTGATGGCCTCCGATCACCTGCCGCCCGGGGTCGGCTATGGCGAGACGGCGCGGGCGCGGTTCGGGGCTTTGGCGCCGGTACCGGAGATGGGTTACGGCTTCGGCCTCGGTTTCGCGGTGCGGCTGGAGCCGGGGCGTTCGCCGGTGCCGGGATCGGTCGGCGAGTATTTCTGGGGCGGCGTCACCGGGACTTATTTCTGGATCGACCCGAAGGAGCGGATGATCGCGGTGCTGATGCTGGCGGCGCCCGACCAGCGGCTGCATTACCGCTACCTGACGCGCCAGCTGGTCTACGCCGCGCTGACCGGCACCCGCTTCCGGCGCTGGCGCTGATCACGGGACCGGCGCGTTCCAGACACGAGCGGTGAGACGCAGCCACGCGCGGAAAGCCGGCGGGCCGTCCTCGCGCAGCGGGATCCAGAACTCGACGGAAGACGGCAAATTGCGGCGGTAGCCGTCGGCGCCGGAAGCCCCCGCGTCGGGAACGTCCTGAGGCTCGGCTTCGGTCGCCGCCGTGATGATTCGCAACCGGTCATTGGTGGGATCGGCGGCATTGTCGCCCCAAGCCAGCCCCCAGCCGCCGGGCACGGCGGGATCGGGGAAGGCGAGGAACACCAGATCGCGGTCGAACAGCGCGCTTCCCTCATAATGGTGGCGGCGCCAGAAGAGCAAACTTCCGTCCACCTCGTAATCCGGCACGGACACGCGCAGCCGCAGCGCGAAACCGAGGGTTCCCTTCAGTTCGCGGTCGCGGATACGCTCCGGTGCGTCGTCCAGGGTCCGCAGCCCGGTATCGAGAAACGCGCTGAACAACTCCACGCGGCGGTGACGTTGCCGCCGCGCCTGCATCATCTCGTCGGTCTCCGTTCGGTTCTCGACCGTGGCGAGCCGCGTGTGATCCTTCTCCGGAAACAGCTCGTCATAGCGCCGGAAAATCGCGGAGCCGTCCGGCGCCAGGCGCTCGGTCATCACCCAGCGCTCGCCGCGGACGCGCAGCGCGGTTTCGAAAGTATAGGAGGCGCGGACGTTCTGAGTGTCCTTGATCTCCTCCAGTTGCGGCGGGAGATCGATGCGGCGGACCAGAAGGTCGCCGTCGATGCGTGCGTCGCCGAACAGAAACCGGGACAGGTTTCCGAACCCTTCCTCGGAATTGACCATGCCGTAGGGGCCGGAATGAGCGCGGCGCATATAGGCGCGCGCCGCCAGGACCGTGCTCTCCGCCGCATCCGCGCTACCCGTATTGTCCGCGGCGGCGGGGCCGTGGAGGACGGCGTTGTCGAGTTCGACCAGCCCGTCGCTCAATTGCCCGACAAGACGGCGCGAGAACCCCGCCGCGACCGGATAATCGGATGCGCCCGTTCCGACAATGCAGAATACGTTCTGGATGTCGAACGTATTGCCGAGCGAGTTCGCCTCGGGCGGCTTTCCGAGATATTCCCTCATCCGCTCCCGCTCGAAATTCGACAATTCGAGACCGAGCAGAGAATCGACCGGCCCGAGCAGCGTGTTGCCGATGCCGCCCTGGACGGTGATCCCGTTATGCGGCGTGCCGTAAGTGAACAGGCGCCGCACGCTTCGGCGCGCGTTCAACCACTGCTCTTGCGAGATTCGAAGAGGACGCGGTTCACGCTCGATCAGCGCCTTTACAGCAGCAAGGCTCGCAGCTCTGGCTTTCGCTTCCGGACTTGCATGCGCCGGCACCGCGGCTTCCGGGTGGGTGTCGTCGAGCACCGCCTCGTTCTGCAGAAATGTGCGTGCCACCAGCCCGCCCATCGAGTGAGCAACGAGATAGACACCCGGTGCTCCGGTCGCCTCCAGCAGATCGACGACGAGCCGGCCCAATCCCCATCCATAGGTCTCCATTCCCGGACGGGTTCCATCCCCGAACGCACGCGAGGCGGCGTCGTAATATCGGTAAATCGCCACGATGCCGAAGGGCGATTCCGACATGTTGCCGTCGTTGCCCTGCCCCTGAAGCGCTTCGGTGCGGTCCCGCAATTCCTGTTTCTGGTCCACGTCGAGACCGCGGACCCCATCGCTGAATGCCAGCCGATAACCGTAGGGCGGTTGGCTGAGGCGCAGCACCGGAGATTCGAACACGTGCCGGGCCGAATCCCCGGTCCAAGCCGTACGCAGCAGCATCGAGCCGATATTGAAGCCGTTGAACGGGTCCGCCGAGGTGTCCTCGATCTCGCCGCCGGTCATCGCGAAACCACGCACATACACGATTGGGAGCAGCAAACGGGCTTTTGCCTTGCGCCACGCCGCAAGCTGCTGCTGTGTCAACCGCATGGCTCTTCTCCTCCCAGGTCCCCATGGCGATACAGGTTGATCCGCGCCCGTTTATATCTGCCGCCGGATGCATGGGCCTCGATATTGACTCATGGCAGCGGCTCGGGCAGCCCGATCAGCGACAGCTCGGAAGTCGCGAAAACCCCGAAACCTGAAAGCCTGATCGTCGATCTCGCGCTCGCGGGCCTGCTGGACGACCATGGACGACGATCGACCCGCTGCCGCCGATCCGGCCGGCGCCTGGAAAAGTATCTGAGCGCACGACTACAATGTCCATCATGACCAACCCGCGCCTGCGCGTCGCCTCCGATGTCGGCGGCACATTCACCGACAATCTTGCCTATGACGCGGCCGCGAAGCGGATCACGGTCGCCAAGGTGCCGACGACGCCCGAGAACCGCGCGCTCGGCACGGTGCGCGGACTGCAACGCACGCTGGCAGCGCAGGGGCGAGGCGGCGGCGAGGTGGTCTATGTCGGACACGGCATGACGACCGCGACCAACGCGCTGCTGCAGCGCAGCGGCGCTCGCATCGCCTTTGTCACCAACGAGGGGTTTCGCGACCTTCTGCTGATCGGGCGCCAGAACCGGCCGAGCCTTTACGACATCCGCCGGACGCGGCCGCCGCCGCTCGTCCGACGCGAGGATTGCCATACGGTGCGCGGCCGCCTCGACCCCGCCGGCAACGAAATCCTGCCGCTCGACGAAGATGAGGTTCTCCGTATCGCCGAGCGGCTGCGCGGCGACGGGGTGGCGGCGGTGGCGATATGCCTGCTGCACGCCTACGCCAACCCGGTGCACGAACGGCGGGCCAGGGCCATTTTGATGGCGGCGCTGCCCGGCGTTCCGGTTTGCATCTCCACCGACATTCTCGCCGAGTTCCGCGAATACGAGCGGGCCAGTACCGTGGCGCTGAACGCGTACCTGCTGCCGGTCATGGAAACCTATCTCGGCAGCCTGACCGAACTGCTCGCCGACCCCGCCGACGGGCTCGGGCTCGGCGCCGACGTCCCGGTCATGGTGATGGAGGCCGCGGGCGGCCTGATGACCGTGGCCAGCGCGCGCGAAAAGCCGGTGCATACGGTGCTGTCCGGGCCGGCAGGCGGGGTCGTCGCCAGCGCGCATATCGCGGCGCTGTCGGGCTTCGGCGACATCATCGCGATGGATATGGGCGGCACCAGCACCGATATCAGCCTTGTGCTCGACGGTCGCCCGCAAGTGACGCGCGAGGCCTCGCTCGACGGCATCCCGATCCGCATCCCGGTCATCGACATCAATGCAATCGGGGCCGGCGGCGGGTCGATCGCCTGGATCGACGAGGGCGGCGCCTTGCGGGTCGGGCCGAAAAGCGCCGAGGCGGTGCCGGGTCCGGCCTGCTACGGCCGCGGCGGCGGCGACCCGACCGTCACCGACGCCAATCTCGTGCTCGGCCGGCTCGGCGGCGACACGCGGCTCGGCGGCGAGCTGACGCTCGACGCGGCGGCGGCCACGCGGGCGATCGTGACGCGTATCGCCGAACCGCTCGGTCTCGACCTTGTCGACGCCGCCTCGGGCATTCTGCGCGTCGCGAACGCGACGATGGCGCGCGGCATCCGCGTCGTCTCGGTCGAGCGCGGCCATGACCCGCGCCGTCTGACGCTGGTGCCGTTCGGCGGGGCCGGACCGATGCACGGGTCGCCCCTCGCCCGCGAGCTGGCGATCCCGCGCCTCCTGATCCCGCCGACCCCGGGAATTCTATGCGCGCTCGGCATGCTGGTGGCCGATCTGCGGCACGATCTGGTGCAGACCCGCCTCGCCGCGCACCGCGATCTGTCGCCCGAGACGGCGCGCGCGGCGTTCGAGCCGATGCTCGCCGAGGCGCGCCGGCTGCTCGACGCCGACCGCGTGCCGCCGCAGCGCCAGCGGATCGAGATGCGGCTCGATATGCGCTATGTCGGGCAATCCTACGAATTGCCGATCCCTGTTACCGGCTTTTCCGAAGCCGAATGGGGGGCGCTGGTGCCGGCCTTCCACGCCGAGCACGCCAGCCGCTTCGGCCACAGCGACCCCAGGGCGCCGGTCGAGATCGTCAGCTTCGGCGTGACCGCGACCGGTCTGATCGACACGCCGGAACTGCCGCGCCCGCCGCAGGGGGGTGCCGAGCCGCCGGAGCAAGCCCGCAGCGGCAGCCGCCCAGCCTATTTCGAGGCGGAGGGAAGAAGCGGCGGCTGGGCCGAGTGCCCGGTGTGGCGGCGCGAGGCGCTGCTTGCCGGCAACCGGATCGCCGGGCCGGCCATCGTCGAGGAAATTTCGGCCACGACGGTGCTCTATCCGGGCGACCGCGCCCATGTCGATGCGATCGGCAGCCTGATTGTGGAGGTTGGGGCATGAACGACGTATCGCCGCGGCCGAACGCGATCGACCCGATCACGCTCGAAGTGCTGCGCAACGCGCTCGAATCGATCGCCGACGAGATGGGGGCGGTGCTGAAGCGCACCTCGTTCTCGCCGAACATCAAGGAGCGCATGGACGCCTCCTGCGCGATCTTTGACGCCGAGGCGCAGCTTGTCGCGCAGGCCGAGCATGTGCCGGTGCATCTCGGATCGATGCTGCGCGCGGTACGCGCGACAGTCGACGCGGTCGGCGCGATCGACGAGGGCGATGTCGTCATCGTCAACGACCCGTTCACCGGCGGCTCGCACCTGCCGGACATCACGATCGCCGCGCCGGTCTATTTCGAGAGCCGGCATCTCGGCTATGTCGCGACGCGCGCGCACCACGCCGATATCGGCGGCATGGAGCCGGGATCGATGCCCGGAAAAAGCCGCGAGGTGTACCAGGAAGGGATCATCATCCCGGCCGTCAAGCTGTACCGAAAGGGCGAGCTGCAGGACGACGTGATGCGCCTGATCCTGGCGAATGTGCGCACCCCGGCCGAGCGGCGCGGCGATCTCAACGCGCAGCTCGCGGCGTTGCGTGTCGGACAGCTTCGCGTCGCCGAACTCGCGCGCCGCAACGGCGCCGATCTCGTGACCGCCGGGTTCGCGGCGCTGCTCGATTATGCCGAGCGCCGCATGCGCCGCCGCCTCGCCGATTTTCCGCCCGGCACCTATTACGCCGAGGATTTTCTCGACGATGACGGCTGGAGCGACGAGCCGGTCAAGGTCGCGCTCGCGATCACCGTATCGCCCGAAAAGCTGGTGCTCGATTACACGGGATCGTCGCCGCAGCGTCCCGGCAATATCAACGCGGTCGCGCCGATGACCTATTCGGCGAGCTTTTTCGCGGTCAAGGTGCTGACCGACCCGGAGGTCCCGGTCAATGCCGGCACGTTCCGCAGCGTCGAGCTGCGCCTGCCGGAAGGCTCGTTCCTGGCGTCGCGACCGCCGGCGGCGGTGTGCGCCGGCAACACCGAGACGACGCAGCGGATCGCCGACACGGTGCTCAGGGTCTGCGCGCAATTCGCCCCCGACCGGGTGCCGGCGGCGAGCCAGGGAACGATGAACTCGGTGATTATCGGCGGCCATGACCCGCGCGCCGGCGACACGCCGGGCGGACGGCCCTACAGCTATTACGAGACGATCGGCGGCGGCCAGGGCGGGAGGCCGATGGGGCCGGGCGACGACGGCATCCAATGCAACATGACCAACACGATGAACACGCCGGTCGAGGCGCTTGAAATCACCTACCCGCTGCGCGTCGAGCGCTACGAACTGCGCGAGGGTTCAGCGGGAGAGGGCAAGCACCGTGGCGGCAACGGGTTGATCCGCGCGATCCGCATTCTCGGCCACGAAGCGCGCGTGTCATTGCAATGCGAGCGCCGCCGCTTCGCGCCTTACGGGCTGCATGGCGGGTCCGACGGCAAACCCGGCCGCAACGCGGCGCTGCACGCCGACGGCAACGTCGAGGAGCTGCCCGGCAAGGCCAGCGTGACGCTCGGGCCGGGCGAGGTCGTCATCGTCGAAACGCCGGGCGGCGGCGGCTGGGGCCGGGAACAGGAGGCGGTCCGATGAGCGATGTTGCGGTAAGGCGACTGACGCTGGACGAGTTTCTGCTCTGGGATGACGGGACCGATACCCGTTATGAGCTGATCTCGGGTTGCCCGGTGGCGATGGCGCCCGGCATGGAAGATCACGGCGTGTTGGCCGCGCGGTTGGCGGCGCGTCTTGAAAACGCGCTTATCAGCCGGCGGCCTTGCCGGGCAATAGCCGAGGCGGGCATCCTTGACCCGGACCGGGCTGACACGTTTTTTGTCGTCGATATTGGTGTTACCTGCGCGCCCCGTGAGCCGCGACGGCAATACATGCAGGACCCGATGCTGCTGGTCGAAATCCTGTCGCCGAGCACCGAGCGGCGTGACCGCAAGGTCAAGGTCCCGGCTTATCAGCGCATTCCCTCTGTGCAGGAGATATTGCTGGTCGATTCGGATTCCCGATACGCCGAAATTCATCGGCGGCAGGGCGAACAGTGGATCATTCAGATTATCAACAAGCCGGAGGGCACGATTCCGCTCGCGTCGGTCGGCATCGAAATCCCGATGTCCGAGTTGTACGAAGGGTTCACGTTTGGCGATGATCCGGAAGCCTGAACCCGGTCGGCGATGCTGCAACGCCTGTATGCGCGCACGCTGGAGATCGCCGCTGGCCCCAATGCGGTTCCGGCGCTGCTGCTGGTGTCGTTCGCCGAAAGCTCGGTTTTTCCGATCCCGCCCGACATCCTGCTGATCCCGATGATCCTGGCGCGGCCGAGCCGGGCGTGGCGGCTCGCGGCTTTGTGTACGCTGAGTTCGGTGGCCGGCGGGCTGTTAGGTTACGCGATCGGCTATTTCCTGTTCGACGCGGTCGGGCGGCCGGTACTCGAATTCTACAACGCGATGGATCGCTACGATGCGTTGAAGGCCGGGTTCGACCAATGGGGCGTGTGGATCATCATCATCAAGGGGATGACGCCGATCCCGTACAAGCTGATTACGATCGCCAGCGGGGTGGCGCATTTCGATCTTTTGTCGTTTGTCGGCGCATCGATCGTTTCGCGCGCGCTGCGCTTCTTTCTGGTAGCTGCTGTATTATGGTGGTTCGGGGATTTCGCGCGCGATTTCATCGAACGCCGCCTGACGCTGGTAACAACGATATTCGCCGTCCTGCTTGTCGCCGGTTTTGTGGTCGTGCGCTATCTGTGAGCCAGGGAATCCGCGACCCGCGATCAGGGAATTCGAAATCGAGGATCAGGGAACTATAATCGCCGATCAGGGAACGCCTTCGGAAAACTCACGTCGCGCCGATCGCGAGGAACTTGCTCCGCCGCCCGCTCCGCAGGGCGTCCCCGTCCTGGGCCAAGAGCGGCCGCAGCGCCTCGTCGAGCGCGTCGCCCATCGCGGCGATCGCCGCTTCCGGCTCGCGATGCGCGCCGCCGACCGGTTCCGGCACGATGCGGTCGATGACGCCGAGCCGCAGCAGATCCTGCGCGGTCAGCCGCAGCGCCTCGGCCGCGTCCGGCGCGTGCGCCGCGTCGCGCCACAGGATCGAGGCGCAGCCCTCCGGCGAGATCACCGAGTAGACCGCGTGCTCGAGCATCAGCACGGCGTTGCCGGCGGCCAGCGCGATCGCGCCGCCCGAGCCGCCCTCGCCGATCACCGCCGCGACCAGCGGGACGCGGATGTCGAGACAGGTCGCGATCGCGCCGGCGATCGCCTCGCTCTGCCCGCGCGCCTCGGCATCGACGCCGGGATAGGCCCCGGCGGTGTCGACAAAGGTGAGCACCGGCAGCCCGAACCGCTCGGCCAGCCGCATCAGCCGCCGCGCCTTGCGATAGCCTTCCGGGCGGGCCATGCCGAAATTGTGTTTGACGCGGGCCTCGGTGTCGGCGCCCTTTTCGGTGCCCAGCGCGACGACGCTGAGTCCGCGGAACCGTCCAATCCCGCCGATCACGGCCGCGTCCTCGGCAAAGGCGCGGTCGCCGGCCAGCGGCGTGAATTCCTCGATCAGCCGGCCGATATAGTCCAGGCAATGCGGGCGGTCGGGATGGCGCGCGACCTGGACCTTCTGCCACGCGGTCAGCTTCGCGTAGCTCTGGCTGACGAGCCGCGTTACCTGCGCTTCGAGCCGTCCGACCTCCTCGGCGATGTTGAGACCGCTGTCGTTCGATAGACGGCGCAGCTCGTCGATCTTGCCCTCGAGTTCCGCGATCGGCCGCTCGAATTCGAGAAAATGCCGCATCAGCGCTTCCGCCGCGCCAGCGGGTGCGCCGTCTCGACCAGCCGCCGCAGCCGCTCGCCCTGAACATGCGTATAGATTTGCGTCGTCGCGATATCGGCGTGCCCGAGCATCTGCTGCACGCTGCGCAGATCGGCGCCGCCGTCGAGCAGGTGGCTGGCGAACGCATGGCGGAGCACGTGCGGCGACAGCCGGGCCGGATCGAGCCCGGCTTTCAGCGCCAGCTCCTTGAGCATCTGGCCGCAGCGCTGCCGCGTCAGATGGCCCTCGCCGCCGCGCGACGGGAACAGCCAGCGCTCGGCCTTCGGACTGCCCGCTTCGCCTGGCGGCACAAAGCCGCCGCGGCACTCGAGATACTCGGCCAGCGACCGCCGCGCCGGCTCGCTCAACGGCGCGATCCGCTCCCTGCCGCCCTTGCCGCGTACGATCAGAAAGCGGGGGTCGCGGCGCACCGCCGCCAACGGCAGACCGACCAGTTCGGAGACCCGCAGCCCGGCGGCGTAGAGCAGCTCGACGATAAGGCGCAGGCGGACGCCCTCGTTGCCGGGCCGGTGCGAAGCGGCGGCGATCAGCATTTCGATCTCGCCGCGGCTGAGAATTTTCGGCAAGGGCCGGCCGAGCCGCGGCGCATCGAGGTCGGCGGTCGGGTCGTCGGCGCGGCTGGCGTCGCTGATCAGAAAGCGGAAGAACTGCCGCATCGCGGACAGGCGCCGCGCCACGGTTCGCGGCGTCAGCGATCGCGTGGCCGTCGCACCGAAATACTCCCGCAGCGAGGCGGCTCCGGCGCTTTCGAGCGCTATGCCGCGCGCCGCGAGAAAAGACGCGACATCCTCCAGATCGGAGCGATAGGCGGCGAGCGTCAGCCGCGCCGCCCCGCGCTCGGCGGCAAGCATTTCGAGAAACGCCTCGATTCGCCGCCCGATTGTCGCTGGGATCGGCGCCGCCGCCACGGCTTCCGGGACATTCGCCGGCACCTTCCGCGAACCCGCCACCGCGTCACCTCGCGAAGCGGTCATTCGGCAGCACCTTCTCGACCGGCTTCGCGGGCACCGGAAAATCGCCGAAGGCGAGGTAAACCAAGCCGCCGACAATCGCCAGCACGACGATGAACGCAAGAACGATCCACAACCGCCAGCGACCCATGACCCCGCCCACACCCCGGACGAACCGTCGATCCCGTGCGCCGCAGCCTAGCCGATTTCCGGGCCGCGCCGATTGACGAACCGGCGGCGCGTTATGCTAGTACCCTCCATCGGCGCCATGCGAAAGGGCGGTGACGGAGACAGGGGCGCGCAGTGGACCTGGAAACCAGCCCGCGGACCGAATCGGCGATGCGCTCGCAGGGTTTCTCGCCGCGCCGCACGATCGTGCTCGTCGGCCTGATGGGCGCCGGCAAGACAAAGATCGGCCGGCGCCTGGCCGCCCGGCTGAACCTGCCGTTTTTTGATTCGGACAACGAGATCGAGACCGCCGCCGGCGAGACGATCGAGGAGATCTTCCGCAACCGCGGCGAGGCGGTGTTTCGCGACGGCGAGCGCCGTGTGATCGCGCGATTGCTGGCGCAGCCGACGCATGTTCTCGCAACCGGCGGGGGCTCCTTCATGGATCCGGCAACCCGCGCTGTGATCGCGCGGCGCGGCGTGTCGGTATGGCTGCGCGCCGATCTAGACGTACTGGTCGTGCGGGTATCGCGCCGCAGCAACCGGCCCCTGCTGCAGCACAGCGACCCGCGCTCGGTTCTCGCCGAGCTGATCGAGCGCCGGCATCCGATCTACGCCGAGGCCGACATCGCGATTGACAGCAGCAATGGCTCGGCCGAATTGACGACCACGCGCGTCATTGCCGCGCTGGCGCATTGCCCGCTCGTATCGCGGCCCCCCGACGCGGAGAGAGAACCATGACCGACGCAGATCAGGCCGCCATAAACCGGCTGCGGGTCTCGCTCGCGGAACGGAGCTACGACATTCTCGTCGGTCCAGGCCTGATCGAGAACGCCGGCGCCGCCATGCTGCCGCTGCTGCGGCGGCGCCAGGCGGTCATCGTCACCGACGAGCATGTCGGACGCCATCACCTTCCGGCGCTGCGGCGGAGCCTGGACGGCGCGGGCATCGTCAACCACGCGATCGTGCTGCCGCCGGGCGAGGGCACCAAGGACCTGGCGCATTTCGGGCGGCTCGTCGACGACGTGCTGGCATGCGGCATCGAGCGGGGCACGATGCTGGTCGCGCTCGGCGGCGGCGTTGTCGGCGATATCGCCGGGTTCGCCGCCGCGACCCTGTTGCGCGGGATCGAATTCGTGCAGATCCCGACGACGCTGCTGGCCCAGGTCGACAGCTCGGTCGGCGGCAAAACCGCCATCAATACGACGGCCGGAAAGAACCTTCTCGGCGCCTTTTACCAGCCGCGCCTGGTGCTGGCCGACACGGCGAGCCTCACGACCCTGCCGCGCCGCGAGGTGCGCGCCGGCTATGGCGAAATCGTCAAATACGGCCTGATCCGCGATGCCCAATTTTTCGAATGGCTCGAAGCCCAGGGGCGCGCGGTCTGCGATCTCGAACCGGCGGCGCTGACCCGCGCGGTGATGGTCAGCTGCCGCATGAAGGCCGAGATCGTCGCCGCCGACGAGCGCGAAACCGGCGACGAGCGGGCGCTGCTCAATTTCGGCCACACTTTTGGCCACGCGCTGGAGGCCGAGACCGGGTTCGGCGAACGCCTGCTGCACGGCGAGGCGGTCGGGCTCGGGATGGTGCTGGCATTCGATTTTGCCGTGCGTCTCGGTCTCGCCTCGGGACAGGACGCGTATCGTGCGCGGCGGCATCTGGCCGCTTCCGGCTTGCCGACCACGCTGGCCGAGATCGGGCTTTCCGGCGACGCGGCGGACCGGCTGCTGGCGCATATGAGCCGGGACAAGAAGGTGCGCGACGGCGCGATAACGCTGATCCTGCCGCGGCGGATCGGCGACTGTTTTGTGATGCGGGATGCGCCCGCCGAGCAGTTGCGGGCATTCCTGTCGGAAGCGGGCTGACCCATGCGGCGTCGAGCAAGGATCGCGCTTCCGCTCGCGGCTCTGTTATCCGGCTGCTACTGGCAGCCGTCGACCAGCGAGATCATGGTCGAAACATCGCCGCCCGGCGCTTCCTGTTTGATCAGCCAACTCGGAGCGCCGCTCGGCATCGCCGAGCCGACCCCGGCGATAGCCGTCGTAGCCCTGGCCGGAGCGGAGGTCGATGTCGCGTGCCGCCGCCCCGGATTTGCCGAGACCGCCGTCACCCTTCCGCCGCCGGATTCCGCGCTGCCCGGCTACGTCCCGAACCGCCGCCCGGAGGTCGATTACAAAACGCGGGTCGCGATCACGCTGACCCCGGCGCAGCCTTGAGCAGATAGCCGCGCACCGCAACCGAGGAAAAAGCGCCCTCGGTTTGGCGAGGGCGCTCTGGCCGGCGACAACAGGCGGCGTGCCGCCTAGTCTGAGGGTTCAGGGCAGCTCCTCGGCTATCGCGCCTCTTACCTGGATGTCGGAGACAAGTTCGACGCCCTTCGTCTCCGGGCTGAGCAGCAGCGCGATGACGACGCTGAAAGCCGCCACGACGGTACCGACCAGCATCGGGATGGCGTAGCCGATCTGGTACGTCGTGGCGAAATAAGCCAGGATCGGCGCCACGAGGCCGCCGAAAATCGCCCCCTGGTGATAGCAGAACGCGCTTGCGGTAGCCCGCACCTCGGTCGGAAAGCGCTCGGACAGATAGCTCGGCAGCTGGCTGTACAGCGCGCCGCCGAACGCCCCCTGCAACCCGAAACCGATCGTGATCCAGAATTCGCTGGTGGTGAACAGGTACATCGGTGCGATCGGGATCGCGATCGCCGCCGGGATGATCATCGCCCAGCGCCGTCCGATATGGTCGGCGGTCCAACCCCAGAACGACATCCCGAGAAAGCTCAGGATGTTCGCGATCATGAACGGGACCGCCGTACCCATCGTCGTCAGGTGCAGGTCCGACTGCAGGTGCGTCGCGAACAACGCCCAGATCGAGTAATAGAGGATGAAATTGCTCGCCATCCACCAGCACGCCAACAAGGTGTTGGCGAGAAAGCCGGGCTTGAAGATTTCGATCAGCGGCGCCCTGACCTCGCGCTGCTGCTCGCGTTGCTGGCGCCGGTTCTCGACCCAGATTTCCGGCTCCTTGACGTAATAGCGGATCCAGAGGACCGACAGGGCCGGCAGCACGCCGATCCACAGCATGCCGCGCCAGCCGATGTAATCGAACAGCAGACCGTAGATCACGCTCGACAGCAGGAAACCGATACTCCACGAGCCCTGCAGGATGCCGCTCATAAAGCCGCGCGAGCGGATCGGCCACTGCTCCATCGCCAGCGCCGCGCCGGCCGGCCATTCGGCGCCCATGCCGATGCCGAGCAGCGTGCGGAACACGAGCAGAAACCAGAAGCTCGGGGAGAAGCCGGCGATGAAATTGCAGATCGAATACCACAGGATCGAAATCATCAGCGGCGTCTTGCGGCCGATGCGGTCGGCCAGCCACCCCGACGCCACCGCGCCGAGGAGCCGCAGCCACAGGGGGAGCGGGAAGAC
>JBFXDF010000076.1:0-15736 GCA_050181375.1 Alphaproteobacteria bacterium
CGGCGGCACACTCGGATAACCGTAACTGGAAGGAGAAGGCGGGTATTGATAGGTCGGCCACCCCCCGGAAACATTGGGTTGCGGCGCGTATTCATAGGGCGGCCACTGGATTTGAGCGTCAGCCGGCGCCAACCGAACCAGAAATATACCCGCGATCGTCACGTACTTAATGTGTTTGCTCCCTGGCATGTCTGTCCTCTGTCTTGCGTTCGGCGCCCGCACGCGTACCGAACCGACGCCACACGCTTGTTCGGCTCGACTCCGGGTCAGCGCGGCTTGAACGCAGCGAGCAGACGGCGGGTTGCGTCCTCGGGGTCGGCGGCGCGCATGATCTCGCCCATGACCGCGATCCCGCGCGCCCCCGTCGCGAGGCATGCCGCGATATTCTCGTCATCGATGCCGCCGAGCGCGACGACCGGGGCGGATGCGAGCCGGGCCGCATCGGCCAGCGCCGCGAGGCCGACAGCCGGCCCGTAACCGGGTTTGCTCTGCGTCAGAAAGATCGGGCTCAGCGTCGCGTAATCGGCGCCGGCGGCGATCTGAAGGGCGGCCTCCTGCGGCGAATGCGCCGACACCCCGATCAGCCCCGCCGGGAGCCGCCGCCGTGCTTCCGCCGGGTGGCCGCCGCCGGGCAGGTGAACCCCGTCGGCGCGGCACGCGGCCGCCCCCTCGATATCGTCATGCACTGTCACCGTCGCGCCATGGCGGCTTCCGAGAACCAGCAGCTCCCGCAGCAGCTCGCGCCGCTCGTCCGCCCGCAAATCCTTCTCGCGCAGGCTGAACCAGCGGCACCCGCCGCGAAACGCCGCCCCGGCGATTTCGACGAGCGGCCGCTTCGCCTGGCTGCGGTCGGAGATGACCAGGAGCGGCGGAGAGGGAAGCGAGTTCATGCTGTACTACCCCTTGGACCCGCCGCTGACGCCGCCCGGCTGGTCGGGCGCGACCCCTGCGCCCGGTCGGCGATCACCCCGGCCATTCGGTGACTGCGAGCGCTAGTCGCCAATGCCATCCCTTATGCGACAACAATCGTCACGACCCCGAGCACCGCGAAGACGAGCGCGGCGGCGCAGCGGATCGCTCGCAGCGGCAGCTTGCCGGCGAGCCTGTCACCGAGGATGACCACCGGGATATTCGCCAGCATCATGCCCAAGGTCGTGCCGAGCACGACAGCGTAAAGCTGCTCGAACCGGGCCGCGAGGCCGATTGTCGCGATCTGCGTCTTGTCGCCGATCTCGACCAGGAAGAAGACGACGATTGTCGTGACGAGGGCGCCGCCGCGGGAGAGCACCCCGTCCCCTGCGTCATGCCTGTCGGGGAACAGGGCCCAGACCGCCATCGCCAGAAATGAGATCCCGACGATCCAGCGCAGCCACTCGCCGGAGAGCAGGCTGCCGAGCAGCATCCCGGCGATACCGGCGCCGGCGTGATTGGCAAGAGTTGCGATCAGGATGCCGAATACGATCGGCCACGGTCGCCGGAAGCGCGCCGCCAGCATAAGCGCGAGCAGCTGGGTTCTGTCGCCGATTTCAGCGAGCGCGACAAGACCGGTCGAAACCAGGAAAGCATGCACGATGCGGTACCCGGGCCGAGCGGCGGACGAGACTTGGCACGATCCCCGCCGCCCGGCCCGGGTGCGGGGAACCGATGCCAAAGGTCTCGCCAAACCTTCCGGTCGCCTGCGCCATGGCCGAGGCTCGTGGCCGCTGCCAAGCATGTTGACGCAAACCCCGCCGCGCGGGCGGGCGGCTACTCCCCAGTGACTCGGCTGTATTTAGCAGAGGATGCGATGCAGTCAACAGTATCGGCCGACAGCGGCAAGACGCGGCCTCTTACGAAGCCGATCGCAAAGCGCCAAATTGCGGCGATGAACCAGCCGGCTGGGCGGGCAATCGATCCGATGTCGTCCTTCTTTTCTCCGTACCGTCATCAGTTCGTGCGGGTCGGCGCGTGCGTGCCGCTTGTCGCCGTCGCCGAGCCGGAGAAAAACGGCGACCAGGCGCTCGCGTTGCTGCGCGACGGCGATGCCGGGTCCGTCGCGCTGATGGTGTTTCCCGAGCTGTCGCTGTCGGCCTATGCGATCGACGATCTCTTGTTTCAGGACGCGGTGCTCGACGGCGTCGAGGCGCAGATCGATCGGCTTGTCGGGGAAAGCGGCAATTTGCTGCCGGTATTCGTCCTCGGCGCGCCGCTGCGCCGCGGAGGGCGGCTCTACAATTGCGCGGTCGCGATCCATCGGGGGCAGGTGCTCGGCGTCGTCCCGAAGGTGTTCCTGCCGAATTACCGCGAGTTCTACGAACGGCGGCATTTCACGTCCGGCGAGGGCGCGAGCGGAGGATCGATCACGGTCGCCGGCCGCGAGGCGCCGTTCGGCGCGGACCTGATCTTTGCCGCCGAAGGGCCGACGCCGTTCACGTTCCATATCGAGATTTGCGAAGACCTGTGGGTGCCGACACCGCCCAGCACCGCCGGCGCTGGCGCCGGCGCCGAAATCCTGCTGAACCTGTCGGCGAGCAATATCGTGATCGGCAAGGCGCAGATGCGGCGGCTGTTATGCGCGTCGCAATCGGCGCGCTGCCTGGCCGCGTACGCGTATTCGGCCGCCGGGCTCGGCGAATCGACCACCGACCTCGCCTGGGACGGGCAGGCCGGCATTTACGAGGTCGGCGAGCCGCTGTGCGAAACGCCGCGTTTCAGCGCCGGCCCCGAGATCGCGGTGGCCGACATCGACGTCGGCCGCATCCGCCAGGAGCGCATGCGCACCAACACATTCGGCGACAGCGCGCGGGTGCTGGCGCAGGCCGGGCCGCCATTCCGCCGCGTCGCCTTTGACTTCGCGCCACCGGCCGGCCGGCTCGACCTCAGGCGCCCGGTCGAGCGCTTTCCGTTCGTGCCCTCCGACCCGGCGATGCTGCGCGACAATTGCTACGAGGCCTACAACATCCAGGTGCAGGGCCTCGCGCAGCGCCTCCGGGCGACCGGACTGAAACGCCTCGTGATCGGCGTCTCGGGCGGGCTCGACTCGACGCAGGCGGTGATCGTCTCGGCCCGGGCGATGGACGCGCTCGGCCTGCCGCGCACCAATGTCCTGGCCTATACGCTGCCGGGGTTCGCGACCAGCAGCGGCACGAAAGGCAATGCCTGGCGGCTGATGCACGCGCTCGGGGTCAGCGGCGCCGAGATCGACATCCGCCCGGCGGCCAAGCAGATGCTGGCCGATATCGGCCATGCCTCCGCGAAGGGCGAGGCGCTCTACGACGTGACGTTCGAGAATGTGCAGGCCGGGCTGCGCACCGACTACCTGTTCCGGCTTGCCAACAACAACGGCGGGCTGGTCGTCGGCACCGGCGATCTGTCGGAACTGGCGCTCGGCTGGTGCACCTACGGCGTCGGCGATCACATGTCGCATTACAACCCGAACGGTTCGGTGTCGAAGACGCTGATCCAGCACCTGATCCGCTTTGTCGCGAATAGCGGCGATGTGTCCGAGGAAACCGCCGCGGTGCTCGGCGATATACTGGCAACCGAAATCTCGCCCGAGCTGGTGCCGGCCGGCGCCGACGGCGCGATCCAGTCGACGGAGAGCGTCGTCGGGCCTTATGCGTTGCAGGATTTCAACCTGTTCTATACGACGCGCTACGGCTTCGCCCCGTCGAAAATCGCGTATTTGTCATGGAACGCGTGGCACGATGCCGAGCAGGGTGCGTGGCCGGCCAACACCCCGCGGAGCGCCCGCCGCGCCTTCGATCTGCCCGAGATCAAGCACTGGCTGCGCGTGTTCCTGCGGCGCTTTTTCGCAATGAGCCAGTTCAAGCGCTCGGCCCTGCCGAACGGGCCGAAAATCTCGTCGGGCGGCTCGCTGTCGCCGCGCGGCGACTGGCGCGCCCCGTCCGATTCGCATGCCGCGCTCTGGCTCGACGAACTCGAACGCAACGTACCGGACACGGAATAGCCACCCCGCATGATGACGCCCGCATGATCGAGATCGAGGCGTTGTGGTGGGTGCCGGTGGTCGCGGTTGTGGCGATGACCGGGCTGGGGCTGCTCGCGGCAACGAGGCGGCCGCCGGGAAGGACGCGCCGTGTCTGGGTTCTCGCCATACTTGTCGCCGGCATCGCCGCCGTCGGCGCGACCGCGTGGCAGGCGGTCAGCAGCCATGCCGCGCTCGACCGCGAGACCGCCCGGCTCGCGCAACTCGGCGAGCGGCTTGCCGAACTTGGCAAGCTGCTGCCGCAGGCGCCGGGCGGCAACCCAACCGCGACATTCGACACGGTGTCCGACGCGATCCGATCGCTGAACGCGCGCATCGAGGATTTGCAGCAGCAAATCCGGACGGCGCGCGAGACGTACCGCAGCCGCCGCATCGAACCCGAAGCCGCATCCGGCCTTGCGACATATCTGCGCGGGGAGGGACAGTACCGGGCAGTCGTCTCGACCGTGCCGGGCGACCCCGAGGCGTTCGGCTACGCCAATCAGCTCGTCAATATTCTGCGCGAGGCCGGGTGGGAAGCGCTCGGCCCGGAGACGACGACGATTTTCGGCACATCCCCTTATCCGGGGGTCACGCTGTTCGCTCCGAGCGGCGGCGCCGCGTCAAAAGCCGTCACCGCGCTGGTCGAAGGTTTCACCCGGTTCAACATCCCTTATCGCAGCGGCATTCCGCCCCGCGAGGCGATCCCCGACCCCGGCACCGTCTCGCTGTTCGTCAGCGGCAAATCCTGACGCGGCAGAACGGCTTTCGCGAAGCTAGCAGCCGGCACAGCCTCGACGCCCCAGCCCCAGCCCCAGCCGAGCGGGCCGGCGCCTGCCTACGGCAGCAGCGCCTCCGCCTCCGCCCAGATCCGGCGCACGAAATCGGCGGCGGGCTCGGGACGGGCCAGCGCGGCGCCCTGGCCGGCCCAGGCCTGCATCCGCTGTACGTCGCCGGCGCGCAGCGCCGCCTCGCGCATCCCCGCCGTCAGCCCGCGCTGCACCGGGTAGGGCGCCGGGACCGGGGAATCGGGCGCGGCGGCGGCGCGCACGTAATCGGTCGCCACCGAGCGCCCAAGACGCCCGGAAAATGCGCGGGTCGGCATTGTCGCCTCGGGGTCGAGATCGGCGAGCGCATCGGCCCAGGCCGGCGCGATCCCGGCCTCGGGGCAGCGCAACAGGGCCGTGCCGATCTGCACCGCGCTGGCGCCCAAGGTCAGCGCGGCGGCGACGGTGCGCCCGTCGCCGATGGCGCCGGACGCGATCACCGGCACCGACAACGCGTCCGCGAGGCGCGGCACCAGAGCGAACAACCCGACCGCTTGGCGCTCGGCCAGATCGGCGTCGAACGCGCCGCGATGGCCGCCAGCCTCGAAGCCCTGCGCGACCACGGCGTCGGCCCCGGCCCGCTCGGCCGCGCGCGCCTCGGCGACCGTCGTCGCGCAGGCGAACCAGGCGATGCCGCGCGCTTTCAGCTCGGCGACGGTGTTCTCCGGGAACAGGCCCATGATCGACGAGACGACCTGCGGCGCGGCGGCGACCATTGCGTCGCATTGCGCGGCGAAATCGAACGGGCGCGCGTCGCCCGCCTCTTGCGGCACCGGCGGACCCCAGTTCCCGAGGAACGCGCGCACCCGCGCCTCGTGCTCGGGATCGCGCGGCGGCGGCGGGTCAGGGACCCACAGATTGATCTGGAACGCGCCGTTGCTCTGGCCGCGAAACCCGTTGCCCCAGCCCGCGATTGCGTCGGGCGCCGTCGTCAGCGCGCCGAACCCGCCCATGCCGCCGGCATTGGCGACAGCGGCGGCGAGGGCGACCGGGCACGCGCCGGCCATGGGCGCCATCAAGATCGGCACGCGCAGCCCATAGAGGCGGCAGAACGCGGCAGCGCGCTCGCGCGGACCCGAGATCGCGGCAGACATGGCAAGCCTCTCCTTCCGACGGTATCTCCGGGCGGGATTTTAGGGCTTATCCCCGGTCGGCCCGCAACCGCCAGCGCAGCGTCTCGCCGCCGCGAAACGGTACGACCGCGAGCTCGCCGTCGCCGATCCGCTCCGGCACGGTCCAGCTTTCTCGCCGCAACGTTATCCGCGCCTCGTTGACCGGCAGGCGGTAGAAGGCCGGCCCGTTCCGCGCCGCGAAGGCCTCGAACCGGTTGAGCGCGCCTTCCTCCTCGAACACCTCGACATAAATCTCCAGCGCCGCCGACGCGGTAAAGATGCCGGCGCAACCGCATGCGGTCTCCTTGGTCGGGATCGCGTGCGGCGCGCTGTCGGTGCCGAGGAAAAAAGCCGGGCTGCCCGAGGTCGCGGCGCGGCGCAAGGCACGGCGGTGCTTCTCGCGCTTGGCGATCGGCAGACAGTAGAGATGCGGCCGGATACCGCCGGCAAAGATCGCGTTGCGGCTGATGACGAGATGATGCGCCGTGATCGTCGCCGCGATATCAGGTCCGCCGGCGGCGACATAAGCGACCGCCTCCTCGGTCGTGACATGCTCCAGCACGATCCGCAATTCGGGAATCCGGCGGCGCAGCGGATCGAGAACCCGCTCGATGAACACCGCCTCCCGATCGAAGATGTCGATCTCCGGGTCGGTCACCTCGCCGTGGATCAACAACGGCATGCCGATCGCCGCCATCCGCTCCAGCGTCGGCATGACCCGGTCGATGTCGGTCACGCCGTGCGCCGAATGCGTCGTCGCGTGCGCCGGGTAGAGCTTTACCGCCGCAAAGACGCCCTCGGCATAGCCGCGCGCGATCTCGCCCGGATCGGCGCCGTCGGTTAGATAGCAGGTCATCAGCGGCGTGAAGTCGGTCGCCTCGGGCAATGCCGCGAGAATGCGCTCGCGATACTGCAGCGCCGCGGCGACCGTCGTCACCGGCGGCACCAGGTTCGGCATCACGATCGCGCGCGCAAACTGCCACGCGGTCCACGGCAAGACCTGACGCAGCATCGCGCCGTCGCGGAAATGCACGTGCCAGTCGTCGGGCCGGCGAAGCGTGATTGTGTCGGTCATCTCGTCCGATTCCAATTCACTGCCCGTCGCGGCCTTCCGGCACGCGGGCGCGGCGTATCGGCAAGCGCGTCGGGTCTGGCGGAAACCAGTCGCCGAGGACTTGGTCTACGCTGTAGCGGGCGGCTTGCAAGGCCCGCTCGGTTGCCGCGGCGATTTCGCCGTATTTGCGAAGGTCGAAGATCGCGCGACGATTGGCGCTTGCGGTCTCGTCCGCCACAATGCCCTCAAGCTGCGGCCTTAGGCTCGGGCTGTCCGCGAGCACCAGCTCTATTTGTTTGCGTGCGTCGCCGATCGATTCGTACCAGCCGTGCCGCGGGTCGTTGGCCGAGGAGAACTGCAATTTCGCGAGATGCCGAATGATCCGGTAAATCTGGCTGTGCAGCTCGCGGCGATCCGATTTACCCAAGCTCTCGATCTCCTCGGCCAGATTCTCCCAGTCCAGCGTCTGATTAGTGCCGCCCCGCCCAGCCGCCCGCAGCGCCTCTGCCTGCTGCTCGGTCCAGGCGACGAAATCCCGGTCGTAAAGGGTTTTGGCGTCGGTCATCGTCTGTCGCATGCTCAAGCCGTCACTCGTGTTTTAGCACGGTAATCTTGCCGCTCGGCTCCAGCGTGACAACCCGTGCGGCGGCGATATCGTCCACCCCCGATTGGCGCAGCGCTTCGTCAAGGTCCGCTTCGCTGATCCCCTGACGCTGCCGGACCGAGTCCTTGAGTGCGCCGTGCCGTGCCAGTTCGATCGATCGGCCTTCGACAACGCGGGAAAAACCGGGGAACGCCACTACCAGCCGCGCCAGCACCCAGTGCAGCGCGACCAGCAATGTCGTCGCGACAAGCGTGCCCCATAATGGCGCGCCGCCGGTCAAGGCGCGGCTGAGGTTCGAGCCGATGATGATCGACACGACGATGTCGAGCGCCGACCATTTGCCGAATATCCGCCTGCCCGCGATCCGCACCAGCACCAAGCCGTAAACAAAGATCAGGACGGCGCGGGCGCACTCCTGATACCAGTCAAGATCCGGACCGTTGCCGAAGACCGCTTCCACCGTGCTCCTCCCTCAGCCTCAGCCGCCGCCCTGCGGAGCCCGCGCCGCGTCGCGAGCCTCGGCCTTGTCGATCTCTTTTTGCAGGAAATAGTTCAGCAGCGTGCGCAGCACGATGATCGCGGCAAGCAGACCGATCTCGTTCCAGGTCGGGCTGACGGCGGTGCGCAGCACGTCCGCCGCCAGCTCGAATTCGAGCGCGACGGTGAGCCAGCGACCGAGGCGAAGCCTTACCTTTTCCTTATCGTCCTGGTGTTCGCGAATGCCGACCCGTGGGAAGGCGCCTTTGACAAAGAGCCATAGCGCGCGCAGCGTCGCTTCGATTGTCGCCAGCCCGATGACCAGCGCGGCGGCGGCCTCGCTGCCCGATGCGAGCCACAGCGTCACCGCCTTGAAATAGGCCTCCATTCCGCCGAAAACACCGCGCAAGGTACAAACGTTGCCGGCGGCCCCGCGGGACCGGGCCGCTCCGGAAGGCGTATACGGATTTGCTGATCGCCGATGCCGCGTGTTCCGCGGAGAAGGCCGGCCGGCTTCTCGGTAGAGGAACCCGAAGCTTGAAGGAGCGTAGACCCGGTAGCGAACCGGACGATTATCGGATCGCCTGTATCCGGTCCGTGAGCAAACGGCTGGCACGTCACGGAAGAAGGGCGCGTGATAGGTGAATCCGGTGTCGCTTGAGTGGTTCCGCGGGGATGCGAATAGTTCTTATCGGCGATCAGCGGCCATCGGAGATCGGCGTGGCGACCCCGATCACGTGTCAGGCCCTGCGTGACGGAGGCTGAGTATGGATGCACTCGAACGCGATTACCGGACGGTTCTGCTGGCTGCGCGCGAGCCGCCCTGCCTGTCGCTGTACCAGCCGACCCACCGCCGCCATCCGGAAAACCAGCAGGACCCGATCCGTTTTCGCAACCTGCTGAAGGCGATCGAGACGGCGCTCGATCGGGACCATCCCCGGCGCGAGACCCGGACGCTGCTGGCGCCGTTCCACGCGCTGGCCGACGATCGGACGTTCTGGAACCACACGCTCGACGGGCTGGCGGTGCTCGCCGCCCCGGATCTGTTCAAGGTCTATCGGTTGCAGCGGCCGGTTCCCGAACGGACCGTCGTCGCCGACAGCTTTCACACAAAGCCGCTGCTGCGCATCCTGCAATCGGCCGACCGCTATCAGGTTCTCGGGATCAACCGGCATAATCTCCGGCTCTTCGAAGGCAACCGCGACGCGCTCGACGAAATCGAGCCGGCGCCGGGCGTGCCGCGCAGCCTCGCCGAGGCGGTCGGGCAGGAGGTGGGCGAACCCGAGCGCAGGAGCCGCGTCTACGGCCCGGCGTCGCCGGGCAGCACGACCAGCCACGGCACCGACGTTCGGCAGGACGAGGTCGAGCGCGATACGGTGAACTTTTTTCGCGCCGTCGATCGCGCCGTGTTGGACCGCTATTCGCGACCGACCGGGATGCCTCTGCTGCTGGCGGCGCTTCCCGAGCACCATCACCTGTTCCGCTCGGTCAGCCGCAACCCGTTTCTCCTGGCCGAGGCGATCGACGTGTACCCCGACAATCTGTCGATCGATGCGCTGCGCGAGCGCGCCTGGCAGTTGATGCTGCCGCATTACCTGAAGCGGCTGGGCGGGTTTATCGAGCGCTTCGGCGCGGCGCGGTCGGTCGGTCTCGGCGCCGGGGATCTCGCCGAGATCGCTCGGGCGGCGGTCTCCGGCCGCATCGCGGCGCTGCTTGTCGAGGCTGAGCGCGTCATTCCCGGTGCGCTGGACAGCGATACCGGCGCGATCGATCTCGACCGCCGCGATAGCGACGACCTGCTCGACGACATCGGCGAGCAGGCGATCCGGGCGGGCGGCGAAGTCGTCGTCGTTCCGGCCGAGCGCATGCCGACCCGCAGCGGGATTGCCGCGATCTTCAGATTTTGAGCCGCTTAGACCACGAGTGCTGCGGCGGTGCACCCCCGCCGACGCGCTGGTATCTGCTTTCCTCCGCAAAGGCGTCGCCGTCCCGCAGCGGTGCTGCGGGCGCTTGTCGCTGCCTATATCATGTGACGTCGTCATGTAACGTCGCGCGCGGCGTATCTTCTCGTCGCCGGCACGGACAGCGGAGGCAGGGATGAGCGGGTGCATCGTCGGCTGGGCACATACAAAATTCGGCAAGCACGAGGGGCGCGACGTCGAGTCGCTGATTGTCGAGGTCGCGCGGGGCGCGCTCGCCGATGCCGGCGTCGCGGCGGCCGATATCGACCAGGTCTTCCTCGGTACGATGAACGGCGGCTTCGTCAAACAGGAATTCCCGGCCTCGTTGGTGTTCCAAGCCGATCCGGCGTTTCGCTTCAAGCCGGCGACCCGCGTCGAGAACGCCTGCGCCACGGGATCCGCCGCGATCCATATGGGCCTCAACACGATCGAGGCCGGCAGGGCGCGGCTCGTCCTCGTCGTCGGGGTCGAGAAGATGACCGAGGTGTCGGGCGCCGAGGTCAACGACCTGCTGCTGCGCGCCTCCTACCGCAAGGAGGAGGACAAGATCGAGGGCGGTTTCGCCGGCATCTTCGGCCAGATCGCGCAGAAATACTTCCAGCGCTACGGCGACCAGTCCGACGCGCTGGCTCGCATCGCCGCAAAAAACCACAGGAACGGCGTTGCGAACCCGCTGGCGCAGATGCAGCGCGATTTGGGCTACGAATTCTGCCGCACCGTGTCGGAAAAAAACCCGATCGTCGCCGGCCCCCTAAAGCGCACCGACTGCTCGCTGGTCTCGGACGGCGCCGCGGCCGTCGTGCTCGCCGATCTGCGAACCGCGCTGGCGTTGAACAAGGCGGTGGCGTTTCGCGCCGCCGAGCAGGTCAACGATTTCCTGCCGATGAGCCGGCGCGACATCGTCGCGTTCGAGGGGCCGGAACTGGCCTGGAAACGGGCGCTCGCCACCGCGCGGCTCGGCCTCGACGATCTCGATCTGGTCGAGACGCACGACTGCTTCACGATCGCCGAGCTGATCGAATACGAGGCGATGGGCCTGACGCCGAAGGGCGAAGGGGCGCGCGCGATCCTCGAAGGCTGGACCGAAAAGAACGGTCGCCTGCCGGTCAACCCGTCGGGCGGTCTCAAATCCAAAGGTCACCCGGTCGGCGCCACCGGCGTGTCGATGCATGTGCTGGCCTCGATGCAGGTCACGGGCGGGGCCGGCGACATGCAAATCCCGAACGCGAAGCTCGCCGGCGTCATGAACATGGGCGGCGCCGCCGTCGCCAACTTCGTCAGCATCCTCGAACCGCTGCGGAGCTGACCCGCCGGCAATTAGCGATCGGGAAGCTGCGATGCCGGATTCCGGTCCGCCCCTTGCGCCGAACGGCGGCGGCCCCCATGATCCGGGGATGGAAGCGCGCGTTTCCGTCCTCGAAAACGATGTCAAGGACATCAAGGCCGATTTGCGGCGGATCATGGTGGATATTGCCGAGATCAAGGGCCGCGTCTCGCAGATGCCGACTTCCGTGCAACTGCTTTTTATGCAGGCCGGACTGATCGTGACTCTTTTCGGCGCTGCATTCGCGCTCCTGAAACTTGCCGGACATTAGGTCATAAGCGACATGACCGAGTTCTGCGCCCTGGTGCTGCACGAGGAAGCCGGCAAGGTCGTGCCGCGCCTCGAAAGCCTCGACGACTCGCGCCTCCCGCAAGGCGACGTCACGGTGCGGGTCGAATATTCGACACTGAACTACAAGGACGGCATGGTCCTGTTGGGGCAGGGCCGTCTCGTGCGGCAGTATCCGCATGTTCCCGGCATCGATTTCGCCGGTACGGTCGAAGAATCATCGTCTCCCGAGTTCAAGCCCGGCGATCCGGTGATCCTGACCGGCTGGCGGGTCGGCGAAACGCACTGGGGCGGCTATGCCGAGCGGGCGCGCGTCAAGGCCGACTGGCTCGTACATCGGCCCGCGGCGCTCAGCGCACGGCAGGCGATGGCGATCGGCACGGCCGGGTTCACCGCGATGCTGGCGGTGACCGCGCTCGAACATCACGGCCTCAAGCAGGATCTGGGAGAGGTGCTGGTGACCGGTGCGTCCGGCGGGGTCGGCGGCGTCGCGGTCGCGCTGCTTGCTTCGCTCGGCTACCGGGTCGTCGCCTCGACCGGGCGGCCGGAACTGCGCGATTATCTCGAAAGTCTCGGCGCCGCCGAACTCATCGACCGCGCCGCGCTGGCCGCGAAGCCGACCCGTCCGCTCGATCGCGAGCGCTGGGCCGGCGCGATCGACGCGGTCGGCGGCAACACGCTGGCGACGATCCTGACAACGCTCCAATACCGCGCCAGCGTCGCGTCCTGCGGGCTGGCCGGCGGCAGCGATTTGCCGGCGAGCGTCATCCCGTTTCTGCTGCGCGGGGTCAACCTGCTCGGCATCGATTCGGTGATGTGTCCGCGCGACGAGCGCATCGCGGCTTGGAACCGCCTCGCGCGCGACCTGCCGCTCGACCGCCTCGACCGGATGACCGAAATCGTGCCGCTCGCCAAGGTGTCCGATCTCGCTCCGCACATCCTCAACGGTCAGGTGCGTGGCCGCGTCGTTGTCGCGGTCGGCGATTCGGCGCCCGATCGGGGGGTTTGATCAAGGTTAGTACCGGGATGACTCCCGCCTTCCCGTCGTTTCGCAAGAAAGGCGGTGTGGGTGAAAAGATGTGCAAAAAATCGGCGCGAATGCGCGACCTCGCGGCAGCGCAGCGAGGTCTGATCGTGCAGCGGGTATTGGTCGATGGCTGGAGCCCGGAAGAAGCCGGGGCGCCGTTCGGCATTGACGAGCGGCGCGTGATGCGCTGGGTCGCCGCGTACCGGCGGCACGGAATGGTGGCGATTCGCGGGGAGGCCGCGGTCGAGCGCCGGCGGCCAAGATGGGTGGAATTCTGCCTCGGGTGGATCGGCGCATCGCGGCACGGCGGCACGCCTACCGAGACCGTTGCCCGGCTGGGCGGCGTCAGCCCAGCCGAGCCGATCCGGCGCGAGCGCTGGAACTAGTCTAGCGACCCCGCCGATGCGCCGCGGGCCGCGCCTCGCGCGCACGACGGCGATCATCGCGCCGACGCCACCTCCGCGATAAAGCGATCGACAGCCGCGAAATACCCGTCCCAGCGCGGCGGACTCCAGCCCGCGAGGCGGGCCAGCTGCGCGGCGCGGCGCGGCGATTTCGGCGCGGCGTAGTCGAGGATCGCGGCGCGCCAGCCCGGCCCGTCGAGCGGGTCGAGAAACTCGGGCACCGCGCCGCCGATCTCGCGCAGCGCCGCGATGTCGCTGCACAAGACCGGCACCCCGAGCTGCAGCGCCTCGATCACCGGGAACCCGAAACCTTCCGCGAAGGACGGCAGCAGCAACCCGCGCGCGCCGCGCAGCAACGGCACCAGCGCCGCGTCGGGCGCGGCATTGAGCTCGATGACGGTCCCGCGCAGCGCCGGACAGCGATCGAGCATGTCGACAACGTTTTCGATTTCCCAGCCGCGTTGACCTACCAGAACGAGCACCGGGGTCCGTTCCCCGAGATCGCGGCTCAGCTGACGCCACAGATTGAGCAGCAGCAGATGGTTCTTGCGTGCCTCGATCGTGCCGACATAGACGAAATACGGCCGGCCGATCGGAGGCACGCCGGATTGCGCGGCAGCCGGCAGGTCGGCGCCGAACGGCGCCGTCAAGACCGGCGGCGTCCGGCCGGCGCGGTCGAGATGGTCTTGCAGTGCCGCGCCGGTCACGGCCGAGTTCACGATCAGTGCGTCGGCGAGCGCGACCGCGGTCTCGATCCGGCGGAGGTGGTTCGCCGCTTGGCCGGGTTTCGCGTATTCGGGGAACTCGACCGGGATCAAATCATGGATCAGGCAGACGAACCGCGTCCGGCCGCGCCGCTTCAGGCGTGCGATCAATCTTTTCCGTTCGAGATGGTGGTGCGACACCAGCAGATATACGGAGCCGCCGGGGGCGTCGCGCAATGCGCCGAACAGCCGCCGCTCGCTTCCCGCGAGCAGCGCGATGCGGGCATGGCGCGCGATTCGTCGCACCCGCCGATCCTGCTCCTTCGGATCGGGCGGACCGCGCCAAGCCGCGCCGATCTCGCGGACGAAACCTTCGGCAATCCGCTTCGGCAACGGCGCCAGCCTGCCGTCCGGAGTGACGGCGGCGTAGCAGCACCGTTGCCCGCTCGCGATCAGGTGCTCGGCATAGGCCAGTTCGACCCGGTCGATGCCGGTCGGTGTTGCGCGGCCGGCGCGCGACAGCAGGCGCGACAGGTCCAGAGCGATCACTGCAACGCCGTTCGATCAGAGAGGCAATGTTTTGCCCGACCGCCGTGTGCCGGCCGCGAGGTTCGACCGGATTATTGCACCGCGCTCGAGACCACGACCCCGGAGATGACCGGGCCGGTAATCGTGTTTATCAAGGTGAAAAATTTCTGCAACTCGTTCAGGTCTGAGTTCGCGACGTAGATAACGTCCTTGTCCTCAATCGGGAAACGCTGGGCAAGAAAGAACGATTTGGCGTTGCGCAGGTCGAGCCGGTAGACCACCGGCGTCTCCCCGTCGGGTCCGGTCGCCAGCACCGGACGGCCGAGCGACTTGACCATCGGGGCCGGCTCATAGCGGAACAGAAAGACGCCGGCCGGATCGGAGCGCTGATCCTGCAGGCCGCCGGCTTTGGCGAGCGCCTCCGCCAGCGTCATCCGTTCGGCCGGGAACGGGATCAACGCGTTCGTCCCGGTGGCGCCGAATGTCGTGAAAGACTGCGGTATGCGTACCAGCGTCAGGACGTCGTCGGGTTGCGCGTAGATGTTCTCCGCCGGGTTCGAGACCAGGCGTTCCATCGGGATCGTCGCGGTGACGCCGCCCCGCGACAAGCGCACGAATGTCTCGTAGATCGGGGATTTCGCACCGCCGGCGGCGGCAATCACGTCGAGCAGGCGATCGCCCTTGACCGACAGCGGAATGCGGGCGCCGCCTACCACCTCGCCCGCCACAGTGACGCTGTTCGACAGGCTCTTCGCCACGGTGACGATCGCTTGCGGTTCGATCGCTTTCTCGCCCAGGCGCTGTTCGATCGTGCGTTGGACCTCGAGCGGGGTTCGTCCGGCGGCGGGTACCTGTCCGGCAAACGGCACGGTAATCATGCCGTCGCGGCCCACCACCTGCTCCGGGATCGTGACGTTGCGCGACCCCGGCGAGACGCTGTCGTTCAGCGATGCGCCGAACAGTCCGCCTCCGGCGGCTTCCCAGATCGACACGACGACGACGTCGCCGACCCCGATCTTCGGTTGCGGGGGTTTGCCGTATTTCTTGAATCGCGCCGAAAAGCTTTCGGGCGGCGCCGCGTTCTGCACGGTAACGACATTGTCGTCGATATCGACGAGGGCGAAGCGGAGTTGATTGTTCTCGAATTCCTGCCCCCTGACGTCCCTGGCCGTCGGTCCCGCGTGCGGCAACGCCGAACATCCGGCGGCAAGGCAGGCGAGCAATCCGACAACGGCGACCGCTTTCATCGCCCCCCGACTCTCCTCGGCGAACCCCAATCCGACGCCGCGATCGATAGACGCAATCGAGGTGAGCACGCATGCCGGCGCGGCCGCCATCCGGTTTCTCGCTCGCTCCCGGGATTCCCCCATTGCCGCCGCCAAGCCGCGACACGCCGGCTCGCAGCTCAACCCCCGCGACAGCCGCTACCCTGCCGGCCTATGAGGCCGCAGTCAAACCA
>JBFXDF010000077.1:0-15694 GCA_050181375.1 Alphaproteobacteria bacterium
GACATGCTCGATCCCCAGTTCGCTTCCGCAGTCATCCTCGGAATTGTCGAGGGATTGACCGAGTTTCTGCCGGTCTCCTCTACCGGCCATCTGATCCTCGCCGCCGAACTGATTGGGTTCACCGGACCGGGCAGCAAGGTCTTCGAGGTCGTGATCCAGCTCGGCGCGATCCTGGCCGTGTGCTGGGTCTACCGCGAGCGGCTGTTCAACGCCGTTACCGGGATGCTGAGCGACCCCTCGGCACGACGCTTTATCCTTAATATCGTCGTTGCGTTTCTTCCCGCCGCGGTGGCGGGTGCTTTTCTGCACCGCTTTATCAAGGAAGTCCTGTTTTCGCCATGGGTAGTGGCGGTCAGCCTTGTGATCGGCGGCTTTCTGATCCTGCTGATCGAGCGAATCAGGCCGCTGCCGCGCATCCGCATCGTCGAAGCGATGCCCTCGCGGACCGCGCTCGGCATCGGGTTCTGTCAAATACTGGCAATGATCCCGGGTGTCTCGCGCGCCGGGGCGACGATCATGGGGGCGTTGATGCTTGGCGTCAGCCGCCCGGCGGCGACCGAGTTCTCGTTTTTTCTCGCGATCCCGACAATGTTCGGCGCCTCCGCCTACGACCTCTATAAAAGCCGCGGCGAGCTTTCCTTCGACAATGGCGAGGTGATCGCGATCGGGTTCGTCGTCGCGTTCTTCGCCGCGTTGGCGGTCGTGCGCTGGCTCGTCGATTTCGTTTCCCGACACGGCTTCGGTGTGTTCGCCTGGTACCGGATCGTCCTCGGAACCGTCGCGCTGCTCGGGCTGTGGTACGCTGGAGGCTGATCCCGCCGGCCGGTCCTGCTCGCTATGGACGGTGCGAGGGTGCCTCGATTGGCGCGCAATTGCGGCGCCCGGCCATCAGACAGTCTTCGAGATTGGCGTTGCTGCGCAGCTCGCGGACCAGGAATACGGCGGCGATTGCCAATACGAGGATCACGATAAGGCCCATTAGCGCCGCCGTGCGGCGTGCCTCGGCTTCGTCATCGCGCGCGCGATGCTGGGCCATGATCACCCGTACCATTTGCGGGATCCGCGGGCACGATCCGCGACCCACGTCCTTTCACGGCAATTTTAGCGTAGGAGGTGGACTTGGGCGAGTGCAATCGATGCCGCCGCGCACCTCCGTTCCGGCATTATGACGGGGACCGACGAGCCGCAACGGCGCCGAGGCGCCATTGCGAGAGAGTGTCGGCGTTCTTTACGCTGTCCGCTGTGTCTTGCTAGGTCCGCCGCCGACGCCGCAACAACCCCATCCCGACCAGCCCGGCTCCGAGCAGCGCCAGCGAGCCCGGCTCTGGCACGACTTGGGAAAATGTCTGCGATATCGCCGTAATGTTGGCGGTGCCGGTGCTTCCGGCAGGGACCCCGACAAAGATGTCCTTAAGGACATCAACAGTGAGAACCGGGGTAAATGTGATGTGGTCGCTTGGCGTCGCCGGAAATTCGGTGTGCAACGCGCCTCCGGGCGTAACCGTTTCGTCGACCATGGCGACCCCGCCGCCGGTTACGCCGCCGGCGATGTTGAGAGCGGCATCCTCAATAAGAAATCCTGCGCCGGCGGTCACCGTGAAATCCAACGTGACATCGACAAAGGTAAGATCAGCGATCGGCGCAGCCTGGGAGACAAAGATCGCGCCGGAGGAAAACGTCAGACCCGGACCTTGCGCGGTGAACTGGGGCGAAACCGCGATTTGATTGGGCGTCACTTGAATACCGGAGCCGCCGGCGGTGCTGGTGAACGAAAAGCTGGAAAACGTTTTGTCGCCGACTTCGCAAGAAAATCCCGCCGCGAGGTAAGTGTCGTAAGATGCCGTCGTGCACGGTTGGGCCAACGCCGCGACCGGTAAGGCGCCTGCTGCAATCAAGCCGAGTGCTAGGGACGCTGCGCGCATTTCCTCACTCCCACACCGACATTCGCCAAGTGCCAGCGGTCCGGGTCAAAGCGACCGATCGGCGACCGCGGGACATTCCCGCTGTCTACTGAGCAAAAACCATGCCACCTCAAAGAACGTTGTTTGGAATCTATTAGTTAACATCGGAAGCCCGCCACCGCCGTCACTTTGGCGTCAACTTTTACCGAAGTTTGTAAAAAAAGCCGACATACATAATTTACTACCTTTGGACGTAACTATTCCGACCTAAAAGGTTGCAGGCGAGCCATTACATAGTGTTAAGCACCCGAAGGCTACGCGAAAAAGCCCGCTCGCGCGCGAGGTGGCCGTCAAAAATTCCGACGGACGCGCGAGAATTGTCTTTACCGGCGACGGCCGCCGCTGTTTGCGAAGTGAGCATGCCCTGGCCTGCTGTGGAGAGATCTGGGACGGATTTCAGTGGCTCCGATGCGCCGGCAAAGGAGATAAGTCACCAACCGGGCGCCAGTGTTAGAGTGTGAAAACCAGCCAGGAGCGCCCGATGCCCGATCCTCTTTCCCTCTCCGCCCGCGCCGCGGCGCAACGAATCGCCGAAGGCCGGCTCACCGCCGAGGCGCTGGTCGCCGCCTGCCTGGAGCGGATCGCCGCGCGCGAGCCGACGGTGGGCGCTTGGCAATATCTCGATCCGGAGGCGGCGCTCGCCGAGGCACGACGGCGCGACGCATCGGCCCCGAGCGGCCCGCTGCACGGGGTCCCGATCGCGGTCAAGGACCTGATCGACACGTCCGACATGCCGACCGGATACGGCTCGGCGATCTATGCCCGCCACCGTCCTGCGGCCGACGCTGCCTGCGTCGCCCTGGCGCGCGCCGCCGGGGCGGTCGTGCTCGGCAAGACCGTGACGACCGAGTTCGCCTGTTTCACGCCGGGCAAGACCGCCAACCCGCGCAACTCGCAGCACACGCCGGGCGGCTCGTCGAGCGGTTCGGCGGCCGCAATCGCCGACCTGATGGCGCCCCTCGCCTTTGGCACGCAGACCGCCGGTTCGGTGATCCGCCCGGCCGCGTTCTGCGGCATCGTCGGTTACAAGCCAAGCTTCGGCACGATCCCGCGCGCCGGCGTCAAGATGCTGTGCGACAGCCTCGACACGATCGGGACGATGGCGCGCGACGTCGCCGATGCGGCATTTTTCGCCGGGGTCGTCGCTGGCCGGCCGGAACTGCGCGAGGTCGCGCCTCCCGAAACGCCGCCGCGTTTCGGCCTCTACCGCACCCCGATGTGGGACGAGGCCGAAACGGAGACGGCGGCGGCGCTCGACCATGCCCGCACCGCTCTCGAACGCGCCGGGGCGCGGGTCGACGATATCCGGATCCCAGCCGAGCACCAGCGCCTGACCGAGGCCCAGCGGGCGATCATGGGGTTTGAGCTGGTCCGCTCGCTCGCCTACGAGAGACTGCTTCACAGCGCCGAATTGTCGCCGCCGCTGGGCCAGCTTCTCGATACCGGGCTGGCGGTCGGCGCACCCGAATACGACGCCGCGATCGCACACACCATGGCGGCGCGCGCCCAGCTCGATGCGTTTTTCGGAAGCTGCGATGCGATGCTGACCCCGGCCGCTCCGGGAGAGGCGCCGCGCGGTCTCGGCCATACCGGCAACCCGGTATTCAACCGCATGTGGACGCTGCTCGGCGTGCCGTGCGTGACTCTCCCGGCAATGTGGGGCGACAGCGGGCTGCCGACTGGCGTCCAGCTGGTCGGCCGGGTCGGCGGCGACGCGAGACTGATGGCTGCGGCGCTATTTGCCGAGCGGGCGCTGGCAGAGGTCGCGTGACCGCGCGGGCAGGCGCATCGCTGGCGCTGCTCGTCGCGATGGCGCTGGCCGGCTGCGGCCGCGCGTTCGGCCCGTATTCGACATATCCGGCCCTCGCGACGCCGGGTCAGCCCGCCGGCACGCGTGTCGCCATCTGCTACAGCGCGCTGACCACGACCCGCGACGCCGCGCAGGCCGAGGCGCAAAAGGAATGCCCCGCCGGCACAACCGCAGAGCCGGTCGATACCGATTACTTCCTGCAATATTGCCCGCTGCTGCTGCCGGCGCGCGCGACCTTCGCGTGCGCTCCGGCGAAATAGCGAGATTTGATGCCGCTTTCCGTGCGTCGCAATTGCTTCACGCTAAGTTAAGAAAAAGATGCGGGGGGAATGGAACATTCACCTGCAGCATATCACCGCCACTGTCGATGAGCTCGGGGTTACTGAACCGGAACGGGCGGAAGTCATGGCGGCCACGGAAAGCCTGAAATGGGACATTGTTGAAACACCGTCCTCAGCGGCCGCCGGATAACGACGCACCGGTTCATCAGCCGCCGGGATCGAACGACTGCCGTCTCGATCCGCTCGCATCGACCTGCCCAATTAGGGCCACCTCGCGACAGCACGCCGTTCGACGACGTTTTTGGCGCCCCGTCGAACCCAAATCGTCGCGGCATCGTCGAGCGGCTGTGGTCGGCCGATTGAGCGGGGCTGCTCCCAAATGACCCAGATCAATGAACCGGCGGCGGTGCAAGAGGTCGATTGTCAGCCGGGGGTCGGGCGCGACACAGCGCCCATGGCGGGATCGGCCCCCGAATTGGTATCGTGAAATCTCTTTCGGCGGCGGTGACATGGATTACGACGGCTTTTTCCGACAGCGCCTCGACGCGCTCCGCGCCGAGGGGCGGTATCGTGTGTTCGCCGACCTCGAACGGCGTTGCGGCCGGTTTCCGCGCGCCTACGATCACCGCATCGGGACCGAGGTCACGGTGTGGTGCTCGAACGATTATCTCGGCATGGGCCAGCATCCGGATGTGCTCGCCGCGATGACCGGAGCGATCGAGGCGTTCGGCGCCGGCGCCGGCGGCACGCGCAATATTTCCGGCAACGGCCACCTGCATCTCGAACTCGAACGCGAGTTGGCCGATCTGCACCGGCGCGAGGCGGCGCTCGTCTTCACCTCAGGGTATGTCGCGAACGAGGCGGCGCTGTCGACGCTGGCGCACGAAATTCCCGGCTTGGTTGTGCTGTCGGACGCGCTGAATCACGCCTCGATGATCGCCGGCATCCGCCACAGCCGCGCCGAGAAGCAGATTTTCCGCCACAACGATCCCGATGACCTCGAACGCCGCCTCGCCGCCCTGCCGCGCGAGCGGTCGAAGCTGGTGTGCTTCGAATCGGTCTACTCGATGGACGGCGACGTCGCGCCGATCGCCGAATTGTGCGATGTCGCCGACCGCTACGGCGCGATGACCTATCTCGACGAGGTGCACGCGGTCGGTCTTTACGGACCGCGCGGCGCCGGCATCGCTGAGCGCGACGGCGTTCCCGAGCGCCCGACGGTGATCCAGGGAACGCTGGCCAAGGCGTTCGGCGTTATGGGCGGCTATGTCGCCGGCTCGGCCGCACTTATCGATTTCCTGCGCAGCCACGCGCCGGGCTTTATTTTCACGACCTCGCTGCCGCCGGCGCTGGCGGCCGGCGCCCTCGCCGCGGTGCGCCACCTGAAGCGGAGCCAAGCCGAACGCCTGCGGCATCAGAACCGGGTCGCCCTCGTCAAACACCGTCTGGCTGAGGCCGGGCTGCCGGTGATGCCGTCGCAGAGCCATATCGTGCCGGTGCTGATCGGCGATGCGGCGCTGTGCAAAACCGCCAGCGACATGCTGCTGCATGAGCACCGCATTTACGTGCAGCCGATCAACTACCCGACCGTGCCGCGCGGCACCGAGCGGCTGCGTCTGACGCCGACCCCGCTGCATGGCGACGCCGATATCGACGCGCTGGTGGCGGCCTTGTCCGAGGTCTGGCACCGTTTGACATTGCAGCAGGTCGCCTGAGCCGCGTGCGCCGGGCCTTGATGGCGCGCCAGCCGAGGCGGTGACGGCCGCCAGCGGCGAAATGATCGGTACCGGCGCCACCGCCGGATCGCGACGGCGGGTTGTGAGGCGCGCACCGATATGCGACACCTCGCGGCCCGAACATGCCCGCCTTGCGGAGTGCGAAAAGATGGCCGCCGTCTCCCCTCTCGCCCCCGAGCGTTTTCCGACGATGGAGCCGATCGCCGGCGTGCGCCTCGCGGCGCATGAGGCAGGCATCCGCTATCGCGGTCGCACCGACATGATGGTCGCGGAACTGGCGCCGGGCAGCACGGTCGCCGGGGTGTTCACGCTGTCGCGCACACCGGGACACCCGGTCGTGTGGTGCCGGCAATGCCTGCCGGGCGGCACGGCGCGTGCGATCGTCGTCAATTCCGGCAACGCCAACGTATTCACCGGCCGCTCCGGCTGGCAGGTCGTCGAGGCCACCGCCGAAACCGTCGCACGCCTGCTGGGCTGCGAAAGAAGGGAGGTGTTCATCTCCTCGACCGGCGTGATCGGCGAGCCGCCGCCGCCCGAGCGCATCGTCGCGGCGCTGCCCGGCGCGTTCGAAAAACTTTCGCCCGAGGCCTGGGAGGCGGCGGCCCGCGCGATCATGACAACCGACACGTTTCCGAAAGGCGCGACCGCGACCGCGACGATCGATGGCGCCACCGTGCGGCTCAACGGCTTCGCAAAGGGCTCCGGCATGATCGCGCCCAATATGGCGACGATGCTCGGCTACCTGTTTACCGACGCGAACCTGCCGGCCGGTGTGCTGCAAAGCCTGCTGTCCGCCGCGACGGTACCGTCATTCAATTCGATCACGGTCGATAGCGACACCTCGACCAGCGATACGGTGCTGCTCTGCGCAACCGGCCAGGCGCGCCACGCGCCGGTGACCCGCCCCGACGACCCGCGCCTTGCCGATTTTCGCCGCGCGCTCGACACGGTCATGGTCGATCTCGCGACGCAGATCGTGCGCGACGGCGAGGGCGCCGAAAAATTCGTCACAATCGAGGTCACGGGCGCCGAGAGCGACGACGCGGCGCGCCGCGTCGGCCTGGCGATCGGCAACTCGCCGCTGGTCAAGACCGCGATCGCGGCCGGCGACGCGAATTGGGGCCGCATCGTCATGGCGGTCGGTAAGGCCGGCGAAATGGCCGAGCGCGACAAGCTGTCGGTCTCGATCGGCGGCGTGTTGATCGCGGCCGAGGGCGGTCCGGTGCCGGGCTATGACGAAGCCCCGGTCGCCGAGCATATGGGGGGCCGCTATATCACGATGAGGGTCGATCTCGGCATCGGGCCCGGCCGCGCGACGATATGGACCTGCGACCTGACGCATGGCTATGTCGATATCAACGGCAGCTACCGGAGCTGACCTCCGCGTGACGACCGGCCGGTCTTGTCATTCCGGGGCGCCGGCGCAGCCCGCGGGTCCGGAATGACAAGCGAACCCGAAACGAGGCCGATCGTCCTTGTTGCCGCCGTAGCGCTGATCGACGCGGACGGCCGCGTGTTGTTAGCCGAGCGTCCCGCCGGCAAGCACCTCGCCGGAATGTGGGAGTTTCCCGGCGGCAAGGTGATGCTCGGCGAGACGCCCGAGGCGGCGCTGATCCGCGAACTCGCCGAGGAGCTGGGGATCGACGTCAACGAAAGCTGTCTCGCGCCGTTCACCTTCGCCTCGCACGCCTATCCCGATTTTCATCTGCTGATGCCGCTCTATGTCTGCCGCAAATGGTCGGGGATCGTGATCGCGCGGGAAGGTCAGCGCCTCAAATGGGTGCGCCCGGGCCGGCTCGGCGACTACGAGATGCCGCCCGCCGACAAGCCGCTCGTAGCGATGCTGCGCGACCTGTTGTAGAGAGGCCGCCGCGCAGCGGCTTGCGCTGTGGCAGCAGCGGCGGGGTCAGGACTGTATCGAGCCGGTAATGACTGGGCCGAACAGCTTCCATTCCTTGCCGTCGAAGCGCGCCATCTGCTGCTGCACGATTGGGAAGAAATCGCTCGGGCTGGTGTTTACCTTAATTCCCGGCAACAGCATCGGCAGCTCCAGATCCTTGATGCTCGCCGCCTGCTTCATGATGTTCTCGCGGGTCAGCTGGTCGCCGCAGCGTTGCAGCACGTTGATCAGACCTTGCGCGACGGTATAAGCATAAACGGTAAACGAACTCGTCTTGTCGCCGTCGGGATAGTACTTGTCCATGAACGCGGCCCAACTGTTGTAGCCGGCGTCGTTCCGCCAAGTCGGATCGGTCGGATCCTTGAAGTAGAATGTCGAAAGAGCGCCTTCGGCATTGTCGAGGCCGGCAGCTTTCAGCACGCCGCCGATCGAATTCGAGACGCTGTTCAACAAATGCACCGGCTTCCATCCGATCTCGGCCGCTTTCTTCATCGCCTGGGCCGCGAATTTGGGCGTCGTCACGTCATAAAACACATCGGCGCCCGAACCCTTCAGACTGACGATCTGCGAATCGACGGTCGGGTCGGTCGTTTCGTAGGGCAGCTCGGAAACAATCATCGTCTTCGCATTGTCGCCGAGCCCGTCCTTCATACCTTTGACGTAGTCCTTTCCGTAGTCGTCGTTCTGGTACAGAATACCGATCTTTGCGCTCGGGTGATGCTCCTTGAGGTATGTCGCGTAGATGTGTCCTTCGCTCTGGTAATTCGGCTGCCAACCCATCGTCCACGGGAAATGCTTTGGATCGCCCCACTTGGTCGCGCCGGATGCGACGAAAAGCTGCGGTACCTTCCTGGCGTTGCAATATTTGTGGATCGCGGTGTTGGTCGGAGTGCCGAGCGTGTTGAACAACATTAGCACGCCGTCGCTTTCGACCAGCTTGCGCACCTGTTCGACCGTCTTTGGCGGGCTATAGCCGTCGTCGTAGGAAATAAAATTGATTTTGCGACCATTAACGCCGCCCTGCTCGTTTATCATGTTGAAAAACGCGGTTTCGGTTTTGCCAATGACGCCATAGGCCGAGGCCGGGCCGCTATACGGGTTCGTGTGGCCGATCTTGATCTCGCTGTCGCTTGCGCCGGTATCGTATTTCTTTTCGGCGAAAGCCGGTATCGCGCCGAGCGCGATCGCGCTCGGCAGCGCGGCAAGGATCGTGCGGCGGGTCAGACGGGTCATCCTTGGACCTCCGTTCGGGCTTCTACCGAGCGATGTCGCCAGAAAGGTGCCCGGGACAGCGCATAGCGCACAAACCCGGCCGCCCCGGCCGGCATCGCGAAAACAATCAGCAGCATAATCGCACCGTAAATCGCGCCGGCAAGCCCGGTGGAAACCGCCTCGGCGATGTTCGGCACGAACATCACGAACACGCCGCCGACGAGGCTTCCCGGGATCGAGCCGACCCCGCCAATCACCAGCCCGACAAGTAGCTGTATCGACAGCAGAAACGTAAAACTGTCCGGCGCGACAAACTGCACCGCGATCGCGCCGAGCGCTCCGGCGACGCCCGTATAAAGCGCGCTGACGCCGAACGTCACCGTCTTGTACAGCGACGTGTCGATGCCCATTGCCGCGGCCGCGATCGGGCTGTCGCGGATCGCCATCATCGCGCGCCCGCTGCGGCTGCGGACCAAGTTCGCGGCCGCCCGGAACATCACGAGCAGCACCGCCAATGTGAAATAATAGAGCCACTGGTCGGGGTCGATCGGCAGCCCGAACGGAGGATCGGGCTTCAGAATCACGATCCCCTGCACGCCGCCGGTGAACGGCGAGAGCGGGTCAAATTTGAGGATCTGCGGCATCGCGGTGGCGAGCGCGAAGGTGGCGAGAGCGAGATAGATCCCTTGCAGCCGCAGCGCCGGAAACCCGAACAGAAACCCGACGACAAAGCACACCGCTCCGGCCGCCGGCAGCGTCGCGTAATACGGCACGTCCCAGCGGTCCATCAGGATCGCCGCCGTGTAGGCGCCGATACCGTAAAACGCGCTGTGCCCAAGCGAAAACTGGCCGTTGAACCCGGTCAGGAGGTTGAGGCCGAGGATCGCCAGACCGTAGATCATCACCAGCGTCAGCTGGAACGTCACAAAACCGCGCACAAGCAGCGGCGCCAGCAACGCCGCGATTACCACGGCGGCAATCGCGAACCGCCGGCTCGCCAGCGAGCTGGTGGTCGATTCCCGCGCGATGTCTCGCGCCGGCGCGACCCCGATGTTTCGCGAGGGCGCAGTCATACCCGGGTCACCACGCGGCGGCCGAAAATGCCGCTCGGCCGCACCATCAGCACGGCGACGATCAGCACCAGCGCAATCGTCAGCTTCAGTTCGCGGCCGACATAGGGGATGAAGGCGCCCGCCAGGTTCTCGACGATCCCGACCGCAAACCCGCCGAGCACCGCGCCGCCGGGGCTGGTCAGCCCGCCCAGCACCGCGCCGGCGAAGCCGTAGAGCAGGACGCCAAGCATCATATTCGGTTCGAGAAACACGACCGGCGCGATCAGCATGCCGGCGACCGCGCCGATCGCGGCGGCCATGCCCCAGCCGAGCGCCGTCATCCAGCCGACCCTGATGCCGACAAGGCGCGCCGATTGCGGGTTGGCGGCGGCGGCGCGCATCGCGAGACCCAGTCTCGTACCTCGGAAGAAAAGATAAAGCAAACCGAGCATCGCCACGGTCACGCCGATCATGCCGGCCTGATGCGTGCCGATCAAATTGCTTCCGAACAGCGGGCTATTACCGAACGGCGTCGGGAATGTTTTGATGTTGTAGTCCCAGATGAACCCGGCGAGGCTGTTCAGAATGCTGAACAGCGCGATAAACGCGACGATCTGGCTCAAAATCGGCGCGTTGTGCAATGGCCGAAACAGCACGCGCTCGATCAGCACGCCGCCGACAAACGACAGCACGACCGAGCCGACAAACGCGACCCAATAAGGTTGCCCCCATTCGATGAGCTGCCAGGCGATAAAGGTCGAGAACATCGCCATCTCACCCTGGGCGAAGTTCAGATGGTCGATCGCCTGGTAGATCATCACGACCGCCAGCGCCATCGCCGCATAGATCGCCCCGGTCGCCAGCCCCGCCAGGATCTGCTGCAGCAGGAGTTCCATCGCCGCGTCAAAGCCCGGGAGCGGAACCGGGACCGCCGGCGTCTCGCCGGCAGGCCGGCCGGTAGCCGGCGGTGCTGGGGTTTATCGATGAAAACGACAATTCAGTACCCCAGATACGCCCGGCGGATCGACTCGTCGGCGCCGATCACGGCGGCCGGCGCGTCCATCACGACGCGGCCGGTTTCGAGCAGGTAGGCGTGTTCGGCCATTTCGAGAGCCAGCGCCGCGTTCTGCTCGACGATCAGCATCGCCACGCCGGTCTCGCCGCTGACGCGGCGCAAGGTCGCGAACAGCTCCTCGACAATCAGCGGCGCCAGCCCGAAAGACGGCTCGTCGAGCAGCATCAGCCGCGGCCGCAGCATCAGCGCCCGGCCGACCGCCAGCATCTGCTGCTCGCCGCCGGACAGGGTGCCGGCCTGCTGCGCCCGGCGCTCCTCAAGCCGCGGGAACTGGGCGCAGACACGGTCGATATCGGCCGCGATCCCGGCCCGGTCGCGTCGCGCCGTCGCGCCGAGCCGTAGATTTTCCTCGACCGTGAGGCTCGTGAAGGTGCCGCGTCCCTCGGGCACGTGCGCGATTCCGAGCCGCACGATGTCCTCGGTCGCCCAGCCCGTAATCCGCCGTCCCTCGAAGCGGATATCCCCCCGGGTTTGGACCATGCCGCACAATGCCCGCAGCGCGGTCGTCTTGCCGGCGCCGTTCGCCCCGAGCAGCGTCCGCACCCGCCCCTCATCGAGCGAAAAGCCGATCCCGAACAGTACCTGCGCCTCGCCGTAAAAGGCGTCGAGGCCGCTGACTTTCAGCATCATCGCGCGGCTTCCGCAACGCGCGTCGTCCCGGTCCCGAGATAGGCTTCGATGACGGCCGGGTCCCGCTGCACCTCGGAGGGTGTACCCTCGGCGATTTTTCGGCCGAAATCGAGCGCGACGACCCGGTCGGACACCGACATGACGAGCTGCATGTGATGCTCGACAAGCAATATGGTGGCGCCGCGCTCGTCGCGGATACGCCGGATCAGACGGCCAAGCTCGCCGACCTCCCCCTGGGTCAGTCCTCCGGCCGGCTCGTCGAGGAGGAGCAGGCGAGGCGCCGCGGCCAGCGCGCGAGCCAGTTCGATCCGCTTGCGGGTGCCGAGCGGCAGCCCGGATGCCGAACGCAGCGCGACATCGCGCAGGTCGAGCATGTCCAGCAATCCCCAGGCGCCCTCGGTCAACGCCGCGTCGCGGCGTCGCGTCGCGGGCAGCCGCAGCGCGTCGGTCAGAAAATTGCCGCGACTGCGCGTATGTGCGCCGATCCGCACGTTGTCGAGAATGCTTTGCGGGCCGAACAGCGATAGGTTCTGAAACGTGCGGGCGATCCCGATCTCGGCCATTCGGTACGGCGGCCGGTCCAGCAGCGAGCGTCCGGCGAACAAAATGTCGCCTCGGTTCGGCGTATAGAGGCGGCTGACGCAGTTGAACAGTGTCGTCTTGCCGGCGCCGTTCGGACCGATCAGGCCCAAAATCTCGCCTTCGTTCAGCGCGAACGAGACCCCGTCGAGCGCGACGATGCCGGCGAACCGAAGCGCGACGTCACGAACATCGAGCAGCGGGGTCGCACCGCAGCCGGCCGACCCGCCGTCCGATTGGGCCAGATCAAGACCCGCCACGGTGCGGCATCATGCGGACACCCCGAACCGGGCATGCATCGGCGCTCCCTCCCCTGCAACGTGCTCACTTCACGCCCTCTGCGAGCCTGCCGGCGCCGCGCCGCCAAGTCAACGCCGTGCCCGCTTATCAGGATGCAGCCAAGCCGGCGGCGCGGCACTCGCGTGGGAGGGGGGTTGGTATCAGCTACGGCTTTGGATCCTCTAGGTTTCGGTTTCCTCTCCGCCCCCCCCCGGCGCGAGAGGGCGGGTTTCCCGACAGCGGATCAGGCGCGATGACGCCAATGGCGGCCGGCGGCCCCGATCAGCTGGTCGGCCATTTTCTGCTGGTCTTGCGACAGGCTGCCGTAGAGAGGTTTGAACGCGGCCAGGATACGATCGCTGTTCTCGGCGCGCACTTTAGCAAATTGTTCTCGCATCTCCAGGCGCTCGACCGCATTCCGGTCGCCGCTTTTCTGTCGCGCGGTCGCGATTGTTTGATCGAGCGCCTTGGCGTTTTCGCGCATCGCCGCCTCGACCTTCTGCCACTGTCCTTCCTGCGCCGGCGTGATCTTGAGCTGGGCCTTCAGAAACGCGATGCGCCCGTCGATGAATTGTCCGGGCATCATCCGCGCCCGCGCCTGATGGTGCCCTTCTCTGGCCGGCGCACCCGTATCGGCCGGGGCGGGGGCGTTTTGCGCCAGGGCGGGGGTTAGTCCGATCGCGGCAACGCCGGCGAACAGCGCCGCGGCAAGGACAGGCTTCTGCAATCTCGTCATTTTCGGGACCTCTGTTTAGAGGGCGCCTCGCGCTCCTCACCGATCTTTTAGGAGAGGGCGGATCGGCGCATACCCGAACAACAAAGATATTACAGCGATTTCATCGCCTCGTCATGTTTCTGTAATGTTCTGGCGGCGACTGCCCGATCGAGCGAAATAACAAGCCGGCTCAGCTCAATGACGACGCGGGTTTCGTGGCGGCTCCATGTCGCTTTTACGATGTTCACGACCTATAAAACGGCCGGTCGCCCTTGATCGTGACGCGGTAGCCGTGGCGGCGCTGCGGGTAGTAGTCCCACATCGCGTGATGCAGGGCGCAGCGATTATCCCAGAACGCGACCGAATTGGGCCGCCAGCGGAAGCGGCACTGGAATTCCGGCGTCTCGCAATGGCGGTACAGCATCTGCAGGAGCGCGTCGCTTTCGAGTTTGCTCAAGCTCTTGATCGCGGTCGTGAAATTCGGGTTGACGAACAGCGCCTTCCGGCCGGTCACCGGATGCGTGCGCACGACCGGGTGCTCGGCCCGCGGGAAGTCGCGGCCGCGCGCATCCTCCCAGCCGAAGCGGCCGCGATAGACCGGCTCGCCGTCATGGATCGCTGTCAACCCCTCGACAAGGCTGCGGATCGGCGGCGAGAGCTTCTCGTAAGCCGCGTACATGCTGGCGAACAACGTGTCGCCGCCCTCGGGAGGCACCTCGGTCAGATAGAGAATGCTGCCCATCGGCGGTTCCGGGTCGCACGACACGTCGGAATGCCATTCCTCGCCGGCGACATGCTTCGATTTCTCGTCGGCGTGGATCGTGAGGATCTCCGGATGCCCCTCGGGGGAATTCGGCGAGGCCGGATGGATCGCCAGCTCGCCAAACAGCCGCCCGAAGGTTTTGTGCTGATCGTGCGAAAGACGCTGGTCGCGGAAAAAGACGACCTGATGTTCCATCAGCGCGTCGTGCACTTCCTGGAATTGCTGGTTGCCGAGCGGGCGCGACAGATCGACCCCGGAAATCTCGGCGCCGATATGGGGCGTCAATTTTTTGACTTGGATCGTATGGTATGCCATCGCGGTTTTCTCCGATGCGGGTCGCGACCGACCAGATCAAAATTTTGACGGGGTTGCGCGTCGCGTCATTTCTTCTGCGCGACGGCGCTTTTCGGGTTGAGGCTCTGGATGTGGCCGCTCTCGGTGCCGGCGGTCGGGTCGATCACGGCGTTGATCAGCGCCGGCTTGCCCGAGGCGAGCGCCTCGCTCAGCGCGCCGGTCAGCCCTGGCGTGTCGGTCACGTGGTAGCCCCGACCGCCGAACGCCTCGATAATCTTCTCGTAGCGCGCATCGCGAATAAGACCGGTCGGCGAATACGGGCGGCCCTCCGGGTCGCCGCGATAGACGCCGTTGTTGTTGAAGACAACGGTCGTTACCGGCAGCTGGTAGCGGCAGATCGTCTCGATCTCCATGCCGCTGAAGCCGAACGCGCTGTCGCCCTCGATCGCGACCACCGGCTTGCCGGTCACCGCCGCCGCGCCGGCCGCGTAGCCCATGCCGATGCCCATGACGCCCCAGGTGCCGCTGTCGAGGCGGCGCCGCGGCAGGTGCATGTCGATGATGTTGCGGCCAAAATCGAGCGTATTGGCGCCCTCGTTGACGATGTAGACATCGGGCTGGGCGGCGAGTGCGTTGCGCACCGCGCGCAGGGCCGACGAAAAATTCATCGGGTTCGGGTCGGCGTTGAGCCGCGCCGCCATGCGCTCGATGTTCTGCTGCTTGCGCTTGCCGATTTCGTCGATCCAGGCCGCCTGACGCTTGACCGCGGCCGATTTCAGCGCGGCGTTTAAGGCGGCGAAAACCGATTTGATGTCGCCAATGACCGGCGCGGCGATCGCGCGGTTGCTGTCGATCTCGGTCGGCGAGATGTCGACCTGTATAAGCCGCGCGTTCTCGTTCCATAGCGGCGCGCGGCCGTGCGACAGAAGCCAGTTGAGCCGCGCCCCGGCCACCAGCACCACATCGGCGTTGCCGATGACATAAGAGCGGGCGGCGGCGGCCGATTGCGGGTGGTCGTCGGGCAATAGACCCTTCGCCATCGACATCGGCAGAAACGGCATCCCGGTCGTCTCGATAAAGGAGCGGATTTCACTGTCGGCCTGCGCGTACGCGGCCCCCTTGCCGAGGATCGCGAGCGGCCGCTCGGCCGAGGCCAATAGGTCGAGGGCGCGGCCGATAGCGTCGGGGGCCGGGATGCTCGGCGGCGCCGGATCGACCACCTTGATCAGCGATTTACGCCCCGCCTCGGCGTCGAGAGCGGCGGCCAGCACCTCGGCGGTCAGGTCGAGATAGACGCCGCCGGGGCGACCGGACACCGCGGCGCGGATCGCGCGCGCGATCCCGATGCCGATATCCGGCGGGCGGTTGTCGCGGTAGGCCCCCATGGCGTGCGGCCGGGCGACGGCG
>JBFXDF010000078.1:0-15656 GCA_050181375.1 Alphaproteobacteria bacterium
GAGCCAGGCGAGGCCGGGCAGCGCGGCGATGTCGCTTCCGTGCGTATCGAGCGCCGGGTCGCCTCCCGGGTCCGGCGGGACCGAGACGAGAATGTGAGTCACGCCGTCGAAAACGGCAGGCGGCAGAGGATGTTCGCGATCAAAGCGGTACATTGTGCAGCGCGGCGCCACGGCGGTCTCCGGGTCGCGCGCGGTGCCGCGCACCTCCCAGCCCTCGGCGCCAAGCCGGGCGGCGAGAACCCGCGCGCTGTAACCGAGACCAAAGCACAATAAGCGCGGCGCGCTGCCGTTGGCGCGAATTGCGTGCCGCCGCACGCCTGGTCAATGCAGCTTTGGCGCCTTCAGAAAGCGGGTGCGGTCCGCCGAGGGGATGCGCACCCGCATCTTCTCCTTGTCGCGCGCGATCTGCAGGACGACCTCGCTGCCGGCCGGGCCGCTCGCCCAGACGCGGCGCCAGAACGAGGCCAGCGTCGAGATCGGTTCGTCGCGCACCGCGACGATGCGGTCGCCCGGTTTCAGCCCGGTCTTGCTGGCGGGGCCGCGTTCCGACAGCCCGGCGACGACGATCGCGTCCTCGACCTCGGTGGCGTAGAGGCCGAGCCAGGGCCGCGGCGGCCGGTTCGGACGCCCGTAAGTCAGCATGTCGTCGATGATCGGCGGCAACAGGTCGATCGGCACGATCATGTTGACATCGCGGCGCAGCTCGCGCCCGTTCGAGTGCTGCACGTGGAGCGAGCCGATGCCGAGCAATTTGCCGTCGCCGCCAATCAGCGCCGCGCCGCCCCAGAACGGATGCGCCGGCGCGGTAAAGATCGCGCGGTCGAGCAGATACTCCCAATACCCGGCGAATTCCTGGCGCGCGACCACCGTCGCGGCAACCGCGTGCCGCCGACCGCCTTCGGCCGCGACCACACCGCGATCGCCGGCGCCGACCCGCTGGCTCGCGCCAAGCTCCAACGGGGGCACGTTGAGACGGCCCAGCGCCTGCACCAGCCCGAACCCGGTCTCCTGGTCGTAGCCGAGCACCGTCGCCGGCACCGCGCCGCCGACCGTCGAGGTCAGCCAGATCGATTCGGCCTCGGTAATAAGATATCCGATCGTCAGAACCAGCCCGTCCTTGCGGATCAGCACGCCCGAACCAGCGCGTTCGGTGCCGAGGGTCGAGGCGGTGAAGGCATCCTCGGGGACGGTGGCTTGCAGCCCCAGCACGGCGCCCAGCGCGCTGTCGAGATCGAAGTCGAAATCCTCCGGCTTCGGCTGGAACTCGGTCGGAATTTCCCAATCAACGGTTCGCGCCATTGCAATGCTCAATCCGGTTGCCGGTGTCGGCCTCTATATGGGGAGACTGCGCCCGGTCGCGGCGCATGTCAAAATCTCGCCGGTAAAAACCCGGCATGCGATCGGCGACAGGCGGCACGCCGCCCCGATAACGTTATGATCTCGGCCGCGTAAAATTTCGTTGCCGCCAGCGAATTCGTTTCCGCTCAATCGGCGAACGGGTCGCGCACCAACACCGTATCGTCGCGCTCCGGGCTGGTCGACAGCATCGCGACCGGCGCGCCGATCAGCTCCTCGAGGCGGCGGATGTATTTGATCGCGGTGGCCGGCAGATCGGCCCACGAGCGCGCGCCGCGAGTGCTCTCCCGCCAGCCCTCGGCGCTCTCGTAGACCGGCTCCATCTCGGCCTGCGCCGCCGTGCCGGCCGGCACGTAGTCGTAGCTTTCGCCGTCGCGGCGGTATCCGGTGCAGATCCTGATCTCGTCGAAGCCGTCGAGCACGTCGAGCTTGGTCAAGGCGATGCCGTCGATCCCGGCGGTCCGGACGGCCTGCCGCACCGCCACCGCGTCGAACCAGCCGCAGCGCCGCCGCCGCCCGGTGACGGTGCCGAACTCGCGGCCGCGATCGCCCAGTGTCTGGCCGATATCGTCGTGCAGTTCGGTCGGGAACGGGCCGCTGCCGACCCGCGTCGTGTAGGCCTTTGTGATGCCGAGGACAAAGCCGATCGCCGACGGCGCGACGCCCGATCCGGCGGCGGCCTGCCCGGCCACCGTGTTCGACGAGGTGACATAGGGATAGGTGCCGTGATCGACATCGAGCATCGCGCCCTGCGCCCCCTCGAACAGGATGCGGCGGCCGGCGCGGCGCGCCTCATCGAGCAGCCGCCACACCGGCGCGGCGTAAGGCAAGACTTGTGGTGCGACCTCGCGCAGCCGGGCCAGCACCTCGGCGCGGTCGAACTCTGGCGCGTCGAGCCCGCGCAACAGCGCGTTATGGTGCAGCAGCAGATCGTCCACCCGGTCTTCCAGTGTGCTCGGCTCGGCCAGATCGCAGACCCGCAACGCGCGGCGGCCGACCTTGTCCTCGTAAGCCGGGCCGATGCCGCGCCCGGTCGTGCCGATCCTCCGTTCGCCGCGCCGCTCCTCGCGCGCCCGGTCAAGCGCGCCGTGCGACGGCAGGATCAGCGCGGCGTTGTCGGCGAGAAGCAGCGTCTCGGGTGAAATCGCCAGCCCCTTTTGGCGCATCGTGTCGATCTCGGCCAGCAGCGCCCACGGATCGACGACGACCCCGTTGCCGATGATCGAAAGCTTGCCGGGCCGCACCACGCCGGACGGAAGCAGGCTCAGTCGATATTCGACATTGCCCACGACCAGCGTATGCCCGGCGTTGTGGCCGCCCTGAAAGCGCACGACAACGTCGGCGCGCTGCGACAGCCAATCGACGATCTTTCCCTTTCCCTCGTCGCCCCACTGGGCGCCGACGACGGCGACATTGGCCATCTCAGAACTCCCGCTTCGGAAAATGCGGGCGGGGTTGTCAACCCACCCTGCCGACCGCCGCGTCGGCAATCGGGCGCGGCGCGCCGCTCTCCAATATATGGCCGCAGCCGAGCCGGCGCGCCTCGGCATGCCAGTCCGCGGCCGGCCGCAGCGCCGCGACCGTGATCCATCCCTCCTCGCGCAGCGCCTTCGCGCGCGCCCGGTCGGCGTCGGGCGGGATCAGCACACGGCGCCGCGGCAGCGCTTCGGGGAGGGTCCGCAGGATCGTATCGGTATAGAGCGTGAAGCCGGTGGCCGGCTCGGGCACCGACGGATCGCCGGCCTGATACCGGCCGCCGCGGCCAAGTTCGCCGAGCGGGCCGAGCGTCGGATCGACCCGTGCGAAAAACGTGAAACTGATGCCCGTATGGTATTCAAAGCCGCGGTTCTCGACCGGATCGACCGTGACCTTGACATCCGGGATGGCGATGTCGAGCCCGTCGAGCACGGCGGCGAGCCGGTCGCCCTCGATGCGCGCCCGCTCCGGCAGATCGAGCCGATCGAGCGCGGCGCGGGCCGGCTCCGCGAGACCCGCCGCCGCGACCAGGGAAGCGAGCAATTCGCCCGCATCGCCGGCCACCGAGGCGACCGCGGCGACATCCTTGCGGTCGAGCGCGGCGCGCAACGCGGCCCAGCGCTCGCCGGCAATGCCGTATGCCTCGGCGATCGCCGGCACCAGGGTCGGGAGCGTCAGATCCACCGACAAATGCGGCACCCCGACGGCGGCCAGCGCCTCGCCGGCCACCGCGATCGCCTCGACATCGGCCGCCGGGCCGGCGGCGCCGATCAGTTCGGCGCCGATCTGCCCGAACTGGCGCTCCGGCCGCATCTGCGTGGCCCTGACGCGCAGCACCTGCCCGGCATAACTGAGGCGCAGCGGTCGCGGCCGGTGCGGCAGTCTTGTCGCGGCGATGCGGGCGATCTGCGGGGTCATGTCGGCGCGCACCGCGACCATGCGGTGCGAAATCGGGTCCATCGTGCGGAACGTGTCGTTCGCCATCGCGCTGCCGGCGCCCGACAGCAAGGTCTCCTCGAACTCGACAAGCGGCGGCTTGACCCGCTCGTAACCGTGCGACGCGAGGACGCCGATCAGCCGTCCGACCACCGCCGCTTCGATCTCGGCTTCGGGCGGAAGCAGATCGTACAATCCGGCCGGCAGCAGCGCGGGGTGCGGTGCGTCATTCATGGCCGCAGAACGGGTTTCGGCCCGGCAAGCTCATCGGGTCATTCTGTACCATTTCAGGCGGCAGCGGGAGAGCGCGCAGGGAGCCCACCGGCTCGCAAACCATCGCGAACCGGCACCGGAAGGTTCGCTTCCGAAGATCAATTGCACTTTTAGGCGAGACTATGCCACTATGCGATGTCACCGTCGCTTCCCCCAAATGGCGGTGCATGGCTGTTCCGTCCCGCGGGATGGCGCCAGGAAACCCCGGCTACCCCCCATGGCCGGGGTTTCGCATTCTCGTCAAAAGCGCATCGCCTTGGCCTGAATCACGTTCGGGAGGCGGCGGACCGTGTCGATCAGCGCCGGGGTCAACGGCTGGTCCAGCTGAACCAGCGCGATCGCGTCCTCTCCCGGCGCCGCGCGGCCCAGATGAAACGTCGCGATATTGACATCGGCCGCCGCCAGCACCTGACCGAGCGCGCCGATAAAGCCGGGTTTGTCGTAATTGCGCACAAACAGGATGTGCCGGCCCAGCTCGGCTTCGAGCGGTATCCCCTCGATATCGACGAGGCGCGGCTTGGTGCCGGCGAAGACCGTGCCGGCGACCGAGCGCTGGCGCCGCTCGGTCGTTACCGTAAGGCGGATCAGGTTCAGATAATCGCCGGCATCGGCATGGCGGGTCTCGCTGACCCGGATGTCGCGCTGGCGGCAGATCAGCGGTGCGTTGACGACATTGACGCTCGCGAGCTGCGGCGCCAGGAGGCCGGTCAGCGCGATCGCGGTCAGCGGCTTGACATTCAGCTCGGCGACGGCACCCTCGTACTCGATCTCGACGGTACGGATGCCGGTCTCGGTCAGCTGACCCGCGAAGCTGCCAAGCTGGTCCGCGAGCGCCATGTACGGCTTCAGACGCGCCGCCTCCTCGGCGGTCAGTGAGGGCACGTTGACCGCGTTGCTGACGGCGCCAGTGAGCAGGAAATCGGCCATCTGTTCAGCGATTTGCAGCGCGACGTTCTCCTGCGCCTCGGTCGTCGCGGCGCCCAGATGCGGCGTGGCGACGAGAGTGTCGCGGCCGAACAGCGGGTTGTGCCGCGCCGGTTCCTCGACAAACACATCGACGGCGGCGCCGGCCACCTGGCCGCTGTCGAGCGCGGCGGCAAGGTCTTCCTCGACGACGAGGCCGCCGCGGGCGCAATTGACGAGGCGCACGCCGCGCTTCGTCTTCGCGATCGCCCGCGCGTCGATGATGTTGCGGGTGGCGTCGGTCAGCGGCGTGTGCAGCGTGATGAAATCGGCGCGTGCCAGCAGGTCGTCGAGCGATACGCGCTCGACACCGAGTTCAACCGCGCGTTCCGGCGACAGAAACGGGTCGTAGGCGACGACGCGCATCTTCAATCCCTGCGCGCGGTCGGCGACGATCGCGCCGATATTGCCGCAGCCGATAATGCCGAGCGTTTTTCCCGACAGCTCGACCCCCATGAAGCGCGATTTTTCCCACGTTCCGGCCTGCGTCGAGCGATCGGCGGCCGGGATCTGGCGGGCCAGCGCGAACATCATCGCGATCGTGTGCTCGGCGGCCGTGATCGCGTTGCCGTAAGGTGTGTTCATGACGACAACGCCGCGTTCGCTCGCCGCCGCCACGTCGATGTTGTCGACTCCGATGCCCGCTCGGCCGACGACTTTCAGCGCGTCCGCGGCGCCGAGCAGCTCGGCCGTGACCTTGGTCGCCGAGCGCACCGCCAGACCGTCGTATCCGGCGATGCGGCGGCGCAGCTCCGCCGGGTCCAAACCGACCGCGACCTCGGCCTCTACGCCGCGATCCCGGAAAATCTCGACCGCGCGCGGGCTGAGCGCGTCAGCAATCAGCACCTTTGGCATTGGTGGCTCCTGAAATCATTCACCACGAAGCTCACAAAGGCTCCACAAAGGACACGAAGGATTAATTTTCACTTCGTGTCCGTCGTGAGACCTTGGTGTACTTTGTGGTAAAAAACTTCTTCCTAAATTAGTTACGCCGCCTTGGCGGCATCGCGCTCCTGTTCCCAGGCCCAGTCGAGCCACGGCAGCAGCGCCTCGACGTCGCTCTGCTCGATTGTCGCGCCGGCCCAGATGCGGATGCCCGGCGGCGAGGCGCGATGACTCGCCAGATCGTAACCGGCGCCTTCGGCCTCGATCCGCGCCGTCATCGAGCGCACGGTCCTGAACCGCTCCTCGGGCGACAGCGACAGAAACCACGGATCGGTGATTTCGAGCTGGATCGACGTGCAGGACCGGGTCGCCGGGTCCTTCGCGAGAAAGCGCAGCCACGGCGAGCGCTCGACCCAGGCGGCAACGGCGGCGAGGTTGCCCTCGGCGCGCGCGACCAGCCCGTCGAGACCGCCGACCGTCTCGGCCCATTTCAATGAATCGATCGCGTCCTCGACGCACAGCATCGACGGCGTGTTGATCGTCTCGCCGCGGAAAATCCCCTCGATCAGCCTGCCGCCCGAGGTCAGCCGGAAGATTTTCGGCAACGGCCAGGGCGGCGTATAGCTCTCCAGCCGTTCGACGGCGCGCGGGCCGAGCGCCAGCATGCCGTGCGCCGCCTCGCCGCCCAGCGCCTTCTGCCACGACCAGGTGACGACATCGAGCTTGTCCCACGGCAGCCGCATCGCGAACGCGGCCGATGTCGCGTCGCAGATCGTCAGCCCGTTGCGGTCCGATGCGATCCAGTCGCCGTTCGGGACGCGCACGCCGGCGGTGGTGCCGTTCCAGACGAACACCGTGTCGCGGTCGGGATCGACCGCGGCGAGATCGGGCAGACTGCCGTAGGGCGCGTGCAGATGACGCACGTCCGGCAGCTTGAGCTGTTTGGTGACGTCGGTGACCCAGCCCTCGCCAAAGCTCTCCCAGGACAGAAGATCGACACCGCGCGCGCCGAGCAGCGACCACAGCGCCATCTCGACCGCGCCGGTATCGGAGGCGGGGACAATGCCGAGCCGGTAGCCTTCCGGCATTTGCAAAACCGCGCGCGAGCGCTCGATCACCTCGACAAGCCGCGCCAGACCGGGACGCGAGCGGTGCGAGCGGCCGAGCAATGCCCCGTCGAGTACCTCGGGCGACCAGCCCGGCCGCTTCGCGCAAGGACCGGACGAAAAACACGGATTGACCGGACGCCGGGTCGGCTTCATCGCCCCGCCCTCTCGATTGCCGCCGCCCGCACCGGGCCGGCTTCAAGGGGCGGACGCTTAGCGCCGCGCGGGATCGCGGTCAATGGCCGTGTTTGTGCGGTGCAATATGCGATCGACCTACCGGCCAACTTACCGGCTTTTCCGCCGATGTCGAGAGACCCGGGCGGGGCCGGGCTTTAGCGCGCCATCAAGAGTTGAAGCGGCCGTGCTCCAGGCGCGGGCGCCGCCGCATCCGCCTCACTCCTGCAGCTGATCGAAGCGCAGCGCGCTCGATCCCTCGCCGCGGCCGACCTGCTTGCGAAAGGCCGTCCACACGCAGGTCGATCCGTCGATCCAGCGCGCCGCATTTCTCGTGCGCGTGATGTGTACGCCCTCGCGCGGCACGTCCTCGTCATACAACAGCACGTTCGACCCGACATTCAGCGCCTGGCTGCGCGCGCCATGCACCTTTTGCGTGCCGTCGGGCTGTAGAACCGCGCCGCGCTTGAGCCGCGAGATCACCTTGCCTGCCGCATCCTGCAACTGTACCGGCAACAGCGGGATCCAGTTGTCCGGAACTGTCGATGCCAGCAGATAGCGCGGCGCTCCGCCCTGCACTGGCGCCGCATTACCCGGCGCGGCCGGCGGCGTGGTGTAGACGCGAGGCTGCTCTACCGGGCTCTCGATGCTGCGTTCGATCGCCCATGCAATGTTCGCCATCTCGTCGCGCATGAACACCACATCCTCCAGCGCCGCGCCTTCCAGCGACCGTCCGGCGGTCGGCGGCAGGAACAGCATGTTGTGGATGGCGCCGCTCATATCGCTGCCCGGGCGGCGGATGAAGTCGTGCTGCCACATCGCAAACCCCGCCGCCGATGTTCCCGGCGCGCCGATCGGCCGCAGCAGCATCCGCACGCCAAAGCTGTCGGTCACCACCAGTGAGTCCACCCGGATAATCGCGCCGATCGGCAGGGTCAGCGGCACGACGAACCAGTCGTTGCCGTAGCTGCCGGCGTATTCGATCATCATCAGCTGCGCCAGATCGGGCGGCCCGACCGGAAGCAGACCGTAGGCCAGGCGAGCCTCCTCCAGTTCCCAGAACCGCACCGCCGGCGCTCCGCGGAAGCTGACCGGGGCGGGGACGGTGGTCTCGGTTACGGGAGCGAACGTATGGTCCGCGCTGCTGCCGAGATTGACCTCGAGGTCGGCGTCGAAACTCTTCCAGTCCAGATGACCGTCGTCGAATTCGGTCGCCGACAGGTTCATCTGATCGAACGGCTGATCCGAAAAGCTGGCGGACACGGTCAGCGCATATTCCATCCGCGCCGGGTTCCACGCCTCTTCGGCGGGATCGACCGGCTCCTCGAACAGCGCGTTGTACCAGGCCAGCCAGGCCTGCGCGGTTTGCTGCACCTCGGCCCGATCGCCATCGGCGATCGGCAAGGCCGGATCGTGCGCAACCGAAGCCGCGCCGCCCCCGCGGAACGCCGCCGCGAGCCGGCGGGCGTCGGGCGCCCGCCCCGCCATGATCCGCGCGAAACGGCGTGTGGCCTCATCGGTTGCGGCGGCGACGGCCGCCGGCAACGGTTGCAGCGCATACCGCGCGATAAACGGGGCGCGGTAGTTCCCCGTCAGCGGCTGCTGCTCCAGCATATGCAGGAAATGCAGTCCGGCCTCGACGCTCAGCGTCAGCATTTTCGGGTCGTTCGCGTCGCGCGGCCGCATCGGGCGACGCTCGACCACCGTTTCAAGCGGTTTGAGCAACGGGTTGAAGCGCGGCGCCTGTACCACCGTGTTGGCGGGGACCTCTCCGAGATAGCGGCGCGACAACATGGCGCTGGTGGCGCGTACCCGCGCCTCGACCGGCGTCCCGGCGTCCACCGCCTGGAACTCGCCCATCTGCCACTGCCGGGCCAGGAGCCACAACGGATCGAACAGGCGGGCGCCCACGCTGCGGCCCATATCGGCGTTGCGGCATTGCGGCTCGAGCCGCGTCCAGCTGGTGATCGAACCCGGCGCGGGGTCTGGCGGCGCCGGCGTCGGCACGACGTGAAGGAATGCCTCCTGCTGTGTCACATTGCCGCCGGCGTCTCGCGCCTGCACGACGAAACGATGCAGTCCGGCGTCGAGACTCAACGCCTTCTGCCAGCGCGACCAGTTGCCGCTGACGTTTTCGACCGGCGTGAAATCGCCGAGGTCCAACGCCAACTGCACCAGCGTGACATTGGCGTCCGGATCCGATGTCGCGCCGGTCAGCGTAAACGCCAGCGGCAGCTGTGCGGTGCTCACCTCGGCCGCAAAGGGATCGATCGTCACTACCGCCGGCGGGTTGGCGAGGCGCACCGCAACGCTGGTACTGGCCTCGACATCCTCGATATCCGGTTCGCCCCGCACGATGAGGACCCGGACGGTGCCGGAGGCCGTGACATTCAGATTGATCGTGGCGCCCGGCGGCACGCTTCCGCTCGGCTGCCCGACGCATCGCCATGTCGTTGGGGTCGGAAACGTTGCGGCCTGAACCGGGCCGCCATCGCCGAACTGCACGCGCACCGCCTTGCTGGTTAAAGGGCCGTGACGCGGCGAGAACTGCACCGATATGCTGCCGGTGACTTCGATGGCGCGCGGTACTACCGACCCCGCGGCCGGGGTGGCGATCTGCACGAACATCTGAGACATCGGCTGCTCCTCTGGCGACAGCGTCGTCTGACGGAGGTATGAACGGCGCCAACCGGGTCCGCCTATCGGGTCAGTGGGGCAAAGTCGGTCGACACGGCGTGGTCGCGCGCGTTAAACGCGAGGTACAGCGCCGGCAGATACTGCGCCGCCTCGCCCAGCGTCTCGGCATCCACCGCGCGCAGCTTCGCCAGGTCGAGCGTCTCCTCAAGGACGTGAAGCAGCGTATCCTGCGTCCAGTCGGCGCCGGCAACCGGCGGCACCGCCAGAAGGACACTCTGCGGTGCGACCGCATCGGGCGGATCGAGCTGGAAGGTGATCGCGGTAGTTTCCCGGCTGTCCGGCACAATCTCGGTCCACTCGTCGACCAGCACGCCGCCAAGCGGCTGCGCCGTGTCCACCGCGGCCGGAGTATGCAGCACCAGCGACAGCTTGCCTGGCGGCAGCGCCTTGCCGGCAGCCCTCGGCAGACCTACCCATCGGTCCCCCGCGGTGAAGGGCAGCTGCGCCACGCTCAGCTGCGGCCGGTCGCCGGTGCCGAGGATTTCGGCGTTGCACAGGCAGTCGCGCGCTCTGGCCACGCCGTCCCGCACGCGTGCCTGCCGCAACAGCCAGGTATTCGCGGCCAGCGCGTCTCCGCCTTGCGTCTGCCCGCTCGCCGCAAGCGCGGTTTTCAGTTCGGCGGCGGCCGAGGCGGTACAGCTGAAGCTCGGCAGCGTCACAAACGATGGGCCGAACACCGCACCCATCCGGTCTGCCAGCTGGGTCCGGCGGGCCCGCGGGTCCGCCGACGCGGGCACGGCGCGCAGCGCCCGCACCCGATCGAGGCGTGATGCGCTCGTCTTCAGCAACGCCCCGGCTTGCGCGACAAGGCCCGCGATCGCTGCCGCGCTCTCGCCCGCGGCGCTCGGGGGCACGGCCGGGCCGACGCCAAAACCGCCCAGACGCAGCACCGCGGCGCGCAAGTTCTCGGCCGTCCTCGCGGCGCTGCCGACCAACGCCGCAAGCTGCGTGTGCGCCGCTTGCAATTGATCCTCGGCCCGAACCACCCGGGCCTCCAGCTCGGGCAACGCGATTGTGCCATTCGCGGCGCGCTCGGGCGGATTGAGGTCTTCCGGCTCGGCGCCGCGCACGAGCGCCAGCAGCCGCCGCAATGCTCGCGCCTGTTCCAGGACATCGAACAGCGTGATTTCGCCGGGAGCGAGGTCGGCCGGCCGCGCGTGCTGAAAGCGCAGGTTTGACGCCGGGTCGAAGCCGCCGGGGACGCGCCTCGCCTGGTATAGCGCATACTGCTCGATTTCGCTCGGCGTGCCTGCGGAAGGCGGCCGTTCCCCGATATCGGCAGCGGCGCCGTACACCAGGTCCAAGGGGGCGATCTGCAACGCGCTCAACGGGAATTTGCGCGTCTCGGCAACCGCGCCGGTGGCGCCGAGACGCTCGATCGTGCAGCGCACCTTGGTGGCGTCGCCGAGCAGTTTCGAGGCCCAGGCGTTCAGCATCGGCTCGCTGCTGGCGCGTATCGACGCGTCGGTCGCGAGCCAGCCGGGACTGACCGCCGGAGCACCGCTGAACAGCACCAGGAGCCGGTGCGTCACCGCGGTGCCGCTGCGCGGCATGCGCGCCACTTCGAGTTCCGGCGGCGGTGCGTCGCCTTGCGCGATCGAGGTCAGCGTGCTGGCGAGACGCGAGGTGTTTCCGCGCGCCATCTGGTACGCCGCTTCGGCTGTCAGCGCGTCGCTCAGCCCGTCGATGGCATCGACCAGCCTGTCCAGTTCGCGGCCGATCGCGGTCAGCTGGTCAGGGGTCAGCGGCGTCGCGGCGGGATTGCTGGGTTGCATATGGTCCCGTACATGACCGGGGCTGTCCTGCCACATCCGCGCCAGAACCTGCCCGTCCACCACATTGTTGGCGGCGATCGCCTCCATCGGGGTTGTGCTGTCCGCGAGCACCGGGACATCCAGCGGCGCGAGCGCGCGCATTCGCGGAATGACGGCGTCGAACCCGAGATCGTGCAGCGCGCGCTCGAAACGGTAGCCGAGCAGCGCGCCGAGCTTCTGCCCCTGGCGAACCCCCTGGAGCAGCCTGTCCGCCTCGCGTACCCGCCGCGAGGTCAGGCTGATCGCGAACGGACTGTCGGCGGTGGGGTTGTTCGTTGCGCCGAGATGCGCGTTGCGCAGCAATGCCGCCGCCGCGGCATGGGTCAGGGACGGCGCGTGGATGAAGCCGCTGTCGTTGACGCGGGCGAACAGCGGACCGGGTTCGCCGGCCGGCGGCGATGCAACCTGGGTCACCGCCGAGGCAGGCATCGGCCGCAGGTTCTCGACCCACCCATAGGCCCCGACATAGACGCCCCGTGGACCGTGAGCCAGCATCGTGGCGAGCCGCTTGGTCGCGAACGAGGTGATCCAGGCGTCCAGCCGGTGCGCCGACAAATCCAGCGTGCCCTGCATCAGATACTGCAAGGTCTCGCTATCGAGCCTCTGCAGGTGGGCCAGGCTGCGTCGGAAATCGCCGAGCGTCGCGGTGGCCGGCGTGTTGTAGACGGCGAGGCCCTCAAGGTACTGGCGGATCGTGCCGCTGCCGGTGACGCTCGCGACAACGCGGTCGAGCTGGTGCAGCCACGTCAGCGTCGGCGGCGCGCCGGCAACAAGATCCACCAGCTCGACGTCGCGCAGCAACGAACCAACATCGGCGCCCGGTTCACCCGCGAGGATCTGCGCCGCCGCGTTCGCCAGTTCGCGCAGCAGCGCGTGGCGCAGCAGCATCTCCAACAGGCTGGTTGTGTTGGCGGCAGACGCCGGATCGGGCCGGGCGTTGATCAGCCCGTCGATGTGCTTCTCGGCCATCAACGCGGCGATGTAGTTCGGTTCGAGATTTCGCCACGGCGATACCTCGCCCGTCTGGACCAGCGGCGCCGTTATCGGCCATGCCGTCTCGGCCGCGACGGCGCGCGCCAGCGGCGGCCGCCAGGCAATACCGAGCCGCTGCGGAAGACCGGCCGCGAGCGCGTCCTGCGTGCCGATAAAGCCGTTCGCCTGCAGGTCCTCGCCCATGAACGCGCGCAGATGCTGCAGGTAATGGCGGCCGAATACGCTGCGCGTGCCGTAGAAGCTGGACAGACCGTCGGTGCGCATGACATCCGCGAGATCGGAATCGGGATCGGACTGCCGCCGCCCGAGCCGAAACGCCTCGGTCAGCCGCGGCCGCCAGATGTTGTCGCGCAAATTGACGAGCATGTTGCGCAGCCAGATGTCGGACGCCTGCGCCTGCTCCTGACCGGCCGGCGGCTGCCAGAGATCCAGCGATGTAACCGGCAGCAGGCCGTAGGGCTGCCGGCCGCAGCGCACGATCGGATATGGACCGAAGCCGCGGACATACGACACGAAATGATTGCGCGCCCAGGCGAGGAGGCCGGCGGTCAGGCCGGTGCCGTCGAACCCGATCATGCCGGTGAGGAAATAACCCCAGCCAACCTGCCACAGCGCCGCGTTCATGCTGCGCCCGTGCAGGTCATGCTGATCGTTCGCCAATCCGACGCGGCCGAGCACCGGCGCCGCGAGCGCCGCCGGCAATCCGAGCGCGGCGGCGACGCGCACCGCGTTCGACTGCGCATCCAGACTGGCGGGATTGGCGGCGACCTCGATCGCGAAACTGCGCGCGTGCCCTGGGTCATCGCTGCTCGCCGCCGCCCGCCGGTCGTCCGTGTTGTTGGTCGGCGTGCCGGCCCGGAGGAACTCAAGACCGTCGGTGTAATGATGCGCGTCGAGCAGCTGCGCCAATGCGGTCGCCGCTGCGGCGCCGTCGGCCGACGCCGCCACCCCGAATACGATCAGCCGGCCGAGCCCGGCGCTCAGCGCGTCGGGCGGCACGGTGAGGCGCAGCGCCATGCCCTTGGCTTCCGCCTCGTCGAAATCGATCATCCATTTCATGCCGGCATCGACGGCCAGCTGATCGGCGGCCGGGTTCGGCGCGGGCAGGGCGGGATCGGGGCCGACCGGCAGCGGTTGGACGATGCTGCGTCCGGTGGCCGAGATCGTCGCCGCGCCGGCGCGCAGAACGGCAATCCAGCGGTCCGGCATCAGACGAGCCACCGGCGCATGGCGCCATGCTGCGTCGCGGCCGTCGGCTACGACGGTCACCGTCGGGAATTGCGGCGCCGCGGGCAGCGGTTGGTTTGCCGGCACGCTGGCGGCCGGACGCTGCTGCGGATTGGCCGGCGCCAGCACCCGCGCGATCCATGCCGCCCGCTCGGCGCCGAACCGGTCGGCCAGCTGACGCCACGCCGCGGCGCGGGCTGTCTGATTATTTCCGGCGCGCCAGTCCTGCTCCCAGTAGTGCGTGCCCCAATCGCGCTCGGTCGGCAGCAGGTCGGGTTCGTGCGAATCGAGATGGATCTTGTCGGGATAGACGCGCACCCGCAGCTCGGTGACATTCCCCGGCAGCGAAAAGAAACGGGTCTCCAGCCGGACCGGCAACAGCGCCAACGGCAGATCGCCGCGGCACAGCGCCGGAACCGGAGCGGCGGCAGCGGATGGTGCCGGCGCGCCGGCTGTCGCCGAAGTACTCATGGGTGCCGACCCGCTTCCGTCGGTGTCAGGAATTGCGAGGCGTGGATCGCCAGACGCACCGGCAGCCTGCGGGTAATCCCGGCCATGTGCGCGGCGTTCAGTCCCCATTGCAGACCGTTGAGCGGCTGGCCGGCGGGCGGTCCGGCGCCGATCGACAGATGGCTGGCGTTGCCGGCGGAGACCCCGGTGTGGAGGCCGAAGCGGGGTTCCGTCGGATGCTGCTGAATGACCAGGTAGTACCCCCCGACGCCGCCGGTGACGACTTGATCGGCCGGGATGTCGAAACCCATGAAGTTGATGTCGGGCGGCATCGATCCGGCGAATACCGGCAGCTTCTCGGTTTCCGGGTCCTCGCTCGGCGCGCGCACGCCGGCGTTGACCACGGCGGGGGTGAGATAAACCAAGGCATTCGGATACCGTCGCAGCAGCGGACTGCGCAGCAGCATCACGAACTTCTCGCGCGCCGGCAGGCCTGACGCATCACCGAGCGGCCGTTCGCCCCACAGATGCAGCGGATCGATATCGTCGCCGCCGCCCCAGAAACTGTCGAAATACGTGCCGCGCTGGTCGGTGGGGAAGCCGCGCCATAGCAGCTCGCGGCCCATCTCGAAGTTGAGCCCAACCATATAGGCCTCGATAAAGCGGCGGTTTGTCTCCAATCCGAGCACGCTGTCCGACGCGATGCCGTCGAGCCCCGGCAACATCAGCGATTGCGACAGATCGCGCAGAGGCTCATACATCGGCTGGGGAAATTTCGGCGCGAGCATAACGGTATCGATTTCGATACCGCTATCGCTCGCCACTTCCGCCCGCGCCGCGCCCCTCCGCAACTGTTGCCGCGCGACCCCGCCGACGGAGATCGCCCCCTGCGCCAGCGCGGCGATCGATTGCCGCGGCTGCGTTCCCTGCGTCAGCCCGGTCCGGATATCGTTCATCGGGACGGGCGGCACATGCGCGTTGATTACGCCGGCGCCGCGGTCCGGCCGGATGCGCCCGAGATGCTCGGCGGCCGCCCGGCGAAACACGGCCGCGGACGGGCTGTCGAAGGCCGGCGTCCCATAGGTGAAGGAATAGGCGATCGGAACCGGCTGCCCCTCGGGCCGGACCACGAACCACGGGGCGCCGCCGCGATTGGCGACCGCCTGAGCGGTGACCGCGCCATACGGCAGCACCGCTCCCGGAGGGTTCATGTGCTGCGATACCGCCGTAACGGTGACGAGGTCGAACCAGGTCGGGACCGGCAGCGCGGCGGCACCCGATTCGAGCGAGGCGACCCAGGTCGCGG
>JBFXDF010000079.1:0-15642 GCA_050181375.1 Alphaproteobacteria bacterium
AGCCGTCGATCGCGGTGCTGCCGTTTCAGAACATGAGCGGCGACCCGGAACAGGAATATTTCGCCGACGGCATGGTCGAGGAGATCATCACCGCGCTATCGCGCATCCGCTGGCTGTTTGTGATCGCACGCAATTCGAGCTTTACATACAAGGGCCAAGCGGTTGACGTAAAACGGGTCGGGCGCGAATTGGGCGTGCGCTACGTGCTCGAAGGCTCGGTCAGAAAGGGCGGCGAGCGGGTCCGCATCACGGCGCCACTGGTCGAGGCCGAAACCGGCGCGCATCTCTGGGCCGACCGCTTCGACGGCGCCCTCGAAGACGTATTCGATTTGCAGGACCGGGTGGCGACCAGCGTCGCCGGCGTGATCGAACCGGCGTTGCAAGCCGCCGAGATCGCCCGCTCCGCCGGCCGCGCGACCGATGATCTGACCGCCTATGATCTGTACCTGCGGGCGCTCGCGACATATTTCCCGATCACCCGGGACCGGGTGCTGGAGGCGATGGCGCTGTTGGAGCGGGCGATCGCGATCGATCCGCGATACGGCCCGGCATTGTCCTGGGCGGCCGTTTGTCAATGGCAATGCGTCAGCGACGGATGGACCGAGGCGCCCGAGGCGGCGCGCGACAAGGCGGTCGACCTGGCGCGGCGGTCGCTCGAGGCGACCCGCGGCGACGACCCCGCGGTGCTCGCGAATGCCTCGTTCATTCTCGCCAATTTCGGCGAGGAGATCGGCGCGACGACCGGTCTGATCGACCGGGCGCTGAGCCTCAATCCGAGCTTCGCACGCGGCTGGAATATCAGCGCGCTGCTGCGGCTGTACGCCGGCGACCTCGATCGGGCGATCGAGCACGCCGGGACCGCTTTGCGCCTCAGCCCGCGCGAGCGGATCGGGACGCCGCTGGTGGTGATCGGGCTCGCGTATTTTTTCCAGCGGCGGTTCGGTGAAGCGGCCTCGAGGTTGCAGGCGGCCGTTCAAGAAAATCCGGGCTCGCCCGCTACCTACCGCATCCTGGCCGCCTGCTATGCGCATATGGGCCTGATCGACGCGGCGCGCGAAACGCTCGGCCGGCTCCGCGCGATCACCCCCGCCGTGCTGCCGGCCGTGCTGCCGTGGCGCGCGGAACACCGGGACCTTCTGCTCTCCGGCCTGCGGCTGGCGATGGACGAGGCGGAATGAGGTTGGACGGGACGACCCGCCTCGATGCTTGCCCGGATGCGAGCGAACCGCCCGGAAAGTGGGTAGGGCGGGTGGAGCGCAGCGCAACCCGCCGTCGCGGCGGGTTGCGACCGGCTCCGCCGGTCTCCACCCGCCCTACGGGTCGACGTGCATCTCGGCCTCGGGCATGGTTCGGCTATGCCGAATTACCGACGCAACCGTGTTCCTGGCGCGACCTATTTCTTCACGGTGAACCTGCGTGACCGCCGCTCCGAGTTGCTCGTCGGGAAGATCGATGCATTACGCGAAGCGGTGCGCGAAATTCGTCGGCAGATGCCGTTTCACATCGACGCCTGGGTTGTGTTGCCCGACCACATGCACTGTTTATGGACCCTGCCGGAAGGCGACAGCTGCTTTCCCGATCGCTGGCGCGGAATAAAGACCCGGTTCTCGCGATCGCTCGGGCTGGGCCGAGTTGGGATTTGGCAACGCGGTTATTGGGAGCACACGATCCGTGACGATCGCGACTACAACACGCATATGGATTACATTCACTTCAACCCGGTGAAGCACGGAAATGTGCAAAATCCGGCTGACTGGCCGGTCTCCAGCTTTCGACGATGCGTCGCGGCCGGCCTCTATCCGGCGGATTGGCTCGGTGGCGGTGGGGAGCCGGCGGAAGCCGGCGAGCGTAGGGCGGGTGGAGCGTAGCGCAAGCCGCCATCGCATCGTATCTCGGCACGGCAATGAAGGCGGATTTCGCTGCGCTCCATCCGCCCTACGACTCGCAGCTCATCGGTGGAACAATAAAAATCAGTTCGGCACCCACGCGGCGGCGCGGATTTCGCCGAATTCGCGAGGGATTTTGCGCCAGGCGGCGCCGGCGGTTTCGGTGATGTAGACTTCGCCGAACAGGGTGAAGGCGACGATGCGGTCGGGGGCGGCGGAGTGGGTCGCGAGGCCCCATATCGTCGCGTTCGGCTGACTCGGGAGCGGCAGGGTTTCCCAGGTCTCGCCGAAATTCGCGGTGCGCAGCACGTGGCCCTTCTCGCCGGTCGTGGTCTCGCCGCAGCCGGCGTAGAGGACGCCGGGATCGTCGGGTTTGACGGCGATGCCGCGGGCATAGGGCAAGGGCCATTTCTCCCTTATGCCGACCGCCTCCCAGGTGTCGCCGAGATCGTCGCTGACAAACATCTCGCGCGCTGTGCTGGCGATGACGCGCTTGGGCCGGGTCGGCGCGACCGCGATCGCGTGAATGTCCGGGTCGTACAAGCCGGTCTCGACATGCGCCCAGCTGTCGCCGCCGTCGCGGCTGCGGTACACGCCGTCGATTTCGACCCCGGCCCAGACGGTACGATGATCGTCGGGGTCGACGACAATGCCGGTGACAAAGGCTTCGCCGATCGAGCACTCGCGGGCGGCGCCGATCGGCAGATTTTCCCAATGCTGGCCGCCGTCGCGCGAGCGGTAGACCCCGGTCGGGCGGGTGCCGGCAAAGAGGGTGTCGGGATCGACCGGGTCGATGGCGAGCGACCAGATCGTCGGCAGATCGCCCTCGGCGCCGACCCGCTCCCACCGGGCGCCGCCGTCGCGGGTCACGAACAGACCGGTGTCGCCGCCGGCGAATACGGTGTGCGGCTCCCTGGGATGGGCGGCCAGCGCCTGGATGCGGCTGTTGAGTGGGAACGGGGCGCGATGCCGGGTCCAGGTGTTGCCGGCGTCCGGGCTGTGCCAGACGCCCCAGCCGGCGGTTCCGAGACAGATGCTGTAATTTGCCGCCATATGCCGCCTCCCTCCCGCGCCGGTGCCCCGCGCGACCTCGCGAGCAGGGGCCATGCTAGCGTTGCCGGCGGCGCGCCAACAGAACTTCCGTTCGATTTCTTAATCGCGGTAGGCTCCGGAGGGCAGAACGGGAGGGCGGCATGGGGCGGGTTTCTGGCAAGGCGGCGCTGGTCGCGGGGGCAGGAGGCGGCATCGGCGGCGCCGGGGCCGAGGGGCTGGCGCGCGAGGGCGCCGCGGTGTACTGCACCGACCGCGACGGCGGGGCCGCCGAAGCGACCGCCGCCCGCATCCGCGCCGCCGGCGGGCGGGCCGCCGCGTCCGCTCTCGATCTGTGCGACCGGGCGGCGGTCGACGCGGCGATTGCCGCAATCGTGCGCGAGTTCGGCCGGCTCGATATCGTGCTCGAATCGGCCGGGATCAGCCACCGGCTCAACTTCCTCGAGCTCGACGCCGAGACCTGGGACCGCATCATCGCGGTCAACCTGACCGGCATGTTTCACCTGGGGCAGGCGGCGGCGCGGCAGATGGTCAAACAGGGCGGCGGGGGCACGATTATCAACGTGACCTCGCAGCTCGCCGAGGTGGCGCGGCCCGAGCGCGCCGCCTATGTCGCCTCGAAGGGCGGCGCGCGCTCGCTGACGCACGCGATGGCGGTCGATCTGGCGGCGCACGGCATCCGCGTCAACGCGATCGCGCCGGGACCGACGCTGACCGGGCTGACGCGCGCCTCGTATACCGACCCCGAGAACAGGCGCGCGACCGAAGCGCTGATCCCGTTGGGCCGGCTCGGCCAGCCCGACGATCTGGTCGGCGCGGTGCTGTTTCTCGCCTCCGACGAGTCGCGCTGGGTGACCGGCAGCACGGTCACGGTGGACGGCGGCTATCTCACGATCTGAGGGGGCGCGAATGACCGGTGAAGGGTGGCATGTCACGGACAGGCTGGCGGAGTTCGCCGCGAGTTCGCGCTGGGAGGACATTCCGCCCGAGGTGCGGCGCGAGGGGGTGCGCGGGCTGGTGAATTTTGTCGGCTGCGCGCTCGGCGGGGCACGCGACGAGGCGATGGACATCGCGGTGGCGGTGCTGACGCCGTTCTTCGGGCCGGCGCAGGCGAGTGTGATCGGCCGCCGCGAGCGGCCCGACGCGCTCAACGCCGCCTTTCTGAACGCGGCCGGCGCCAATGTCCTCGAATACGACGACACGCATCTCACAACGGTGATGCACCCGGCGGCGCCGGTCGCGCCCGGCCTGTTCGCGCTGGCCGAGCTGCGCCGGGTATCGGGCCGGGAGCTGCTGCACGCGTTCATCCTCGGGGTCGAGGTGTCGTGCCGCGTCGGGCTCGGGGTGATGCCGACGCATTACCGGCGCGGCTGGCACATCACCGCGACCTGCGGGATTTTCGGCGCGGCCGCGGCCTGTGCCCGCCTGCTCGGGCTGAACGCGCGGGAGACCGTTTGGGCGCTGGGACACGCCGCGACGCAATCTTCGAGCCTCGTCGAAAGCCTCGGCAGCATGGCGAAAAGCCTCGGGGTCGGCAACGCCGCGAAGAACGGGCTGACGGCGGCGCTGTTCGCGGCTTCAGGGTTTACCGGGCCGGAGCAACCGATCGAGGGGCGTTACGGGTTTGCTTCGGTGGCCAGCGATTCGGCCGATCTCGCGCGCATCACCGACGGGCTCGGCGAACGCTGGGAGATATCGGCGAACGCGTACAAGCCCTATCCGTGCGGCGTCGTGCTGTTCCCGGTCATCGATGCCTGTCTCGACCTGCGCGCCCGCCACGCGCCGGCGCCGGACGCGATCGAGCGCGTCGTGGTGCGCGGCCATCCGTTGATGCGCGAGCGCACCGACCGGCCCGATGTCAGGACCGGCCGCGACGCCAAGGTCAGCCTGCAGCACAGCGCCGCCGTGGCGTTTCTGTTCGGCGCCGCGGGGCTCGCGCAATACGAGGATGCGTGCGTCGCCGACCCGGCGGTGGGCGCGCTGCGCGCACGGGTCGTCTTCGAGGAAGACCCGGCGATGCCGGTCGAGTCGGCGACCGTGACGCTGCGGCTCGCCGACGGCGCGGCGCATAGCGAACATGTCCGGCACGGGCGCGGCACGCCGGGGCGGCCGATGAGCGACGCCGAACTCGACGCGAAGGTGCGCGAACTGGCCGCCTACGGCGCGCCATCCGTCGATGCCGATGCTCTGATCGCGGCGGTGCGCGGTATCGAGAACGAGACCGATCCGGCCCGGTTGGTGCAGTTGACCGTGCCTGCCTGACCGCGCCCGCTCAGTGCAGGGCGGCAACGCCCTCGACGGGAATGCCGGACGCGCCCGGCCGCCTTTTGCCGAGCAGCCGACGCGCATCTTCCGGCCGGTTGGCCTTGAGGTAGGCCTTCAATAATGTGAATTCGATCAGATCGTGCTGCGCGCGGCTGCCGCCGATTCGCTCGTTTTGCCCGGCAAGCGGCGCAAACGCGTCGATCGCGGCGGAAAAATCGCCGCGCTCGAACGCCGCGAAGCCGCGCGCCAGCCTCGGCAGGTAGGAGCCGGAGGGGTAACGCCCCTCGCGCGCCATCTCCTCGATTTGCGTGGACCGAGCATCGAGCCCCGCGTCGTCGCGCATCACGGCCTGGGCCAGGATCGCGTGCAGATCGGCCAGCCCGCTGCTCGGCCGCGGCAACGCGCTGTTGGCATAATCGCACAGGCGGCGCCAGGAAGCGGGGTCGCGGGGATGGCCGGCGAGTTCGGATCGCCATAGAAAGGCCGTCCCGTCGGATATTTTCTGCTGCGGTCCGCCGCTGTGCCGATCGAGGACAATCGCATCCCGATACAGGCGCAGCGCGTGTTCCCAATCGCCGACCTGGATTTCGACAAGCGTGAAATGCCAGCTCAGATGGCCATAGAAAAACCCGTCGCGCGGATAGGTGGGGAACCACGACGAGAGATAATCGCGGGCGGTATCCGGCTCGCCGCTCTCATAGCAGACATGGGCGAAGCCGTGCGCGCCGTGCGCGTTGTTCGGATTCAACGCCACCGACCGCTCGATCTTCGGCCGCGCCGCCGCGAGCCGCCCGTCCTCCGACAGCGCCATCGCGTGATAGGACAGAAACCAGAAATCGTCGTCATAATGCGGGGCCAGGCCGTCCATCAGCACCGCGACCTGGCGCTTCTGTCCGATCCGCCCGGAGCCGCCGATCAGGCCGTTCGGGTTGGCGGTCGTGGAGACGATCAGCGCGTCGCGCGGCCACGACGCCAGATGCGTGTACGCGGCGGCAATCGCGGCATCGGTGCGGCCGGCCAACACGAGGTCGTAAAACCCGATGTGACTGGCCTCGCGCTCGGACAGATCGCCAGCCGTCTCCTTTGCCGCCGCGAGCGCCGCCCGCGCCGCCGCGACCTCGCCCTGCCGCAGCAGCACCTGGGCCTTGCCGGCATGGGCCATCGCAAAACCGGGGTCGGCGGCGAGGGCCCGGTCATAGGCCTCGATCGCGCCGGGGTAGAACGTCAGCGCCAGGTCGGAAGCCTCGACATAGTCATCCCGCGCGGTCGCGGACGCGGTAGACAAGGCAAGGCCGTAACGATCTGTCGGCATGAGCAATCCTCCCGGTCGATTTCAGCGCAATCGGGCGAGGCCGCCGAGTGCTATCGCGCCGCCCGCGCCCAACATCGCCAGCTCCCATTTTTGCAGAGTTTGGTGCACCCAACAAATTCGTTAACGAATGTTTAGCACGGACCGGGTAATGAGGGCAGGGCAAGCTCCTGATATCGCGGCGCTGGCCAGGCGGCGCGCGACGTAGTGAGTTCTCGCTGGTTGATCTCCAACATTTGGTGGAAAATATGCGACTTGCTGCTATCGCCTTCGCGGCCCTATCCGCCCTCGTCAACGCCCTGCCGTCCCGCGCCGAGGTACCTGACTCGGTCACCGCGTTGCTCGCTCCGAGCGTCGGCTATTTGCTTGCGCAAAGCGATCTGTGCGAATGGGGCCTGACGGCGAAGATCGAAAAGACCTATCGCGATGCCTTCAAGACGATGGGGATGACAGCGGAACAGCAGGCGAGCGTCTGGTCCCAGGTCGCTGCGCGCCACCAGGCGCTGACCGAGCTGCCTGCCGAAACCAAGACGCGCATGAAAGCCGAGACCTGCACGCCGGAGAGCCGGGCGCGCGTCGAGACGAATCTCGCCAAATAATCCATCCCTCACTCGGCCGCCTTGGCGACGGGAACCGCCCGACGGCTTTTCTTGGCGGCGCGGTATTCGTCGAATTTCTGCAGCAGCACAAAAAACGACGGCACGAACAGCACCGCCAGACAGGTCGAGGCGATGATGCCGCTGAGCACGCTGATGCCGAGCGAGATGCGGCTCACCGCACCGGCGCCGGTCGCCAGGACCAGCGGCACGACGCCGAGACCGAACGCGAACGAGGTCATCAGGATCGGCCGGAACCGCATGCGCGACGCGTCGACCGCGGCCTCGAGAATGGGCTTGCCGTGCACCATCCTTCCCTCGCGGGCCATCTCGACGATCAGAATCCCGTTCTTGGCCGACAGCGCGATCATCAGAATGAGACCGATCTGCGTATAGAGGTTGTTGGCGACTCCCAAACTGGTCAACGCAACGACCGGCCCGAGCAATGCCAGCGGGACCGCCGAGAGCACCGCAAGGGGCAGGATCCAGCTTTCATACTGGCCGGCGAGGCAAAGATAAACCAGCAGGACCGACAGGCCGAACAGGTAATAGAGCTGATTACCGGTCAGCTTTTCCTGATACGACATCGCCGTCCACTGATAGCCGACATCGCTCGGCAATGTATTCTTTGCAATGTCTTCCATCGTGGTGATCGCCTGGCCGGAACTGACGCCGCGGGCAGGGGCGCCGATGATCGTCGCCGACGGATAGAGATTGTAGAGGGTGACGAGCGACGGCCCGACCTCGGACCCCAGGCTGGCGACCGCGCCGAGCGGGACCATCTGGTTGTCGCGGCTGCGCACATAAAAATTCAGCAGGTCGTCGGGGCGCTGGCGGAATTTGGATTCCGCCTGGGTATAGACCTGCAGCGAAAGACCGAACTTGTTGAACTGGTTGACGTAGGTCGACCCGAGATAAGACGACAGCGCGGCGAACACGTCGCCAACCGATACACGCAAGGTTTCCGAGCGGGCCCGATCGACGGTAACCGTGACCTGCGGCGAGCCGGGACTGAATGTGGTCAACACGCGCTGCAATTGCGGGTTCGCGGCGGCCTGCTGAAGCAGATGCTGGGTGACCTCGTTCAGCTTCGCATAATCGAAGCTGCCGCCCAGCAATTCGAGCTGCATCTGCAAGCCGCCGGCATTGCCGATCCCCTGGATCGGCGGCGGCGGGACGATAAACAGCCTGCCGTCGGGCGCCGCGTCGAGCGCCTTCTGCAAATGCTCGGCGATCGAGATGATGTCGGTGTGGTTCGCCTTGCCGCGCTCGTCCCACGGCTTCAGCACGACAAAGCTTACCCCCATGTTGGGCAGGTCGGCGAAATTGTCGAGCGCGGACAGGCCCGAGATCGAGATGACATTCGCGACGCCCGGCGTGTCGAGCGCAATCTTTGTCGCGCTGTCGAGGGCGGCCGTCGTGCGCCCAAGAGCCGCGCCGTCGGGCAGCTGGGCCACCAGCATCAGGTATCCCTGGTCCTCGTTCGGGATAAAGGCGGTCGGCAGGCGCGCGATGCCCCACACGCCGACGCCAGACAGAACGACCCCGATCAGCACCATGAGGCCGCTGCGCCGGACCATCCGGCCGATCAGCCGGGCATAGGCGTTTTCACCCTTGTCGTAGACCCGGTTGAAGCCGCGATAAAACAGGTTGCGCTTTTCCGGCGGCACCGGCTCGCGCAGCCACAGCGCGCATTGCGTCGGTTTCAACGTCATTGCGTTGACCGCGCTGATCAGCGCGGTCGCCGCGATCACCAGGGCAAACTGCGCGAACATCTGGCCGCTGAGGCCGGGAACAAAGGCCGACGGCAGGAACACCGACATCAGCACCAGCGTAATGCCGATGATCGGCCCGAACAGCTCGTCCATCGCCTTTACCGCGGCGTCGTGGCTGGACATTCCCTGTTCGATGTATTTCGACACGCCCTCGACGATCACGATCGCGTCGTCGACAACGATGCCGATCGCCATGATCAGCGCGAACAGGGTCGAGAGGTTGACCGTGTAGCCGAGCGCCGCCATGCCGGCGAAGGCGCCGATGATGGTGACCGGCACCGTCGTCGCCGGCACCAGCGTCGCGCGCAGATTCTGCAGGAAGACGAGAATGACGATCAGCACCAGCACGCCGGCCTGCCACAACGTCTTGTAGACCTCGTTGATCGAGTTCTTGATGAAGATCGTTGTGTTGTAGGGAATGCCGAACTCCAAACCGGGCGGAAAGCGGCGCGACAATTCCTCCATTTTCGCCGCGACCACCTTGGCGACATCGATCGAGTTCGCGTCCGGCGTTTGATAAATCGCGATACCGGCGGCGGGTTTGCCGTTGAGCTTGAAGTCCTGCGAGTAGGTCTGCGCCCCCATTTCGATGCGGCCGACATCCCTGACGCGCACGAGGCGGCCACCCTGCGCGGTCTGGTCTTTGATGACGATATCGGCGAATTCGCCCGGATCGCTCAGCCGCGACACGATGTCGACGGTATATTGAAACGCCTGATCCTTTGGCGCGGGCGGCATGCCGACCTGGCCCGCCGCGACTTCCTGGCTTTGCTGCCTGACCGCGTCGATCACGTCTTTCGGCACGAGTCCGAGCGTCTGCAGCTTCTGCGGGTCGAGCCAGATCCGCATCGAGTATTCGCCTGCCCCCATGACGAGAACATTGCCGACCCCCGGAAGGCGCGCCAGTTCGTTGACCAGGTTGATGGTGGCGTAGTTCCACAAATACAGCGCGTCGTATTTGTCGTCGGACGACGACAGCGTGACAAATTCCAGGATCGACGGCGATTTGGCGCGGATCGACACGCCTTGCGCCTGCACCGCCTCCGGCAGCTGCGCCAGCGCGTTGTTGACCCGGTTCTGCACCAGGACCTGATCCATGTTCGGGTCGGAGCCGATCTCGAAGGTCACGGTCAGCGTGTAGGTGCCGTCATAGGCGCTGGTCGATTGCATGTAGAGCATGCCGGGGACGCCGTTGACCTGCAGCTCGATCGGCAGCGCGACCGTATCGACCACGGTTTGGGCACTCGCGCCCGGATAGCGGGTGATCACCTGCACGGTGGGCGGCACGATGTTCGGGTACTGCGCGACCGGCAGGCGAAACAGGCTGATTGCCCCGATCAGCACGAGAACGATCGCCAGCACATTGGCGAGTACCGGGTGCTCGATAAAGAATTTCGAGATCATTGCTGGGTACCCGGCGGCGCTATCGCGGTCAGCTGCGGCACGACCTTAGCGCCGGGGCTCGTCCGCCACAATTCTCCGACGACGACCCGATCGTCGGCGTTGAGCCCAGAGGTGATCGCGCGCAGACCGCGAAACAGCTCGCCGAGCTGAACATAGCGCTTTTCGACGATGTTGCTGCTGTTGACGACGAGCAGGTAACGGCCGCCTTGATCCTCCTGCAGCGCCCGGTCCGGCACGAGCAACGCGTTGCGCGCGCCGCGCTCCATCGGCAGGCGGATGCGCACGAAGAAGCCCGGCAGCAGATCGCGGTTCGGGTTCGCGAGCACGCCGCGCAGCAGCATTGTTCCGGTCGCCGGGTCGATCCCGGGCGAGACGTATTCGAGCGTCCCGTGAAGCGAGAAATTGCCCTCGTCCTTGAGGCTTACGTCGATCGGCACCTTCAGCAGCTGGGCGAGATTGAGCCGCTGCTGGTTGAGGTTGGCCCGGATTTTCAAGACATCCTGTTCGCTCAGATTGGCGACAACGTAGATCGGGTCGAGCTGCACGATTTCCGCGAGAGCCGCCTGCTGGCCCGCTCCCCCGACGACGTTGCCGGGGTCGATCAGCGCCTTGCCCATCTGGCCGGTGAACGGCGCCCGGACCTCGGTATAGCCGAGGTTCAGCTTTGCCAGGGTGACCTGGGCCTCGGCGTTGAGCAGCTTGGCTTCCGCCGATGCCTGCTCGTACACCCAATGATCGACCTCGACCTGCGCGGCGGCCTCTTTCTTTACCAGGGCCTTGTAGCGCGCCACCTCGGTACGGGCGTAGACGAGCGCCGCCTTCGCCCCCATCACCTGCGATTGCGCCTGAAGCAGCTGCGCCTTGTATTGATCCTGCTGGACCTTGAACAGCAGATCGCCTTCCTTGACAAAAGCGCCGTCATGGAAGCGCTGTTCCTCCAGATAACCCTCGACGCGCGCGATGAGCTTTACCGACCTGACCGACTGCGCGTTGCCGGTCAGCTCGACGTAATTCGTCACCGCCTCGGTTTGCGGCTTGATCACCGGTATCGTCGGCGGCGCGCCGTTGGTCTGAGCGCGCGCCGGAACGAGCGCCGCGGCTTGGATCAGGAGGGCCGCCAAAAGGATGCCGCGCGGCGAGAACCCCGCGCGTCTGCATCCGGCCCGCGCGTCACGATCATCCCGCGTCACGATCGCATCCTGAATTTTCACGATCAGTCCTCACCATACCGGCGGCCGCACCGTCGGACCGATGTCCTCGGACGACGGCAGGCCCGGCGCCGCCGGTTGCGGTTGTCCGAGAGGCGGGAGCACATTGCCGTAATTGGTCCGCTGGCGCATTTCCTCGCGCGTCGCGGGCGGCACGAAATCGTTGCCTTCGCGAATCTGCCAGCCGCCGCCGAGCGCCCGGAACACCATGGCCAGGCCCCTTGAAACATTGCCTTCGGCAACGGCGAGGTCGTTCTGCGCGGTATAGAGGTTCTGCTCGGCGGTCAGCACGGTGGTGAAATCGCGCGTGCCCAGATTGAATTCGATCAGCGCGATCTCGAGCGCCGACAGCGCGGCGGCGACGCTTTTGCGAAGATAGGCGACCTGCCTTTGCGAGTTGTAGAACAGGGCGAGGCCGTCCTCGACCTCCTTTTGCGCTTTCAGCACCGTGTTCTGGTAATCGACCAGCAAACCCTGCAATCTCGCGTCCTGAACGCGCACCGTATTTGTGATCTGGCCGTAATTGAGAATGTTCCAGGTAAAGGACGGCCCGAAACCGAACGCGATGCCCTTGCCGGTGAACATGTCGGCGAGCGTTGACGCGTGTATCGTGCTGGAGGCGGCGCCGAACGAGCCGGTCAGGCTGAAGGCCGGGAAGAGGTCCGCCTCGGCGATGCCGATCTGGGCGCTCTGCGCCGCGGCCGCGAGTTCCGCGGCGCGAATGTCGGGTCGGCGGCGCACGAGATCGGCCGGAATGCCGACGGCGACCGTGCTGGGAGGGACCGGGATCCCCTTCGATCCGGCGAGCAGCCGGTCAAGCGATTCGGGCGGCATTCCCAACAGAACCCGCAACGCGTTGAGGCCCTGCTCGAGCTGGGTCTGCAATTGCGGGATCGCGGACTCGGTCTGGCCGAGGACGTTCTCCGCCTGGTAAACGGAGAGCTTGCTGGCGATGCCGCCGGTGAACCGTGCCTCGGCGATGGCCAGTGCCTTCTTCTGTTTGACGACGTTTTCGCGAGCGATCTCGATCTGCCGCTGCGTCGTGCGGATGCCGATATAGGTCGTCGTCACGTCGCCGAGCAGGGTTACGAGCACGTCGTCGTAGGTGGCGATCGACGCGAGATAGGCGGCATCGGCCGACTCGACGCCGCGGCGGAACTTGCCCCAGAAATCGAGTTCCCAGAAAACCGCGGCCCCGAGCGTGTCGCGCCAGAAATAGCGCTGGGAGAACGGGGCCGAAAACGGATCGGTGCGGCTTTCCCCGAAATAGGTGAGGCCTCCCGTCGCCTGCTGCGATTGCGGATAGAACTCGCCGATCGCCACGCCGAGCGCGGCGCGCGCCGCGATCACTCGGGTGCCGGCGCTGAGCAGGGTCAGGTTTTGCGCGTAGGCGAGGTCGATCAGCTGGTTCAGCACCGGATCGTTAAAAGCAAACCACCAGCTGCGATAATCCCCGCTGCCGGCGAGAATCGGGCCTCCTTCCTTGAGGAACCTTTCCGCGACGGGAGCAATCGGCTTCTGGAAATCGGGGCCGACCATGCACGCCGCCAGCGGTGCCATGATAATAGCCGCCAGGGCGCGCGTACTCATGGACGCGCGCCCGCTGGCAGCCGAACGAAATCGCACCACGGGCCTCGCCGAGCCGTCTCCCCAACCGGAGGTTTTAGACAAGCAAGCGGCGCGTCAAGTCCCTTTTTTAACGCGGATCAACTACTTTGCGGGCGAGTTAAAACCGCGCCGGGTTTTATTTCCCGCTGAGAACGCGGCCCGCGACGGCGTCGAGACGGCCCAGCAACTCGCGGTCGCGGCTTTCGGGAGCGGTGATCAGGGCGTTGTCGAGCGCGCGGTCGCATCCCTGGCGGCACGGCCCGGAATGGCGCGCCAGCAGCGGGACAACCGCGCGGACCAGGGCGCGGGCGCGCGCGGCGTTGGCGTCGAGCATCGACAGGATTATCTCGACCGTGACGTCCTCGTGGAGGGGATGCCAGCAATCGTAGTCGCTGACCATCGCGACGGTGGCGTAGCAAATCTCGGCCTCGCGGGCGAGCTTGGCCTCCGGCATGTTGGTCATCCCGATCACGTCGCAGCGCCAGGCGCGGTAGAGCTCGCTCTCCGCCAGCGTCGAGAATTGCGGGCCCTCGATAACGAGATAGGCGCCGCCGCGCTTAACCGGTGCGCCGACGGTTGAGGCCGCGGCGGCGACCGCGTCGCCGACCCGGCCGCAGACCGGACGCGCCATCGAGACATGCGCGACGCAGCCCGGCCCAAAAAAGCTTTTGTCGCGGGCGAAGGTACGATCGACGAACTGATCGACCACGACAAAATCGCCGGGCGCGAAATCCTCGCGCAAGCTGCCCACCGCCGATAACGAAACGATGTCGGTGACGCCGCAGCGCTTCAGAGCGTCGATATTGGCGCGAAAGTTGATCGCGGAGGGCGGCAAGACGTGGCCGCGGCCGTGCCGCGGCAGAAACACGATCTTCTGCCCGTCGAGCGTACCGAAACAGAATTCGTCCGAGGTCGCGCCGAACGGGCTTTCAACCCGGCGCCAGGCGACATCGGAGAGGCCGTCGATCCGGTAAAGCCCGCTGCCGCCGATAATGCCAACGACGCGGTCGGTCATGCTCGGACCTCGTGCCGCCGGCCCCGGTCAGTGGCGGATGCGCGACCAGATCTTACGCTTCGCGGCGTAGAACACACCGGTCGTGACCAACAGGAACAGCATGACCTTGAAGCCGGTGCGATGCCGCACGTCGAGGTTCGGCTCCGCCGCCCACATCAGAAACGACGCGACGTCGTGCGCCATCTGCGGGACCGTGGCCGGGGTCTTATCGGCGAACGTGACCTGATCCGGGCTGAGCGGCGGCGGCATCTTGATCTGATGACCGGGGAAGTAGGCGTTGTAGTGCATCCCCTCCATCACGTGGAAATTTGCCGGCGGCTCCACATACCCGTTGAGGATCGCATAGACGTAATCGGGACCCCCCTCGCGCGCTTTCGCGATCAGCGACAGGTCGGGCGGCAAGGCCCCATTGTTGGCGGCGCGGGCGGCCTGGTCGTTCGGGAAAGGACCCGGAATACGGTCGGATGGCCGCGCCGGGCGCTGGAACATCTGGCCGGTGTCGTTCGGCCCGTCGGTCACCTGTTGCGGCCAAGAAGCGGCGATGCCCTTGATCTGGTCTTCGGTATAGCCGAGTGCGGCGAGGTCGCGGAACGAGACGTACTGCAGGTGGTGGCAGGCTGAGCAAACCTCCTTGTACACCTGGAACCCGCGTTGCAGCGAGGCCTGGTCGAAGGTGCCGAACACGCCATCGAAGGACCAGTGCTGGCTCGGCGGCTCAGGCGCCGCTTCCTGGGCGAGGGCCGGGCCGATGAAGCCACTGGACAGGACGAGCGAGGCAACGAGGGCGCCGATCGCGAATGTTCGCATGTCAGACCCTCTCCGCCTGCGCGGCATGCGCCGGCCGTACCACTCCGGGCGGCCCAAGGACGGCGGCGCCGATGCTGAGCGGCAGCGGGCGCGGCGTTTCGAGCTTGCCGATCAGCGGCATCAGGATCAGGAAATGGAGGAAATAATAGGCGGTGGCGAGCTGACCGATCGTGACGATCGCGCCTTGCGGCAGCTGGCTGCCGACATAGCCGAGAACGATCGCGTCAATGACCAGAAACCACGAGACGATGCGGTAGATGGGGCGGAACCGGGCGCTGCGCACCGGCGATGTGTCAAGCCAGGGGACCAGGAACAGGATCAGCACCGCGCCGAACATCAGGATGACGCCGAACAGCTTGTTGGGGACGGAACGCAAGATCGCGTAGAACGGCAGGAAGTACCATTCCGGCACGATATGCGGCGGCGTCACCATCGGGTTCGCTGGAATGTAATTGTCCGGGTGCCCCAATACGTTCGGCGCGTAAAACACGAAGATAGCAAAGAACAGCAGGAACACGCACAACCCGAACATGTCCTTGACCGTGTAATACGGGTGGAACGGGATCGAGTCCTGCGACCCGCGCCGGTCGATGCCGAGCGGGTTGTTCGAGCCGTGCTGATGCAACGCCATCATATGCAGAAACACCACCGCGACGATCACGAACGGCAGCAGGTAGTGCAGCGAATAGAACCGGTTCAGCGTCGGGTTGGAGACCGAG
>JBFXDF010000080.1:0-15373 GCA_050181375.1 Alphaproteobacteria bacterium
GCACCGGCGCCAGGCGGCCTCGGCCACGAGGCGGTTCCGGGCGCCACAAACGACGCGCCGTTCGACGGCAAGAACGTATATGCCGCGCCGTTTCTCGACCTCGGCGGCGTCTTGATCATAAGGCACGATCGCCGGTACTATTCGGCGCTCGCGGGTCTTGGCCGTATCGACGCAAAGGTCGGCGATTGGGTTCTCGCCGGCGAGCCGGTGGGGGCGATGCGGGACACCCCCTACCCCGGCGCTGACGCGCGGGAATTCGGTGACAGCAATCCCGGCGGGCCGCTGTATTACGTGTTGTTCCGCGACGGAAGCCCGGTCGATCCCCAACCGTGGCTGGCAATGTCGGGGGCGGGCCCGGCGAGCGAAACGGGGAGCGGAAGGTGAATCGATGAAGCAAGGCGGGCTGATCGCGGCGGCTGCAGGGGCGGTTCTTCTGGTCGCACTGGGTCAGGCGGCGGGGGCGGCGGAGGCGGCGGAGCGGAACACGGCCGACACCTACAAGCAGCTCAATCTGTTCGGAGACGTGTTCGAAATCGTCCGCTCGAACTACGCCGAGGACGTCAAGGACGATACGCTGGTCGAGGGTGCGATCAACGGCATGCTGACCGCGCTCGATCCGCATTCGAATTATCTGAACGCGAAGAACTTCACCGACATGAAGGTGCAGACGCGCGGCGAGTTCGGCGGGCTCGGGATCGAGGTTTCGATGGAGAACGGGCTGGTGAAGGTCGTCTCGCCGATCGACGACACGCCGGCCGCCAATGCCGGGTTGAAGCCCGGCGATCTGATTACGCATCTCGACGGCAACGCGGTGCAGGGGCTGACACTGCCCGAGGCGGTCGAAAAGATGCGCGGGCCGGTCAACAGCGACATCACGCTGACCGTGCGGCGCGAGGGGCGCGAACCGTTCGATGTCAAGCTGACCCGCGCGATCATCAAGATCCGCTCGGTTCGCTCGCATCTCGAAGGCAAGGATATCGGCTATATCCGCATCACGTCGTTCAACGAGCAGACCGACATCAATCTCAACAACGCGATGAAGAAGCTGAAGCAGGAGGCCGGCAAGAAGCTCGCCGGCATCGTGCTCGACCTGCGCAACAACCCGGGCGGCCTGCTCGACCAGGCGGTCGCCGTATCGGACGCGTTTCTCGACAAGGGCGAGATCGTATCGACCCGCGGCCGGCGCTCCGAGGACGCCCAGCGATACAACGCGCGGCCCGGTGACATCGGGTCCGGTCTGCCGATTGCGGTTCTGATCAACGGCGGGTCGGCGTCGGCCAGCGAGATCGTCGCCGGCGCGCTGCAGGACCATCATCGCGCCGTCATCCTCGGGACCAAGTCGTTCGGCAAGGGGTCGGTGCAGACGATCATCCCGCTCGCCGGGCGCGGCGCGATGCGACTGACGACAGCCCGCTACTACACGCCGTCGGGCCGCTCGATCCAGGCCAAGGGGATCGATCCCGATGTTGTCGTCGAGGCCGCGAAGATCGAGAACGCGAAAAAGCCGGACAGCGGCAAGCTGGCCGCCGCCAAGCCGGACGACAAATCCGCGAAGCAGGCGGACAAGACCGGCAAGGCGGACGACAAATCGAAGATCGATGACAAGTCAAAGACCGACGAGGATGCGGCCGAGGAGAAGTCGGTCGATCCATCGCTGATCGGCACGGCGGAGGACTACCAGCTGGCGCGGGCGGTCGACATGCTGCGCGGCATCTCGCTGTTCAACGGTCGCGTCATCAACTGAGCGCGGCACGCGGCGGCGCTCCCGAGTAAGACGGCTTCGTCCCCGCGGGTCGCCCCGGAGCGTGATCCGGGGGCCGCGAGTCCTCGCAATGACGGGGAAAAGGCGGAGTATATGATCGACTTTTATTACTGGCCGACGCCGAACGGCTGGAAAATCAGCATCATGCTCGAAGAATGCGGTCTCGAATACCGCACGATCCCGGTCAATATCGGCAAGGGCGACCAGTTCAAGCCGGAATTTCTCGCGATCAGCCCGAATAACCGGATGCCGGCCATCGTCGATCACGACGACCCGGACAGTCCCGATGGCGGGCCGGGCAGCATCTTCGAATCGGGCGCGATCCTGCTGCACCTCGCCGAGCGTAGCGGCCGTTTCATGCCGGCGGGGAAGAAGGCGCGCAAGGAGGCGGTGGAATGGCTGTTCTGGCAGGTCGGCAATCTCGGGCCGATGGCCGGGCAGCTCAGCCACTTTGTCAACTACGCCGAGGGCGAGCACCCGTATTCGCACCAGCGCTACGCCAACGAGTACAACCGCTGCCTCGGTGTTTTGGAGCGGCGGCTGGAGGGCCGTGAATTTATCGTCGATCAGTATTCGATCGTCGATATGTGCTGCTGGCCGTGGGTTTTGATATCGAAGCCGCTCGGGCAGGCGCTCGACGAATTCCCGAACCTGTCGCGCTGGCGCAAGGCGGTAATGGACCGGCCGGCGGTGCGGCGCGGCGTCGATCTCGGCAAGGAATGGCGCCGCTCGGCGCCGCCCTCCGACGACGAGCGCAAAATCCTGTTCAACCAGACCGCCCGCGCCGTCCTCGGAAGCTGACCAGATCGGAGAAAACGCCGATGCCCGAAAACCCGCGCTGGAAGCGCCGTCCGTCCGGCTCGACCTGGGGCGATTGGGGACCCGACGACCAGCTCGGCCGCCTCAACCTGTTGACCCCGGACAAGGTTCTGAAGGGGGTCGCCGAGGTCCGGGAGGGAAAGACCTTCTGCCTGTCGCTGCCGCTCGATTATCCCGGGAAAACCGTCGTCAACCCGCGCCGCAACCCGCCTGTCCTGATGCCGACCGAGCGCAACGGCATGCCGAACATGACCTACCCGCTGGGGCGCGACGATCCAAAACACCTCGATGTCATCTGCGACGATCAGGTTCTCCTGACGCTGCAATATTCGACGCAGTGGGACAGCCTGGCGCATGTCGGACAGCTGTTCGACGCCGACGGCGACGGCGTGCCCGAGATCGTGTTCTATAACGGCTACCGCGCCGGCGAACACATTGCGGGGCCGGTCGAATACCGCGACGGGTGGGCCATCGAGCGGGCCGGCGGGCATCTTGGCGCGACGGCGCTGTCGATTGACAACATGGCGGCGCACGGTATGCAGGGCCGCGGCGTCATGATCGACCTCGAGGCGCATTTCGGCCGCGGCCAGAAACTCGTTTCCTACGATGAGCTGATGCGGGTCATGGAGGCCGACGAGGTCGAGGTCGAGGAGGGCGATCTCGTGTGCCTGCGCACCGGCTTCGACCGGGTCGTTCTCGGCATGGGCAAGGATCCGGACCCGGCCGTGGTGCACGCCAATCCCGGCGCGGCGCTCGACGGGCGCGACGAGCGGCTGTTGAACTGGATCACCAAATCCGGAGTGGTGGCGCTGATCTCGGACAATGTCGCGGTCGAGGCGCTGCCGTCGCGACCTTGCGAGGGCGAGGACCATTGCGCCTTTCTGCCGCTGCACGCGCATTGCCTGTTCAAAATAGGCGTCTATCTCGGCGAAATCTGGCTGTTGTCCGACCTCGCCGACTGGCTGCGCGCCAACCACCGCTCGCGTTTTCTGCTGACCGCGCCGCCGCTGCGGCTGCCCGGCGCCGTCGGATCGCCGGCCAACGCGCTCGCGACGGTCTGACATCGCCATCGGACGAGGCTGAAACAACCCGTCACCGCGGCGTAGGGGGGTCCGGGCGCCTGGTTTGCTGGCTGCCCCGGGTTCCCGCTTTCGCTCGCGGGAACGGCGTGGAGCCCCCGAAGATAACCGCTCGCAGCATGATCCAGCCTCAGACATGACCGAGCGCCGTGGATCGACCGGCTGGTTGCGTGCGGCGCTTGGGCTGGCCGGCTTGCTGCTGGCGATCGGCCTTGGTTGGTATGCCTTGCCCGCCGCCGGGCTGGCCCTGGTGTTCGACAGCTGGGTCGTCCCCGCGGTGGCTTTGCTGCACCTATTGCAGCAGGCGCTGTGCGGGCTTGCCTGGCATCGGCTCGTGGTGCCGCCCCGCCCGTCGGCGTGGGCATTCTTCCGCGCCAGGTGGGTCAGGGCCTCGGTCGCGGCCCTCGTCCCGGTATCGGGGGTCGGCGCGGCGCTGGTCGGGCTGCGGCTGTCGCGGCGGGCCGGGCTCACGATGGAGCATGCGGTCGCGAGCCTGACGCTCGACGCGACCCTGGAAATGATCACGCAGGTCATGTTCCTGGCGCTGGGCTTCGCGCTTCTCCTCGGCCTCCGCCCGCAGCAAGAGGTTCTCTGGTGGAGCGTCACGGTGCTCTCGGTGGCCTGTCTGGCGGTCGGGCTGTTTGTCGCCGCCCAGCGCGGCGGCGCCATGAAACTTATCGAGGCGGGCCTCTCGCGCCTGGCCGCCCGGTGGCCGAGCTTGCTGCCATTGGCCGAGGCGCGGCTGCATCAACGCCTGATGCAGCTTCACGGCCGCCGCGGAGCTGCCGTTGCCGCCGGGGCGTATCATCTCGGCGCGTGGCTGCTTGGCGCGGTCGAGATCTGGGCGGTGCTTTACGCGGTAGGCAGACCGATGGGGCCGGCCGAGTGCATCATCATAGAGAGCCTGAGCATGGCGGCGCGCAGTGCCGGTTTCTTCGTGCCCGGCGCGCTCGGCGTCCAGGAACTCGGCCTCGTTATTGTCGGAGGGTTGGTCGGCCTGCATGCCGACACCGCGATGCAGATCGCGGTCGTCAAGCGGCTGCGCGATGTCGCGATCGGGGTGCCCGGTCTCGTCATCTGGCAATGGCTGGAGGGACGCCGGTCGCCCGCGACGAGAGCGGTCCAGTAATCGCCGGCGGCAACCCGCCGCCGATTTGTCAATCGGAACCGCGGGTGAGAGGATGTTGCCGCACGGCCGATATCGAGCCGCGAGCGGCGGGCGTAACCTGCGTTTGCTGCATCAGGGCATCGGCGAGCAAACCGGTCTCGGGTTTCCGGTCGATCCCGAACCGTGCCGTATAGGGCGCAAAGCGCCGGCGCTCCGCCTCGGCGTCGATCCGGTACCTGTCAAGATGTTGTTTGGCGCTCCGCGCGGCAAGCGCTTCCGCTTCCACGACGGCACGGATACCGGCTACCGCGCCGGGATCGAGGCTGAGCCGAAAATGCTCGTACAAGCGCTGCACCGCGCGCACCGGGTCGCCGATAAGATCGCGAAAATGGATGTGAAAAATCGGTTCGGCGAACGGCTCTTCATCGGCGGCGCGGATCATCAATTCGGTCGCCTTGGACCAGCGCTCGCATTCCTGCCGGGCCAGAGCGAATCGGTCGAGATGCCTGCTGAACGGGCGCCGCAGCACCTCCGTCAACCGAACCAGCGAGCTCAGCACGTGAAGCGGATCGCGATGAACGAAAACAAATCGCGCATCGGGATAAATTTCCCGGACCGCGGCGAGAGCGAAAATATGGTCCGGGCATTTCAGCACCCAGCGTCCGCCGCCCTGCTGATGCTGCAAATGTTGCAGGAAACGGCGGTGAAACCGATACGCATCGAGGTGCCCTGCGGCGTCGAGCCAGCTTCGGTAGCTCGGCACGGAATAGGTCGTGTCAAAGCGCAGGCTGGCGAAGACATGCGCATTGATTTCCGAGCACTCCTGCGGCGAGATCGCCCGGATCGGGTGCATTCTGCGGAGACCGGGAGCGAGGAATTGAAACATCCGGAGCTGCCGGTCGACGCTCCGCCGCCGGGTGTCGCGGCCGCCCCGCTTCGCGCCGTCCGGATAGGGATGGATCAGCTGCCACACGCGGGGCGCCACATTGGCGGGGTCGGCGGCCAGCAGAGTGTGCAGGAATGTCGTACCCGAACGCGGCAGGCCGGTAATGATGATCGGCTGTTGAATTCGCGCTTGCAGGATTTGCGGCGCCCGTTTCTCCTCGTGGCGCAGCCGAAGAAGGTTCGAGAGGAAACGGCGGATGTCCCAGCGCGTCCCGAAATGTCCAAAGAGGCTCAACGCCGCCTCTTCCCGGCACGCGCGCAGCAGCACCTCCAGCCCGTCGCGAAACCGGACATCGCCGAAATCGTCCATGCCGGTGCGCCGGCAGGCGTCCTCGATCACATCGTCCGCGTGCAATGAAAGAAGCAACTGCTTAATCCTGGGTTTGCCGGTCCCGCCGCTCGCGAGAGCCGCATGAGTGCATACCGTATTTGCAACCGTTCCGCTTACCACGAACAAACCCTTGCGGCTGAGCTTTTTGCCGCAGCATCACGGATTCCGCGAAATAGCCGAGGGCGAACTCGCGGCCCGCGGCTCGGCCGGGCCGGGTCCATTGCCGCCAGACCGCGTTGACCCATGCGGGGGTTGCTTGGCGTTATCGCGATCCTGGCGTTCGCTTGGGCCATCAGCGAAGACCGCTGGCGCGTGCCGTGGCGGCTTGTCGGGACCGGAGTAGCGCTGCAAGCGGCGCTGGCGCTGCTCTTTCTTAAATTTCCGCCGGCCGCGGCGGTCTTTCTGCTGCTGACGCACGCCGTCGAGGCGATCCAGAAGGCGACCGAGGCCGGCACCGGGTTTGTTTTCGGCTATCTCGGCGGCGGCGAGCTGCCATTCGCCGAGAGCCGGGCGGGAGCGGCCTATATCTTTGCGTTTCGCGCGCTGCCGATGGTGCTGGTCGTCAGCGCGCTGGCGACGCTGCTGTTTTATTGGGGCGTATTGCAGCGGGTCGTGTGGGCGTTCGCCTGGGTATTGCGGCGTTCGGTCGGGGTTGGCGGGCCGCTCGGTCTCGGCGCGGCGGTGCATATCTTTGTCGGGCATATCGAGGCGCCTCTGCTGATCCGGCCGTATCTGGCAACGCTCGAACGCGGCGAATTGTTCGCGCTGATGAGCTGCGGCATGGCCGGCATCGCCGGCACCGTCATGGTTCTTTACGCGTCGCTGATCGGACCGGTGATCCCCGGCGCGCTCGGCCATATTCTGACGGCCGCCGTTATCAGCACCCCCGCGGCGCTGGCGATAGCGGCGCTGATGGTGCCGTTTCGTCCCGACCCGTCCAGGGGGGCGCTTCTCGTAATGGAAGACCCGCCGGTCAGCTCGATGGACGCCGTCGCCAAGGGCACCCGCGACGGCATCGTCTTCCTGCTCAATATAATTGCGATGCTGATCGTGATGATCGCGCTGGTCAGTCTGGCGAACAGCATCCTCGGCGTGCTGCCGGAGAGTGGCGGCGAAAAGGTCTCGTTGCAGCGTCTCTTTTCCTATGCATTCCGGCCGGTGATGTGGCTGATCGGCGTTCCCGGCCCGGAAACCGCCGCCGCGGCCTCTCTGATGGCGACAAAGACCGTACTCAACGAATTCATCGCCTATGTCGATCTGGCGAAACTGCGGCCCGAGGCCCTGAGCGAGCATGCGCGCCTGATCGTGACCTACGCGCTGTGCGGCTTCGCGAATTTCGGCAGTCTCGGCATCCTGATCGGCGGCATGGGCGCGATGGTGCCGGAACGCCGCCCCGAAATCGTCTCACTCGGCCTGCGCTCGATCCTGTCCGGCACGCTCGCGACCTGCATGAGCGGCGCGATTGTCGGCATGCTGCTGTGACACCGGCGCGGAGCGGATAAAACCCCGAGGGGCCGGCGTTTGCCCCGCATGCGAATCCATCACTTAAGCTGCGGCGCGATGTGCCCCTATGGCGGGCATCTGTGGGACGGGGTGACCCCCGGTCTCGGCCCGGCGACGATCGTCTGCCACTGTCTCTTGATCGAGGCGGGAGACAACCTCGTGCTGGTCGATACCGGTTTCGGGCTCGGCGATGTCGACCGGCCGCGGCGGCTGAGCGCGTTTTTCCGCAACGCCAATCGGGTGCGGTTGCGCGCCGGGCAGACCGCGCGGCGACAAATCGAGCGCCTCGGGCTGCGGCCCGACGATGTGCGGCACATCGTTCTGACGCATCTCGATTTCGATCATGCCGGCGGCATAGAGGATTTTCCGTACGCGACCGTGCATGTGATGGACGCGGAACTGCGCGCCGCGACGATGCGGCGGTCGCTCCTCGATCGCAACCGCTACCGGCCGGCGCAGTGGGACGACAACGTCAGTTGGCAGCGCCACCGGGTGTCACGCGGCGAGCGCTGGTTCGGGTTCGAGTGCGTGCGCGACCTGGCCGGGCTGCCGCCCGAAATCCTGATGGTGCCGCTCGCCGGTCATACGGTCGGCCATGCCGGGATCGCGATAAGCGGGCCGGACGGGTGGAAGCTGCACGCCGGCGACGCCTATTTCTATCACGGCGAAATGGACCCGCGCGGCTACCATTGCACGCCGATGCTGCGCGCCTACCAGAAGCTGATGGAGGTCGAGCGCGAGGTCCGGCTGTGGAACCAGCGGCGGCTGCGCGACTTGAAGCAGGCGCATGGCGGCGCGATCACGCTGTTCTGCGCGCACGATCCGAGCGAGTTCATGGCCCTGGCCAAAAAACCGCCGGCCGTGGAGGCCGCAGCCGCGTCGGCTCAGCAACCGGCGCCGGCGGCGCTGTCCGACGCGATCCCCTCGTAAAGCTCGGCCATCGCGATGTCGATGCCGATCGAGGCGAGCGGCAGCAGGGCCTCGATGCCTTGGATGGACTGAACGGTCCAGAGATCCCCTTGCCTGCGATAGAGTTCGGCAAAGGACATATCTCTGTCGATCAGGACGATCTCCTGGAGCGACCCGATGCGCCGGTAGGCGGGAAGCTTGATCCGGCGGTCATGCCGCTCGGTGCCCGGCGACAAGACCTCGACCAACAGAAGCGGCTCCCCGACCGATTGATCGCCGGGTGCATAAGGCTCGCAGGTCACCGCGATATCGGCGACAAGGAACGTATCCGCGCGGTCCGGATGCAGGATGCCGGCCTCGATCAGGGCACGGCAGGGTCTGCGCCGGCGCAGCGCTTCCTCCAGGCGCGCGACGATCCGGGCCGCGATGGCCCCATGTGCCGGGGCTGGCGGCGCCATTGCCACCGGAAAGCCGCCGATCAGCTCGTAGCGCGTATCGGTGCCGTCATCCCAGCAGAGAAATTCATCGAGCGTCATCCGACGCAATGCCGGGTCCGCATGGCATTGCCTCCCAGGCTACTCCGCCGCCGCGGCGACCTCGCGTTGCCCCAAGCGCTTCAGGCAGCGGTCGATCCACAACTTCGTCAATTTTTCCTGTGCGCCGTTCTGCGACAGGCGCCGGCGCAATGCCGGGAAATCGACGCGGTCCATGTCCTGGTCCTGGTTGAAGCACGAGAACACCACCGTCTCGGTGCCGCTTGCCGGGTCGTATTGGCGTTGCAGGCACTGCGCGCAGATTTCCTTCATCATGCACTGCATCGGCGAGTTGATCGACGCGATCGCGCGATGGTCCGGGCGGAAATAGCGCTTCAATGCGGCGCGGCGCGCCTCGGCGACCGCGTTCATCATGCCGTCCGAGCCGATCGCGATAATGCGATCGACCTCGTGCAGCGGAATATCGACCGGCCCGAGCGTTCCCTCGCCATAGGCCTCGATCGCCGCGACGATGTTGCCGACAAAGGCGAGGTCCCGCGGCCGGCCCGGCGCGAACCCCGGCGCCTCGTCGCAGCACCACACGACCGTGTCGGCGGCGCGCTCGATATCGGCGATCTTGTAGCGGTCGACGACCTTTTTGTAGCCGGCGAAATAGAGGACGCGCGAGCCGGCCGCCCGCAGCGCTGCGCCGATCGAGAACAGCACCGCGTTGCCGAGACCGCCGCCGACCAGCAGCACGGTCTCGCCCGCCGGGGTTTCGGTCGGCGTCCCGGTCGGACCCATCAGCACGACCGGCTCGCCGGGTTTCAGCAAGGCGCAGATATCGGACGAGCCGCCCATTTCCAAGACGATCGTCGATAACAGGCCGCGCTCGCGATCGACCCAGGCGCCGGTCAGCGCCAGCCCTTCCATCGCCAGGGTCGTGCCGTCCACCCGCGGCGCCAGCGTCTCGTAGTTTTGCAACCGATAGAACTGGCCCGGCCGGAAGGCGCGTGCCGCCATCGGCGCCTCGACGACGATTTCGATGATCGTCGGCGTCAGCCGCTCGACCTTGTGGACGCGGGCGCGCAGCTCGTGGTCGAGCCGCGCCTTGAGCGCGACGGGGTCGGGCAGGGCAGGGGGGTGCCGCGCGAGCATGCGGCTGACGACCGGGTAGCCCTGCTTCGCGCCGCCCATCGCCTTGACGACATTGCCGGCAAAGCTCGGATGCAGATCGCCCCAGAAGCTGACCGCGCGCCCGTCCGGCATCACGCTGGTCAGCACCCGCACCTCGTCGGGCTTGGCGACGCGCTCCGGCTCGGCCGGACGGCCATTCTCGTCGAGCGCGCGGAAATGCCTTCCGTCGAGCGCCACGTGTTCCGGCTCCTCGCGCGCCAGCACGGTATTCGGCTGCGTGCCGGCCGCGACCAGGATCGTGCGCGCCGGCAAGACGATCTCCTCGCCGGCATGCTGGTCGGGTTGCGGGCGATGGCCGCCGACTTCCGCGGGCGCGTGCCGCGTCATCTTGAGCGCGGCGGCGTGCCCGAATACATCGACCTCGACCTCGACCGGGGTCAGCATCTCGGCAAAGCGGATGCCTTCCTCCATCGCTTTCGCCACTTCCTCGTGGTTGAGCGTGTAGCTCGGCGCGTCGATCAGCCGGCGGCGATAGGCGATCGTCACCCCGCCCCACGAATCGATCAGTTTCGCGAAATACGGCGCGCGGCTCTCGCGAGCGGCGGCCTCGCGCTCGGCACGCAACGCGCGGGCATGCATGATGAATTCCTCGGCGATGTCGCGCTCGGGGCCGGTCCACTGGGCGCGCACCGCCTCGGCGCCGCGCTCGGCGACGAGGGTCTCGTAGCGCGTGAGGAATTTCTCGACCTGCACCGCGTAATAGGCCAGCGCCTCGGTCGCAGTGTCGATCGCGGTCAGCCCGCCGCCGATCACGACGACCGGCAGCCGCACGGTCAGATTGGCGATGCTGTCGGTTTTGGCCGCGCCGGTCAGCTGCAACGCCATCAGGAAATCGGACGCCTGCCTGACGCCGGGGGCGAGGCCGTTCTTCATCGGGATCACGGTCGGCCGTCCGGCGCCGGCGCACAGCGCGACATGGTCAAAGCCGAGAGCAAAGGCGCCGTCGATCGTCACGGTGCCGCCGAAGCGCACCCCGCCATACATCGCGAATTGCGCCCGGCGTTCGAGCAGGAGGCGGATCACCTTCAGGAAATTCTTGTCCCACCGCACCGTGATGCCGTACTCGGCGACCCCGCCGAACCCGGCCATCGTGCGCTCGTCGAGCCGCTCGTAGAGGCTCGCGATATCGCGCACCGGCGCGAACGGGACGCGTTCGCCGGCCGCGGACACGCCGGAAACATCCGGCGGCAGCGGCTCGATCTTCAGGCCATCGATCGCGGCGACAAAGTGGCCGTCATTGATCAGGTGGTGCGCCAGGTTGAACCCGGCCGGCCCAAGCCCGACGACCAGCACCTTGTAGCCGGTTTCCGGCTTGGGCAGCGGCCGGCGCAGATCGAGCGGGTTCCACCGGGTCAGGAGGCCGTAAATCTCGAAGCCCCAGGGCAGCGCCAGCACGTCCTTCAAGGTGCGCGTCTCGATCTGCGGGATATCGACCGGCTCCTGCCGCTGATAGATGCAGGATTTCATGCAGTCGTTGCAGATGCGGTGCCCGGTCGCCGCGCAGAACGGGTTGTCGACGGCGACGACCGCCAGCGCGCCGACCGTGTTGCCGCGCGCCTGGAGGATGTTCATCTCCGAGATTTTCTCGTCGAGCGGGCAGCCGGCCAGCGTCACCCCGAACACGCTCTTGCGAAAGCCGCCGTCCTTTTCGCGCAGACCCGAACGGCAGCTGTCCTTCTGCTGGTTGTGGCACCAGATGCAGTAATTCGCCTGGTCGAGCGCGCCGGCGAGATCGGTGCCGGGATCGGTCAGCGCGAACCCGTCGCGCGCCCGCCACTCCTCCTCCGCCAGGCGCAGCATCGTGACGCCGTGCCGCGTCACGGTCGCGGCGGGCACAAGGTGGTGCATGTCGAGCCGGTGCGGCACGCGGAACAACAGGCCGCGCTTGTGCCGCGCGCGTCCGGCCGGGGTCAGCGTCGCCCACGCCGCGTATTCGAGCGCGGCGCGCAACGGCAATTTGTGCGCGGCCTCGTCATCGAGCCAGCGCGCGACCGCGTTGGCGTAGCGCAATTCCCACGCGATCGCACCGGCGCGCGTCGCAAGATCGGCCCCCGGGCTGTCGGCGGACGGGCCGCCGATCAACGTCGCGAGCTCATCGCCGAGCCGCACGCCGTTCAAATGCGCGGCATCGGCTTCCTTGATCTCCTTGACCGCGCGGCGCTGCACAAACAGGCGCTTCACCGTATAGAGCGGCGCCAGTTCGTTGTGGCGGGCCTGCAAGTCGCGGATTTCGGGCGCGATGCCGAACAGCTCGCCGATGAAATCCTCGACTTCAGGGGCGAGATCGACCAGCAGATCGGATTCCGCCTTGCGGTCGAGCGAATCGGGGTCGGCGCGCGCCGCCATCAGGCGATCGTGCAATGCCGCATCGCCGGCGGCGAGATGCGCGACAAACGCGCGGTCGAGGCGAATGAGGCCCTCGCGCTCGTACAGATCCGAGAATGCGAGCCCGTGTTTCAGGGCGAGTTCAGTCATGCGCGATAGGTAGGCAAACGGGAAATTCGAAACCACCCGGCAAATCGCCGCGACAGAGTTGCACGCGGCACGGGGTTTGCGCCAATGGATTGGCGGGCGCCAGTGGATTGGCGGGCGCCAGTGGAGGGCGACAGCGGATCGCAACGCGCGCGGATTGCGGTAGTACCGGCCGCCCCCGCTCAGATCTCGATCGGGAAGCCGGTCGAAACCAGGCAGTGGTCGAGGATGCCGCGGCCGCGATCGGGCAATCGTCGCCCGCGCGCGAAGCGTTCGAGCGCTCCGGTGATGGCCTGCGGGTCGCGCTCGGGGCCGGTCGGCAGGTACTGGACCAGATTGTCGCGGAACCCGTGCCGCGTGACGTAATAGGTGTCGAGACCGCGGCTGCGCGCGACCGCGGTCTGCGCCTCGGCCATCGGCCGCACCCCCCGGTTGGTCGCGAAATCGGCCCAATTCGTCGCCATGCATCCGCCGGGAGCAAGCGCGTCGATACAGCGGCCCCAGAACTCCTCGTCGAACGGGGCGGGGCCGCGCGAGTCGTAGAGATCGACCAGCACGACGTCGAATTGCCGGTCGTTGCCGGCAAGAAAGCGCTGCGCGCTTTCGATGACGACGGGCTGGCTCAGATAGAACCACCGTTTCGCGATCGACATCACGGCCGGGTCGGCATCGACCAGGGTCGGCGCGCATTCCGACACATAGGCCCGCATAAAGCGCCACATCGCGGCGCCGCCGACCCCGAGCAGCAGCGCCGAGACCGGCCGTTCGCACAGCGCGAAGGCAAGCGACATCAGCCGCTCGTAGTGAAATACGAGATGCGCCGGATAAAGCAGGTCCATGCTGGACTGCTCGGTCAATTGCGGCGCGTCCTCGTCGGCGGCGCCGAATGACGGGCCGAACGATCCCAGCGTGCGGTAATGGCGCGGTCCGCGGTCGAAATCGATGACGAATACCGAGGCGCCGAACGCCGGCGCCGGGCGCAGGATGCGCAGCCGCGCACCGGCGCCGAAATACTCGGCAATCAGGCGGCGCAGCTCGGCGTCGTCGAGGGGCGGCCGCATCAGGCCGCGGCGCGTTCGGGCAGGGCGGGGCCGGCGAGTGCCGCCGCCGCGTCGGCGAAAATCCGCAGCGCCTCGTGTCCGCTTCCCGAAAGACCGTAAACGCCGCGTCCCTGTCGGACAAACCAGCCATAGACATTGCTTTGCGCAATGCGGGCGGCGTACGCGACGCCGCTCGCGTCGCGCAGTTTGGCGAGCGGCATCGGGCTGCTTTCGGCGAGCACGCGGACAAGCCGCAGCGCGTCCTGGCGGTAGGCGGTGACGATCGGGCGGCGTCTCGATCCGCCGACATTCGGGTCACCGGCGCGCCGGTCGAACTCGGCTCGCAGCCGTTGTCGGCGATGCCGCGCCACGCGCGGACGATACGGGACCGGCTCCTCGACCACCGAGACGCTGTCGCGGCCCCGGTCGAATCCGACCACGATCAGCCCGAGGCCGACACGGCGGCACAGGCGGCGGATTGCCGGGGCCTCGGGGGACAAACCGCGCGCGTTGCGCGCCGGGCGCGGCACCGCGACGTAAACGCGCTCGCTGATCGCGAGCCGGTCGACGCCCTGGAGCAGCAGCGCCAGCGTGAAGCGCAGCTTCAGCTCGACGATGATCGGCGGCTCGTCCTCCGGGTCGTCGATATGACGGGCGACGAGGTCGCAGCCGCACACCTCGCCCTTGACCGCGTAGCCGCGCGCCTCGAGGAAGCGTTTGACCGGTCCATAAAGCGCGGTTTCGTCGTCGCCCGCCATGCCCGGCTTCGCTTGCTTTTGAAACTCTTGCGACGGGAGAGAGCTAGCCGCGCGGAAAATTAAGCTCGACCATCACGTTGTTGTTGTCCGGAAAAAACAGCTGGTCGATCGGCGGCGTCGCGATGTGGTTCTCGCGATACTTGACTTTCTTCTGCTCCAGCCTGGCCTTGACGCCGTCAAAGTCCGAGGCCAGGAACGCGAAATGGTCGAATGGGCCGGTGTCGTGCGACGGCCCGCCGCCGATCGCGTTCTCGCGCGGCACGAGGTGGACGACCGGGACCGGGCCGCAATAGAGCCAGTAGCCCGGGAAGTCGAGGTCCGGCCGGAACCCGGCCTCGAGGCCCAGAATTTCCTGATAGAAGTCGCGGGTCGCGTCGAGATCGTCGGTCTTCACGGTGACATGATGCAGCGCGTTGATCGGCATGGCGGGGTCTCCTCGGGGGGCTTGAATCGCCCGGCGCGAGTATAGCAGTACTTCGCGGACGCGCCTGCAATCACCGACGGCGCCGAATGCGGACACTGCCCGGTTTGGATTTGCACCGCCCGTCATGCGCGATCCGCCCGTCCGCGCCTTCCGAACCCGATTTCCGCCCGGAACCGGACAACCGCGCGATCCGCCGGACGACGACGCAAAATTCGCCACATTGCGGGAGTATTAATAAGCGGTGACATGAATGGGAGGCATCGCGGGCGGGGCGTTTGGTGTTCCTTTGCTGCAGAATTTGCGTGCCACCGCCGCTAAACCGTTGTAGCACAAGGCGTTCGTCGGCAGTTAGCTGCAGATTCGCTGCAGAAACAGCAAACCGCCGCCGGAACAGGGAAAAAAACAGGCGCTCGCGCCCCGCAACTCAAACCGGAGCAGCGCCGGACGCCCCGATCCCGCCTCGTCAGCAGCGGTCGTGAGTGCTAGGCTGCGGCGGGCAGCCGGAGCGGCGTATACGGCGCCGGGAGGACATGGCGATGAAGGTCTCGTTTTT
>JBFXDF010000081.1:0-15217 GCA_050181375.1 Alphaproteobacteria bacterium
GTTCTGTAAATCTTGGAGATTGACCGCAGGATGGGACGCGGGCGCGACAGAGGTCAAGCGGCCGAAGGACGAGGTTCTTTGTCCGGTTGGTGACATGAGTGGCCGGATCAAGTCCGGCCGGGACCGATTTGACGAGGATCGGCTCGGGAAGTATGCGCCGGCTACACCGGGCTTGCGACGTAGCCATAGCGCAGGTTGCTGCGCCCGGGACCATTCGCGACATAATCGGCCTTGAGCGCCGCGAAGCGATCGTGGCCGGTCAAATCCGCCTGCTTTTGCAGCCCGTAAAGCCGCGCCGAGTTGCCGCCGAGGATCGCGCTTTTTACCGGCCCGTCGGCGGGGCCGAGCGGCGCGAAGCCGTATGTCTTTTGCATGTCCTCGGGGATTTCGAGGCGGCGCAGCCCCTCGATCTGCCATTGCGGCGCGCCGGTCCATAAGGCGTCGGTGCCCCACACCACGCGCTCGACGCCGAGCCCCTTGACGAGCATGCCCATCAGCGCCGCCGCGAGGCGCGGTTCGGCCACGGCGGTCCACGCGAAGAGCTGGCCGAGATCGCCATAGACATTGGTGACGCCGTATTTCTCCGGGATTTCCGCGAGATCGCTGGTCCACGAGCTGCGGCCGGTGCGGTCGAATTCGGCCATGCCGTCGGCCGGGTTGCCGCCGACCCAGCGATAGGCCGAGTGGTAGATCAGGAAATTGAGCTGGGGCCAATCCTTGGCGGCCTTTCCGACATCGTTGACATCGGCATAGGGCCGCAGGTTCGGGTATTTCTCCTCTGTCGCCGGCGCGAACAGCCCCTTATGGATGCAGACATTCTTGATGCCCGATTTCACCGCCTTCTCGTAGAAGGGGTACATCAGCTTTTCGTCATCGAGCCGGAACGGATGATGCGCCAGTTCCTTGTGCGTGTTGTCGCCGACCGTATAGCCCTTCCACGAATCGGGCTTGAACCGCTCGATCGCCTCGTCGATCTGGTCGAGCCACCCCGGCCAGCCCGGCGTGATCGTGAAATGCGCCAGCATGCGCCGCGAACCGGCCGCGCCGTTGACCCGCTCGCGCGCCGCGAAGACCTGCTCTTGCGGGATGAACCAGTCCTCGGGAACCTCCGACGGCGAATTCGTCAGCAGCGCCACCTTGGTGTCGCTGTCCATGTATATCTCTTTGAGATAATTGTCGTACTTGAGGTCTTCGATGGTTTGTTCCTTGTCGGCGAGCGCCTTGTTCCAGCCGGATTTGCCGACCGCCTCGCGCTGCTTGACAAAACCCGTCAGCCGGGTGTCGTCGCGCAGGAAATGCGTGTGACCGTCGACGACGAGCTGACCGGACAGCGCCTGGGCGCGCGCGTCGGCCATGTCCGGCGTCGCGGCCTCGGCGGCGCTGGCGTCGAACAGGTTTCCGAAAACCTGGTTCATCGCGACGAACGAGGCCGCCATACCGGCCGCCGACTGGAAGAAGCGTCGCCGCGACAACCCCTGCCGCTTCGCGAGAGCATCGGCCATGTCCTTCAGCCGCGCCTCGACCTCGCGCTGCCTTCGGGTCTGCGGCACCGGAAGGTACTCGTCGCTCGACACGATCTGGGTCGGGACGGGCGACGCAAACGACGAGGTTTCGGCCGGAAGCAAGGCACGGATTTGTCGGTCGGTCAGGAATTTCACGGCGCCCTCCCGGGAGAGCGCCTCGTTCACGCACGGCCGCGTCGTGGCGCTCTTGCGGGCGATGTTACGCCGGCGCCGTTATTCGAACCAGCCGAAAAGGGCGGCGTACGGACGGAAATCCGCGCAGTTTCCGCCGATGGCGAAGCGCCGTCAGCCCTTGCGGCGCGTCAGCACGGCGATGGCGAAGCCGGCGCCGATCCCGCCCGCCAGGAACAGCAGCATGCGGCCCCATCCCCGCTGCCGATCGACCCGGATCGACAGGTTCTGGTCGGGATGCAGATCGCCCGACGCGATACCGGCGATGACCTCGGGCTCGGTTTCCCCGGTCGTCGCCTCTGAAGTCGGCGCCAAACCGGCGGTATCGTCGCTCATCGCGTGCTCCCTGTTTCCGCTTGCTGTCGAGGTCAACAACGTTCGCCGCAAAAGGGTTCGCCAGGGGCGAAACTTGTCTTGCGGTTGACGGAACCCGGCCCGGCCCGCATAGCTTCGCGCCATGCCTTTTGGCCATTCTGGAGATAGCGATGCGGGTCTGGACGTTGGGGATATTGGCGCTGGCCTGGATCGCCGGCGCCGGAGCGGCGACGTCGGCCGAGCTGCGCGCCGATATGCGCTTGGCCACGCCGTCCGGTCCCGGCGAGGCGGTCGGCACGGTGACGATTGCCGACGGCACACGGGGCGCGGTGATCAAGACCGACCTCAAGGGTCTGCCGCCGGGGCCGCACGGTTTTCATATTCATGAACACGGCTCCTGCGATGCGGCGGCGGCAAACGGCCACGCGACCCCAGCGGGGGCGGCCGGCGGGCATTTCGATCCGCAGCACACCGACAAGCACGCCGGCCCGGAAGGCCAGGGGCATCTTGGCGATCTGCCGGTGCTGCAAGTTGCCGCCGACGGCACCGCTTCCGTCACCCTCACCGCGCCGCGGATCAAGGATGTGAGCGTGTTGCGCGGCAAGGCGGTCATGATCCATGAGGGCGGCGACAATTACAGCGATCAGCCGCAACCGCTCGGCGGCGGCGGCGCCCGGATCGCCTGCGGCGTGCTGCAATAGGTGTTTAGAGCGCGCCGGCTACCGCCGCGTGGTAGCGCCGCAGCGCGGCGAGGTGGTCGGCGAGGCTGCGTCCGTCAATGCGCCGATGGTGGCGGCGGTTGAACGTTGTCGTCAGGCAGAGATGCGTCGCGCCTTGGCGTTTCCAGAAGCGCGCTTCCTCGGCCCAATCGGCTTCGCCGCCGGAACCCATCGACACCCAGACCTCGATCCCGATTTGCGCCGGGTCGCGCCCGGCCTGCTCGGTCAGCGACCGCAATCTGGCGAGCACCTCCTCGGCCTCGCGACCCGGCGGGTATGCATTCGGCATCCAGCCGTCGCCGATCCTGGCGATGCGTTCGAGCGTGCGTTCGTGATGGCCGCCGAACCACACCGGCACCTTGCCCGAGGCCGGGCGCGGGTTGATACCGGCATCCTCGATCGTGTGCCAGCGGCCGTTGAAATCGACATGCGGCTTGGCCCACAGCGCCTGCATAACCCGCACCTGCTCCTCGGAGCGGCGGCCGCGGTTGCGAAAATCCTCATTGAGCGCGACGAACTCCACCTCGTTCCAACCGACCCCGATCCCGAGCCGGAACCGACCGCCGCACAGCACGTCGAGGCAGGCCGCCTGCTTGGCGACCAGCGCCGTCTGGCGCTGCGGCAGGATCAGAACGCCGGTCGCGAAGCCGAGCTTGCCGGTGCAGCCGGCGAGATAGCCGAACAGCACGAAAGGGTCGTGGAACAGATCGTCGTTGGTGTTACGGTCCCAGCCGGGACGGCTCGCCGCGTTGACGCCAAGCACGTGGTCCGCGGTCTCGATGAAGTCGTATCCGATTACCTCGGCGGCCTGCGCATATTCGCGCACGACACCTGGATCGCCGCCGATATCGCCGAGCGGCAGCAGCGCGCCCAGTTGCATAATCCTCTCCCGGACAGGGTCTGTCGGCGCATTCTATACCAAAGCCGGGCCCGGTCCGGCCGGGTGTTTTTTGCGGGCGCGAATGCTCCCAACCTGACCGAAGCAGATAGGAGGCGGGCATGAAATCGGTGCGAAACGGTCTGACGGGCGCGGTGCTGCTCGCCGGGGCGGCGGCAGTCCAGCCGATCCCGCCGGAATGCTTTTGGACCGGCGCCGCCTGGGCCTGCCGGACGCACCCGCTTTTCCCGGACGTCACGCTTGCGCCGGCAGGAAACCCGTACTCGGCCTGGGCGCCGAATTGGGGCGGACCCGGATGGCGGTTCTACGGCTGGCTGCCGCGGTAGGGCGCAGGAAGCCGCCAGCAGCGTGATATTCGATCGGTCGGGAGTGCTTTGGTGGCGCCACTAACGACGCAATCTCGCCGACGATGCCCGGCGCCGCTAAACCCCGTAGCGGCGGCGCCAGGCGAGACCCTCGACCGTGTCGCCGAGCGGCGCGTATTCGCAGCCGATCCAGCCGGTGTAACCGAGTTCGTCGATGCGGCGGAAGACGTATTCCCAGCCGATCTCGCCGGTGCCCGGCTCATGGCGGCCCGGCACGTCGGCGAGCTGCATATGGTCGATGACCGGCATCAGCGCCGCGAGCCGGGTGGTTACGTCGCCCTGCGCCGTCTGGCAGTGATACAGGTCGAATTGCAGCCCCAGCCGGTCGCGCCCGATCGCCGCGACGATCGCGGCCCCCTGTTCCTGCGTGCGCAGCAGGTAGCCGGGCGCGTCGCGCGGGTTGAGCGGTTCGATGACGAGTTTGATCCCGGCCGCGACGGCGCGCTCGGCGGCCCAGGCGAGGTTCGTGGCATACAGCGCCAGCGCCGTGTCATAGGGAAGACCGGCCGGCGGCACTCCGCCCATCACATGCACGAGCCGGCAATCGAGCGCCGCGGCGCGATCGAGCGCCTGCATGACGCTGTCGCGGAACAGGGTCTCGCGGCCGGGCAGGCAGGCAAAACCGCGCTCGCCGGCGGCACGGTCGCCGGCCGGGCTGTTGATCAGCACCTGAGCGAGCCCGTTGTCGCGGAGGCGCGAGCGAAGCTCGGCCGCCGCGTGCTCGTAAGGCGAGGCGTACTCGACGCCGGCAAAGCCGGCCTTCGCCGCCGCCGCGAAGCGGTCGAGAAAGGGCAGCTCGGGAAAGAGAAACCCCAGATTGGCGCAGAAGCGGAGCATGTTTCCTCCATCGGGACGGCGTGGCTCTGAAATCTCCAAGCTATGGTTAAGCATTTCCGGCGACATTTGCCGATAAAACAAGGCATCTGTAAAACTGCGCGCAATTGCGTGGCCGCTGCACTCGGTCGTTCGGCTGGCGCGCTTCTCCCAGGACCCGAATGAGGCTCATGACGAAACGAGCGCATTTGAAGGACCGGGCCTGTCGGCGCCCGCATCGGTCCGCGGGGTGCGGCCGCGTCGATCCGCCCCGGCCGGATCGCCGGACCGTAACGGTCGTACCGGCTTGCGGTATAACGGCGGTTGCCGCGACACGCCGCCAAACAGATCGTCACGCCAGACCTTGAAGTCAGAGGCCGCCGGAATAGTCCCAAACCGCGGTTTGATTACCGCGACGATCATCTGCGCCTGCATCATGCAGGGGCTCGATACGACGATCGTCAATGTCTCCCTGCCGCATATCCAAGGCAGCATGTCGGCGGCGCAGGATCAGATCTCGTGGGTCCTGACGTCCTACATCGTCTCATCGGCGATCATGATGCCGTTGGCGGGGTGGCTCGCCGGGCGCTTTGGGGTGCGGCCGATCTTTCTCGCATCGGTGATCGGCTTCACGATCGCCTCGGCACTATGCGGCGCCGCCACCAGTCTCAATCAGCTGGTGCTGTACCGCATGTTGCAGGGCATTTGCAGCGCCGGTCTGGTGCCGCTGGGCCAGGCCACGCTGTTCACGATCTACCCGCGCGAAAAGCACGGGCAGGCGATGGCGATCTTCAGCACCGGCGCGATGATGGGGCCGATCATCGGTCCGACCTTGGGCGGGTGGCTGACCGAGAATTTCGATTGGCGCTGGTGCTTTTACATCAATCTTCCGGTCGGCGTGCTGTGCGCGCTCGGGATTTTCGCCTTTGTCCGCCAGTCGCCGGGGCTGCGCCGGGACGGGTTTGACGGGTTCGGATTCGCGATGCTGAGCATCGGGGTCGGATCGCTGCAATTGATGCTCGACCGCGGCCAGCTCAAGGATTGGTTCGCGTCAACCGAGATCTGGATCGAGGCGACGATCGCGGCGCTGTGCTTCTATCTGTTGACAATCCATACGATCACCGCGGGCGAGCGCTCCTTCTTGAACAAGGAACTGCTGAAAAGCCCGAATTTCCTCGCCGGCAGCGCCCTGATGTTCGGGGTCGGCATGATCCTCAGCGGCAGCCTGGCGCTGCTGCCATCGATGATGCAGGTGCTGTTGAATTACCCGGTATTCGACGCCGGGTGGATGATGGCGCCACGCGGGTTCGGCACGATGCTGGCGATGTTTCTCGTCGCGCGCCTGATCAACCGCGTCGACAATCGCATCTTCATCTCGGTCGGGTTCCTGCTGACCGCGGCCTCGTTGTGGCAGATGACCGGCTGGTCGCTGCAAATGGGGTCGGGGCCGATCCTGTTCGCCGGCTTCGCGCAGGGTTTCGGGCTCGGCTGCACCTTCGTGCCGCTCAACCTGCTCGCGCTCTCGGGCTTGCCGCATCACATCCTGACGCAGGGGACCGCGCTGCGCGCCCTGATGCGCATGCTCGGCGGCAGCATCGGCATCGCCATTCTCGAAGCGCAGCTGACGCAGAACACGCAAATCGTCCACTCGCGCCTGACGGAATGGCTGCGGCCGGACAACCCGCTGGCGCAACCGCCGCTGTTGCCGCAACCGTTCAGCCTGACCGACCCTTCGGGGATCGCGGCGCTCAACCACGAGGTCACCCGGCAGGCGGCGATGATCGGCTATATCGACGCTTTCGCGCTGATGCTGCTCGTAATTCTCGGCTCGCTGCCGCTGTTGCTGCTGGTCCGCGCTCCCCGCCGTCAAGCCGCGGCGCAGCAGTAATCACACCACCATCGTGCCGCCGTCGATCACCAGCGTGTGGCCGGTGATGTAGGAGCCGGCGCGGGAGGCCAAGAGCAGCGCGGCCCCGGCGATCTCCTCCGGCTGCCCGAGGCGGCCGAGGACCGTTTGCGCCTCGCGTCGGGCGCGGCGTTCCGGGTCCTCGTAGAGCGCCCGCGCGAACTCGGTGACGATCAGCCCCGGCGCGATGCAGTTGACCCGGATGTTGTGCGGACCCCACTCCGCGGCGAGGCTGCGGCAGAGCGCGATGTCGGCCGATTTTGTCACGCCGTACATCGCGATCACCCGCGACGATTTGAGGCCGCCGGTCGAGCTGATAAAGATGATCGACCCCTCGCGCTTCGCCTTCATGTCGGGCGCGACGAGCTTCGCGAGCCACAGATTGCTCAGGACGTTGTTGGTCATCATCCGCTCGAACACCTGGTCGGTCAGGTCTTCGAGCGGGCCGTAATGCGGGTTGATCGCGGCGTTGCAGACGAGGATGTCGATCCCGCCCCACTGCTCGCGGGTTTGCGCGACGAGGTTTTCGAGCTGCGCCTTGTCGGAAATGCGCGCGGTGATCGCGATTGCCTCGCCGCCCTTGCCGCGGATCGCCGCCGCGACCTCGTCGCAAGGGCCCTGGTTGCGCGACGAGATGACGACCCTGGCGCCGGCCTCGGCGAAGGCTTCGGCGATCGCGCGACCGATGCCGCGCGACGAGCCGGTGACGATCGCCACCTTCCCGGTGAGGTCGAACAGGTTCATGGGTGCTCTGCTGGTTTATCCGTCATTCGAGGCTCGGACGAGATTGCTTCGTCGCTGCGCTCCTCGCAATGACGCATTCCGTGTCATTGCGAGCGAGACGAAGCAATCTCGCGCCGCTCGTGGTCAGCCGAACGGGCCTTGAAAGATCTGGTCGACGTAGCTGTCGCCGAGCGGCTCCAGTGCGTCGGGCCACTCGCGAGTTACCTTGCGGCGCTCCGCCGTGGCGCGGACGCGGCCGTCCCAGCCGATCTGCTCCATGTAATAATAAAGCTGGATGCAGTGCCCGTCCGGATCGCGCGCGAAGGCCGCGTAGTCGATGCCGGGATAGAGTTCTGGCGGCAGGTCGATCAGCGTGCAGCCCTCCGCCTTGAGGAAATCGACCGAAGCGCGCAATTGCGCGTAGTTCGCCAGCTCGACGCCGAACGACAGGCAGGTCGTGTGCGGGCTGAGGCCGAGGGTGCCGCGCAATTCCATCGGGTATAGCGCGAGACTGTGGTGCTCGGCGCCGGTGCGGAGAAAGACGCAGCGCGCGCCGCGGTAGAAACTCTCCTCGCTTTTCGTCAGCCCGAGGTGGCGGGTGTAAAAGGCCTCGGCGCGGTCGACATCCTCGACGAACAGCCGCACCGGCCCGATCTTCGTGATCTTGAACGGGCGCGGCAGCAGCACGCCGTCGACATCATAGGTCTTGCCGCCGTTCGGCAAAGCCGGGCGGTGGCCAGAGAAGATGTCGATGCCTTTTTCCCGCGCCTCGGCGATCTCGGCGGCCTCGGACATCTGCGGCAGTTCCGGCTTTTCGCGGAAGCCGCGATAATACATCGCGCGCGGCTTCGATTCCTGGTTCCAACCAACCTGCTCGATGCCGTAATAGAGTTCGTTGGTATGGCCGTCCGGGTCGTAGACATAGGTGTGCCAGTTGCTGCCGGGCATGTCGCGCCCGACGCGCTGGATGCGCACCTGCTGTTCCTCGAAATAGCCGTGGGCCTCGACGATCTCGCGCAGGCTGCCGCATTGCCAGGTGATCTGGTTGATCGTGACCTCGGGCGCGAACTGACGGTCGGCGCGGCGATCCATCACCGGCTTCGAGAACAGCACCATCGCGTGATGGTCGGTGCCGTAGCGCATGAAATAGCCGTGGCGGTCGCCGAGACCGGCGTCTTTCGGAAACCATGGCGCGCCGGAGAAATCGGCGATGTCGGAAACCGTGAAGCCGAGAAGGTCGCCGTAGAAATGGCGCGCCTTCTCGATGTCGGCGACATTGAACCCGAAATGTCCGAGCCGGCGGATCTTGAACGGCCGGTCGAGCAGGATGCCGCCGACATTGTAGCGGTGACCGTTGGATGACATCGTGGTTCTCCCCATCGATGCAGCAGGCTGGGGCAGATCAGAAAGCCCGATAATCCGCATTATATGGCTTTCGGGCGCGGTTGACAGCCGCGACCCATCCGCGTTTGCATCGCTCGATCGCGGCGACGCGTCGAGGAGACGAACGATGAGCATCGCCCGGCACAAGATGCCGCCGGAAATCGCCGGCCTGTCCCTGGAGGAGATCGCCGATCGCCATATCGGCCGGTTTCGCGACAAGAAGGCCGACTGGAACGCGTTCGAGGACGCCAGGATCGACGGTTATCGCCGGGCGCAGCACCGCTTTATCGGCGCCGGCGGCTCCGGCAAGCACGACGACCCGAACACGATCCCGGCGCGCGGCTTTACGCTCAGCATCATGTACGTGCCGCCGAGCCAGGGCAACGCCGCGCACACGCACGAGGTCGAGGAGGTGTTTTTCGTCCTGCGGGGCCATCTGACCGTGTTTCTGCAGGACGAGAACGGCCGCCGCATCGACCGCACGCTCGGCGAATGGGAGTGCATTTCCTGCCCGCCCGGGGTCATCCACGGTTTTCAGAACGACGGGCTGGAGCCGGTCTACATGCAGGTGATGCTCGGGCGGGGCCGTCCGGAGGCGATGGGCTACGCCGACGACGATCTATACCGGCGGCGCGAGGCGCATCTGCGCTGAGGCGATTATGAGAGCAACGGCCGCTCGTTGATCGAGACGACGCGGATACCGCCGTCGTCGATACGGATCGTGCTCAGCGAGCCTTGCGCGACCTCGATGCGGCCGTAGAAATCGAGCGGCATGCCGAGCGCAAAGACGAGGGCCGAGCGGATCACGTCGCCGTGGCTGACGACCACCGACGCCGCGTCGCGATGACGCTCGGCGATGTCGAGGACCGCCTCGACGGCGCGATGCTGCACCGCCCGCATCGTCTCGCCGCCCGGGATTCTCGCCAGGCTGCGCTGCTGGTTCCACGGCCGCCAACGCGGGTCGGCGCGGATCGCGTTGAACGTCGTGCCGGTCCACTCGCCGAAATCGAGCTCGATCAGGTCGTCGCGGAATTCGACCGGCAAACGGAGCCGCTCGGAGACGATTTCGGCGCTCTCGCGGGTGCGCTGCAACGGGCTGGCGTAGAGGGCGGCAATATTGTCGCCGGCGAGACGCTCGCAAGCGGCGGCGATTTCGGCCCGGCCGCGTTCGGTCAGTCCCACTCCCGGCATGCGGCCGGCCAGCACGCCGCCGCCGAGATTGTGCTGACCGTGGCGCAGCAGATGCAGCAGCGCCATGCGTCAACGCGCCTCGGCCAAGGCATAGACGCCGCGCTCGAAGCCGCCGAGGAGGCGCAGCATCGCCGGATCGGCAAACGGCAGCATCTGGGCCATGATCACGCCCGCGACGCGACGCGCCGGATCGAGCCAGTAATAGCTGTTGAAGATGCCGGCCCAGCTGACTGTACCGGCGCTGCGTCCGTTCGGTCCGGGCCGCATGTTGAGCATGTAGGCGAGGCCCCAGCGAACCGGGGCGCCCGGGAACAGGTCAAGATCATGGGCGCGCTCGGGAGCGATGCTGCGCAGCACGCCGGCCGGCAAATCGCCGACATGGTTTTGGTTCATCAGCGCCACGGTTTCCGGCTTTAGAACGCGCGCGCCGTATAGCGTCCCGCTATGCATCAGCATTTCGAGAAAGGTGAGATAATCGCGCGCGGTCGAAAGCAGCGCGCTGCCGCCGGCCCGGAATTCCGGCACAAACGGCTCCGGCAGCGGCTGCGGTTCGAGCGAGCCGTCGGGATGCTTCTGATGCACCGGCGCCTGTCGCCCCCGCTGCTCCGGTGTCGTCGCGAAGCCGGTGTCGCGCATGCCGAGCGGCGCGAGGATGCGGTCGCGCAGCACGGTATCGAGCGCCTGGCCGGTGACGGTTTCGACGACGCGGCCGACCCAGTCGATGTTGACGCCGTACTCCCAGCGCTCGCCGGGGTCGAAGGCGAGCGGCTGGCGCAGTGCCGCGACCTTGCCGCTGATGGCGTCCGGCATGCCGGTCGCCTCGGCATAACGCCGCGTGTTCCGGTTCATCCAATCGTAGGTGAAACCGGCGGTGTGGGTCAGCAGGTGCTTCAGCGTGATCGGGCGGGCGGCCGGGCGCAGCAGCGGCTTGCCGGCCGCGTCGAAGCCTTCGAGCACCTGAGGCGCGCTCAAGACCGGCTCGCCTATATCCGGCACCGGCGCATCGAGGTCGAGCCGCCGCGCCTCGACAAGCTGCATCGCCGCGACGCACGTAATCGCCTTGGTCATCGAGGCGATGCGAAACACGGTATCGAGCGTCATCGCCGGACCGTTGTCGATGTCGCGCCGCCCGAATGCGGCCTCGTAAAGCGGCCCGTCCTCGCCGGCGGCCATGGCGACGACCCCCGGCACCTCGCGCGCCTCGACCGCGCGGCGCAGCGCCGTGTCGATCCCCGCCTGTGTCTCGGCTCGATCCATTGTTTGCCCCTTCCACACCGTCGAGTCACCGCATTCCCGGTGAAAGCGAGAGCAGGGATCCACTCATCCGAGTTCGAGTAGCCTGAACAATGGGTCCCGGCTTTCGCCGGGACAGCGGAATATGGGCCGCGCTATGGACGGGTGCGGTGCCTGATATTGCCGCTCTGCTCGGGGATGCCGAACTCTTCGTAGCAGACCCGCGCGAAACCGGCGACGCCCTCGCGGATCTCGTCCTTTGTTGTCAGCCCGAAGCACAGCCGCAGCCGCGACTTCGAGGCCTCGCCGTCAACCGCCCATTCCGGGCCGGGGTTGAACGCGATCCCCGCGTCGAGCGCCGGCTGCACCAGCTTGCGAACATCGACCGCGTCGGGCAGCTTCATCCACAGAAAGATGCCGCCTTTCGGCAGCCAGGGCTCGACCGCGGTGCCGAACTCGCGCTCGACCGCCTCGACCATCGTGTCGAGCTTGTCCTTGAGCTGGGCGCTCAGCTCGTTGACATGCTCCTCGAAATGCTTCGAGAAATACTCGGCGACGACCATCTGTTCGAGCGCGCCGGTGCCGCTGTCGCCGGCGCTCTTGATCGCGACCATGCGGCTCATGAACCCCCAATCGGCGACGACATAGCCGAGCCGCAGCGCCGGCGCCAAGGTCTTCGAGAACGAGCCGATGTGAACGACCCGGCTCGGATCGAGCGAATAGAGCGATGGCGGCGCCTTCATGCCGCCCCAGGTCAGATCGGCGTAGCACTCGTCCTCGAAGATCGGCACGCCGTATTCGGCCGCGACGGCGAGGAATTGGCGCCGCCGGTCGAGCGGCATGATGCTGCCGGTCGGGTTCTGGATCGTCGGCACGGTGCAGATGTATTTTGGCGTCGTGCCCCTGGCCCTGAGATCGGCGAGGATCTGCCCGAGCGCATCGACGCGGATGCCGTCCTCGTCGAGCGGCGCGCCGACGATGTTGACGCCGATCCGGCGCAGCTTTGTCAGATACCCGCCATAGGTGAACTCCTCGAGGATCACCGTGTCGCCGGGTTCGAGCAGCACCTGGTTGACGAGGTCGATCGCCTGCCCCGACCCGGAGGTGATCAGCACGTCGTCGGGGCCGGCCTTGATGCCGCGCCAGCCCCCGAGCTTGTCGGCGACAAACTGGCGCAGCCCGCGATAGCCCTGCGGTCCTTGCGCCAGGCTGTAGAGCGCGAGCTCCTGCCCTTCGCGGCGCAGCACCGACGCGGTCGCCTCGATCAATCCCTCGATCGGGATCAGGCTGCGATCGTTATGGCCGCCGATGAAATTGTATTTGGCGTTACCCGCCCAGCGCGGCGCCGGCGGCGGCACCTTCCTGCCGAACAGGTTCGGGTAGGCGAAACCGGTGCTGCTCATCTTATGGATCCTTGCCGTGGCCACAACACACGGTCTTCGTCGTGCTCCGACATTGAGCAGCAGTCCGCGTGTTCGTGGGTTTAGTTACACAAGGACCGCAGGCGGAGGCAACCCTAGCCGCCGCCCGAGTGCCCGGGTACCGCGCAATGCTCCGGCTCCGGTGTAGCGGCGGCGCGCTGGCGCGCATCATGACCAATGCGGAACTCGTTGCACCGGATCATCTCGGCAATCACGTTTTGCAGCCCCGCCTCCAGTCCCTGCTCGCGGAGCTGCGCCGGGATCGCGTTCAACGCGTGCCAGTCCGGCTCGCGTTCATACAAACTCCGATACAATGCCCCGCCCACCATTTTCGCTTGCTCAAGAGCGAGTGTTGTCTCTGATCCCGCCGCAAAACGGGTCTTGAATTGTTCTGTTTCGATTATCGCCTCGACGACCCGGGACAACCCATATTGCAGGCCTTCTTCGCGCAGTATCAAGATGTAGTTATCTGCAGTATCCCAATCGGGCATCGCACCTAGTAATGCCCTGTATAACGTCGATACGATCACCCGTGCGTCTCGCTCACTCAGCTCATTAATTTCACTCGCGCTCTCGCTGGGCCCCATTACCTCTTCCACGTAGCGCTTGATAATCCGCTTCCGCTCCGCCAAACCCTCAGCTTCGCCACGGGTAATTTGGCGCACGAAGCCGTCCCAACCTAGAAGATAGGGTGACTCCAAGAAAATGGACGATCTGAAATCCTGATTATCGTAAAACACCACATGCAATAGATCCTGATCGTGCCGCAGATAGCCCCAATCGGTCGCCAGCCTGAGCTCGTGGTCCGAAATCTTCATGAACTCTTCAAACCATTTTTGAATGAGGTCATGAGCGGCATTCGCGGCCATGTTGATAAGAAAGATTCCGTTGTTCATGTGGTACCATTCATCTTTCTTTCCTGGGTCTACAAAAATCCCGGCGTAACCAGATTTGTCCCGCAGATATTCCCTAAGGTCGAATTCCAGGTTTGCGATGAATGCATCGGCATCGAGATAGAAAACCCACCCGGAGAACCCCGATTCCAGCAATTCTCGTAAAATAATGATTCTATTGTAGGCGGCATGCCAGCTGTAAAATCCTCTTTTTATTCCAGCGTAGGATTCATACCGAAACCCGTGTTTTTGACAGTAGGCGCGGACCGTTCGTGACGTCTCGGCCAGCATGTCGTAATAATGATAAGGATCGGCCGTCTGCAGGAAAAGAATGTTGGGATCGCTTGCCTCGGAGGTTCTCACGGCAAGGCCGGCGAGCGACTTCTTTGCGCGCGTCTCATCACCGTGCGCAAAGCCGCCCAGAACACCTTCTGCTTCGAGCACTGACGCGCGGATGCGAGTTTGATATTCGTTGGTTGAGATAAAGAACTTGATGGCGTCGTCAAGAGCCATCCCGCCTTCCAACTGTTTTACGCAGATCGCCAGTCCTTCGCGATCAGGGTGACGTTGAAGAAGTGCACGACAAAGGGACGTGATGAACTGTTCCGGCGAGATCGTCATACGAGGGCGAAACGGCGACAATACTCGCCGTAAAAAAACATCGAACAAGCTGTCCCCCTGATTTCGAGACGGCAGTCTAGCGGCAGCATGGTTGCCGCAAAATGGCAATATATAGAGGCTATCGGCTTGGGCGAAAAGCCTTTCGCGCAGGAGGGAAGCGGCGGCGCAGCGCTGAATCGGCAGTCGCCCGTTATGCTCGACACCGGCGGCGCGTAGCCGTAAAACGAGGCATCCGAACCACGGAATCTGTGCGGTCAGATGGTGTTTTTTACGATTGGCCTGCCGAGCCGTTTTGCGGAATTGTGTGATGAGCTGCTGATCCGAATTTCCCGACACCGTTTCGAATCGGTCGAGTGTGTAGCGGTCAATAGTCTGGAGGAGGTGGCCGCCGCGATCATCCGGACAGGCGCATCGAAGCTGGTGGCCAGCTCGCGTCAGCCATCCGTTCGGCTCCAGACGGAAATTTTAGGGGCGGGCCGACCGTTTCTGGTTGCGCTCGGGGATCCGCGGACTGCGCTTCGCAATATGCTCGAGAACGGCAACGAGGGGTTTGCCGCCGCAACGCGCGCCGTCGCGAGCAGCTGTGCCGCGATGCTCGGCATAGCAGATGAACGACATGCGCTGGTCTTGCGGCCCGCTCCGACAAACGAGGTCCTGGCGATCGCGGGGGCGATCGCCGAGTGCTTCGGGATCTCGATCCGGTCAGACGATCTTGCCGCAATCGCGGACCAGGTCAGCAGCGATTTGAAATCGGACGAGGAAGACAATCGCCAATGGCTCGAGCAACTCGGCGAGCGCGAGCGGTTGATCGTCAATGGAGCGCTCGAACCGTATGTCGCGTATTTTGCCGGGCAGGGCATAGACCGTCTGGTCTGGGAGCCCGAGCTTTTCTACAGCTGCAAGGATCCGGCCGGTCCGGTTCCGTCGCCGGCGGTGGGGCCGATCGACTTCACCGGTCGGCCGCGCGCCTGCTTTTACGGCCCGTATATCACACTGCCTCGTGGATCCTGGTCAGCCGATATTGTCCTCGGCTTCTCGACCG
>JBFXDF010000082.1:0-15084 GCA_050181375.1 Alphaproteobacteria bacterium
GCAAGTCCGTGACGCCCGAATATCTGATTTGTCTCGAAGATGGCAAGAAGCTGAAGATGCTGAAGCGGCATCTGCGCTCGACCTACAATCTCAGCCCCGACGAATACCGGGCCAAATGGGGTCTGCCGCCGGATTATCCGATGGTTGCTCCGAAATATGCCGAGCAGCGCTCGGATTTCGCCAAGAAGATCGGGCTCGGGCGGGGCACCGGACGTCACTCGGCGCCCGACAGCACCAGGAAATAGGCGCGCCGGTGAGCGGAGCGAAAACGGGCGCCGCGGCGCCCTTTTCTTTTGCCCATTCCCGACGCGTGCTCGGCTGGGACGAAGCTGTCGCGCGCCCCGCCCCGGTGTTGTAGATAGCGACGCGCCCGATCGCGCCCGCCGCGTTTGCCGCGACCCGCTACCGCTCGAGGTCCAGAATGGCCAGCACCGGAAAAGAAAAGCCGCCCGCGTTCACCAAGTCCATCGAATTTGACTGGGCCGACCCGCTCCTGTTCGACGACGAACTCGCCGAGGACGAGCGCCTCGTCCGCGACAGCGCCCGCGCCTATTGCCAGGAAAAACTGATGCCGCGGGTATTGACGGCGAACCGCGAGGAGCGTTTCGACCGCGAGATCATGAACGAAATGGGCGAATTGGGGTTTCTCGGCTCGACAATCGAGGGTTACGGCTGCGCCGGCGCCAATTATGTCTCCTACGGCCTGATAGCGCGCGAGGTCGAGCGGGTCGACAGCGGCTACCGCTCGGCGATGAGCGTGCAGTCGAGCCTGGTGATGTATCCGATTTACGATTTCGGCACCGAGGCGCAGCGTCGCAAATATCTGCCGAAACTCGCGACCGGCGAATGGGTCGGCTGCTTCGGGCTGACCGAGCCGAACCACGGCTCCGATCCGGGCAGCATGGAGACGCGCGCGGCGAAGGTCTCCGGCGGCTGGCGGCTGCGCGGCAACAAGATGTGGATCACCAATGCGCCGATCGCCGATGTCTTTGTCGTCTGGGGCAAGACCGAGGACGGGGTAATCCGCGGCTTCATCCTCGAAAAGGGCATGCAGGGGCTGTCGGCGCCGAAAATTGAAGGAAAATTCAGTCTGCGCGCCTCGGCCACCGGCGAGATCGTCATGGACGACGTGTTCGTCCCCGAGGAGAACCGGTTGCCCGGCGTCTCGGGGCTGCGCGGGCCGTTCTCGTGCCTCAACAACGCGCGCTACGGCATCGCCTGGGGCGCGCTCGGCGCCGCCGAATTCTGCTGGCACGCCGCGCGCAACTACACGCTCGACCGGAAGCAGTTTGGCCGGCCGCTGGCCGCCAACCAGCTGATCCAGAAGAAACTGGTCGATATGCAGACCGAGATCACGCTGGGGCTGCATGCGTGTCTGCGGCTCGGCCGCCTTAAGGATGAGGAGCGCTGCCCGCCCGAGGCGATCTCGATGCTGAAGCGCAACAATTGCGGCAAGGCGCTCGATGTCGCGCGGCTCGCCCGCGACATGCATGGCGGCAACGGCATCCACGACGAGTTCCACGTCATCCGCCACCTGATGAACCTGGAGACCGTCAACACCTACGAGGGCACGCACGACATCCATGCGCTGATCCTCGGCCGCGCCCAGACCGGCATCCCGGCTTTCGGCGGATAGCGGACGGTGGCGTCTCGGAGCGGCCCTCGCCCGATTTTTGTGCCATCATCAAGCCGCGGCCGCCGCGAGCGGCCGACCATGCGAGGGCGGCGGAGGTTATGATGAGCACGGCGACAAAAGGCTTTGCCCACCCCGAATACCTGATCGAGACCGAGGCGCTTGCCGCCCGCCTAGGCGACCCCGATCTCGTCGTGCTCGACAGCACGACGCATCTGATCCCCGACCCGAAGATCACCTATACCGTGAAGCCGGGCCGCGAGGATTTCGAGAAGGGCCATATTCCCGGCGCGCAGTTCGTCGATCTGCAGGCCGACCTGTCGGACAATACCGGGCGCTACGGCAAATTGCGCTTCATGCTGCCCAGCCCGCAGGCGTTCGCGGCGGCGATGGGACGCTTCGGCGTCGGTGATAACAGCCGGGTCGTGCTCTACAGCACGACGGCGCCGCAATGGGCGGCGCGCGTGTGGTGGATGCTGCGCCATTACGGTTTCGACAACGCCGCGGTCTTGAACGGCGGGTTCCAGAAATGGGCGCGCGAGGGCCGCCCGATCGAGACCGGCTCGGCGAAGACCCGCCCGCCCGCCAGATTCACGATACGCGCGAATCGCAGGCTGATGGTCGGCAAGGAGGCGGTGCTCGGCGCGGTCGGCGATCCTTCGACCTGCACGATCAACGCGCTGAGCCGCGAGCAGCACCTCGGCACTGGCGGCAATGTCTACGGCCGCGTCGGGCGCATTGCGAAAAGCGTCAACGTGCCGGCCGCGACGCTGATCGACCCGGCGACCGGCGCCTTTCTGCCGGCCGCCGACATCCGCGCCAGATTCGACGCGGTCGGCGCCTTCGACAAGCCGCATGCCATCGCCTATTGCGGCGGCGGTATCGCGGCCAGCACCGACGCGCTGGCGCTGGTCATGCTCGGCCACCCCGACGTCAAGCTCTACGACGCCTCGATGTCGGAATGGTCGAACGACCCGAACCTGCCGATGGAAACCGGAGGATAAGGAAAAATCGCTGTCCCGGCGGAGGCCGGGACCCACACCTCAACTTCCGAGTTGGCGGACAAATGGGTCCCGGCCTTCGCCGGGACCACGAATCAATGGTTCACACTCAATGATATTCGGGAGATACGCCATGCCCACTTTCCGTCCATCCCCCGATCTCGACATGCATTACGAGATCGACGATTTCACCGATCCATGGCACCGGCCCGACACGGTGCTGATGCTGCACGGCAACGCCGAAAGCGGTCTCGCCTGGTACGCCTGGGTCCCGCATCTGGCGCGGCAGTACCGGGTCGTGCGGCCCGACATGCGCGGCTTTGGCCGCTCCACGCCGATGCCGCGCGAGTATCCGTGGACGATCGACCGGCTGATCGAGGATTTTACATTGCTGACGGACCATCTCGGCATCGACCGGTTTCATCTGGTCGGAGCCAAGATCGGCGGCACGATCGCGCGCGCCTTCGCCGCCCGCCGGCCCGAGCGCGTCAAAACGCTGACCGTGGTCGGCACGCCGCCGCCGCTGCGTCCCGGCGCCGCCGCCGCGGTGCCGCAGCTGATCGAAATGTTCGAGAAGCACGGCGTCGAATACTGGGCGCGGCAGAACATGGGCAACCGGCTCGGCAGCGCGTTTCCGCCCGAGGGGTTCGAGTGGTGGTGCAAGTTCATGGGCCGCACCGCCGTGACGACCCAGCTCGGCTTCATGCCGACAATCGCCTGCGCCGACATCCGCGCCGATTTGCCGAAGATCGCCTGTCCGACCCTCGTCGTCACGACCGAACAGAGCGCGCTCGGCAGCGTCGACGAGACCCGCGCCTGGCAGCAGCAGATCCCGGATTCGGAGCTGGTCGTGCTGCCCGGCAATTCCTACCACGTCGCCGCGACTCACGCCGACCCGGCGGCACGCGCGACGCTCGACTTCCTGGCGCGGCGCGGCGGCTGAGGAGCGGCAGGTAAAGAGACGCCCTCTCCCCCATCGGGGGAGAGGGCTGGGGTGAGGAGGCGAAACCCTTCAGCCCTGCGGCTGCGGCACGGGGCCGTTCTCGGACGGATGGCGGCCGCGCATTTCGGCCATGAACTGGTCGAACTCGGCCTTGTCCTTCGCGTGGCGCAGCCGGTCGAGAAATTCCTTGAACTCGCGCTCCTCCTCCTCGAGGCGGCGCAGCGTCTCGTCGCGGTACTCGTCAAACGCGCGGTTGCCGCTGCTGCGCATCCCGCCCCGCATTCCGCCCTGGGCGCGAGGCCCGCACCATCCCGCGGCCTGCTCGCGCATCCGCGCCCGCCACTCCCCGCCGCGCCGCGACGTCCAGCATCCAAACATCCGTCCACTCCCGATCAGGTATCCCAAGACGACCAGGCCAAGCGGCCACCACACGAAAAAGCTGACGATCACCAGGGCAATCCAGGCCGGCTTGCCCATATCATCGAGCCAGGCAACGGGGGTCATGGCGTCCTCATGTAAATGTTTCTAACATTAACCTGAGCAGCCGCCGAGGGTCTGTCAAGCGGCGACGCGAAAGATCACGGCTCGGGCCGCGGCGGCTCCGCGATCAGCCCGAGACCGCGCAGATAGATCAGCACGCCGGCTTCGAGCAGCTCCTCGGGTTCCATCGGGAGGGTCCGGCGTCCGGCGTCGGCGCGCGCGAACAGCGAGGCGATGCCATGCGACAGCGCCCAGACATGCAGGCTCATCATCAGGGCCGGCGGCCGCCGCCCGGCGGGAGCCTGCGCGCACAGGGTTTCGGAGGCGCGGCGCAGCACCTCGAAGGCGCGTCCCGCCGCCTCGCGAAGCCCGGGATCGGCGTCGAGCGGGACGCCGGAATCGAACATCGCCGAGTAATAGGCCGGCTCGCTGCGCGCGAAATGCAGATAGGCGCGCCCGACATTCTCGAAGGCGCGATAGGGATCGGGCCGCCCGTCGTCCCAGGCCCGGCCCAGAGCGCTTTCGAACAGCTCGAAGCCGCGCCGCGCGACATCGGCGAGCAGCGCCTCGCGGTCGCGGAAGTGGCGGTACGGCGCCGCCGAGCTGACCCCGGCCCAGCGCGCCGCGTCGGCGAAGGTGAACCCGGCCGGCCCCTTCTGCGCGATCAGGTCGAGCGCGGCGCGGATCAGCGCCTCGCGCAGATTGCCGTGGTGGTATCCCCGTCGAACGTCGCGACCCCACGGGCGATCCGCGCCGCTCTCGCCGGGGCCCGTATCGCGCTCCCCGTTTTTCGACCAGTTCATGTAAGCGGCTTCACCGTTACGGTGCGTTTCGTCGTGCTTCGGCGTGGCTCATTGTGTTCCATCAACTAGCTGCAGTCATTGCAGTTTTCCCGCTGCGATCCTTCATAGGCTACCCAAGATGACCCACGCCGTACCGTCGCTATCCAGCCCGAAACGCACCTAAAATGCGCTTGACTGACCTCGCCATCCGCAACCTGCCGTTCGCCAAAACCGGCCAGCGCGAAACGCCGATCGCGACGGGAAGCGGTTCAAAAAGCTCCCCATCGCGGCAATCGGCAAGAAACTATCGCACCTTTCCGTGCACGATCTCTACTACATGAAATCTGTTATGGACGACAAAGACCGGCGCGGAGAGAACGCCACCAAATGGTTTTGGTGGTCAATTAGACCCAATGGAGAGTGAATAAAGCTCGACGGCTACCAGCTCAGCAATCTTAGCCGCCACATCTGCGAGTGGCTCTTCCGCTGTGTCCAGACCGCTTCGCGAGCCCAGCAGGGGACTGACGTTGCGGAGAGCTTCATACGTCGTCTCGTGCACAATGGGAACGAGTCGGTCACGTGCGAGGAGCGCCGAAAGTTCTTTCTCGGCGATGCCCTCCGCTTTGACCCGACGCAGCAACGCAGGGGTCACCAGCACGATTCCGACTCGCGAGTTCGCCAAGCCCTTGTCGATGGCGCGAAGCAAAGGCACTCCTAGTCCAACGTCCTTCTCGCTGAACCAGACCGAGACACCACATTTTTCAAGCAGATCGTGTAGCTCCTTGGCGATCCCCTGGCGGTCATCCCACGCATGGCAAAGGAATACATCCCGAAGCTCAGGCAGCTTCGCCAGGTTCTCGACACTAATGCGAACGGGTGTAAGTGCCCGAACTTCTTCAGGTGTGTACAACACCACCGAACCGGTTCGCGACCATCTCGGCCGTGCGCTGCCGCGGGACCCGCCGCCGCCGCTCCGGCCGCCCCCACTGCTATGCGACAAGGAGGAAGACGGGGTTGAGTAGGACGGGGGTGAATAAGGCCGTGGCGAGTACGACGCGTAACTGCTGTAGCCGCCATAGCGACCACGGCCACGGCATACAGGGCAGCGCGCTGCGGCGCTTTGCGAGCGATGACCCTCTGTTGGTGCGGTGCATCTAGCCATATAAAGTCCCCTGCATCTTGTGGCCCCCGTATAACCGCAGACAAGATATAGAAGTGGGAACGAAATACGGGCTGCGCAAGAGATTCTCCGTGACCGACCTACGACGCCCACCTCACCGACACTACCGCCTTCCCCCGCTCATCGCACTCCCGGCACCGCAGCTTCGGCGCGAGGTCGACGATCTTAGTATCGGGCGACAGCCGCAGCCCCTCACGTAGCGAGCTCGGCGGCAGCGCGATGCTATGGCCGCATGCGCATTCGATCACGACAAAATCGCCGGGCCTCAGATCTTTGAGGCGGGTGGCGTAGAGCGCCTTCATAGAACAAAAAGGGGTACACTCAGCGCTCGAACCGAGACCGGTTCCACCAGCGCCTCCGCAGAAGCCCTACGTTCCGAGCACGATCTTGTAGAAGAAGCGGCGCAGATAGCCCATCGTGCCGCGCGGTAATTCAGCCTTCGCCAGCACCTATACGGCACCTAAATGTCAGAAGTTATTGAAAAATAGCGCTTGCCATGTAAGCGGCTTTAACATGAGCGGCGCGGCCGGCGGAAGCGGCGTCCGCGCGCCGGCGCCTCGGCAGGGCCGGAACCGATTTGGAATTGTCTTGGGATTTACAACCCGAGGCGAATTTGCTCATGTCGCCGCGAAACATTCCGAATGCATTCGAGGCACGAGAGCGCATGAGCAGCGATGAAGCCGGCTGGGTCCGGGCCGCCGCAAGCGGCGAGGTTGCCGAGGGCGAGGTCGTCGGCATCGCGGTCGGCGGCCGCGATATCGCGATCTACAATATCGACGGCGAACTCTTCGCGACCGACGATATCTGCACCCACGCCTATGCGCGGCTGTCCGACGGCTGGCTCGATCGCAACGAGATCGAATGCCCGCTGCACGCCGGGCGCTTTGACGTCAAGACCGGCGCCGCGACCGCCCCGCCCTGCGTCGACCCGGTCAGGATCTATCCGGTGCGGATTAACGGCGACGAGATACAGGTAAAGATCGAATAGCGTTCGAAATGCGGGTTCATCGATCCCGGGTTCGCCGGCCGCGCCCGCGTGATCGCAAGGCATCCACTCGCGGGCACACCTGCCGCGTGGGGTTGAAGCCGTCTCCGGTCATCGTCTTTTCCCGCCGCTTGAATGCTGCAATATTGCCGGGCTTCGGGGCGCGGGCCGTCGAATGCGGGCTTTGCCGGCGCCGGCCGGGGCCGCTCGCGGGCATCGCCCGAGGCGGGTGCGGGTCAGCGAAAGGACAAGCAATGTTCAGGCTCTATTATGCGATGGGGACCTGTGCGCTCGCGACGCATATCGCGCTTGAGGAGACCGGCGCGCCCTATGAGGCGGTCGCGGTCGATTTCGCATCGCAAGCCCAGAGAAGCCCGGAATATCTCGCGGTCAATCCGAAGGGCCGGGTCCCGGCGCTGGTCACCGAAAACGGCACGCTGACCGAGACGCCCGCCCTGCTGCTTTTCGTGGCGCAGCGTTTCCCGGCCGCCGAGCTGGCGCCGCTGGCGGACCCGTTCGCGCTGGCGCAGGTGCAGGAGTTCAACGCCTATCTCTGCGCAACCGTGCATGTCGCGCACGCGCATGGCCGGCGCGGCGCGCGCTGGGCCGACGACGCGGCGGCGATCGCGGCGATGCAGCGCAAGGTGACGGCCAACATGTCCGAGTGTTTCGCGCTGATCGAAAACAAGCTGCTGCGCGGCCCGTGGGTAATGGGCGACCGCTACACGATCTCCGATCCGTATCTTTTCACGATTGCGTCCTGGCTCGAAGGCGACGGGGTGGATACCGCCGCACTGCCGCGCGTCATGGAGCACAGGAGGCGCATGCTGGCGCGCCCTGCTGTGCAAAAGGTGGTTGCCGCGGAGGGCACCCGGATAGGCTGAGGCAGGACTCGCGTCGATGCCGCGCACCGATCCGGTCGATTTCGTGGTGGTCGGGGCCGGCGCCGCCGGACTGATGGCGGCACGCGAGCTGGCCCGCGCCGGCCGGCTTGTGACGATCCTGGAGGCGCGGCGCCGGATCGGCGGACGCGTCTTTTCGCTGCCCGAAGCGGAATTCGGCTACCGTGCGGAAGGCGGCGCCGAGTTCATCCACGGCGCCTCGCCGGTGACCCGCGCGCTGCTGCGCGAGGCCGGATTGTCGCTGGCGCCGCGCTACGGCACGCGATGGAGCACAAGCGGCGGTGCGTTGGCGCTGGCCGATCCGGTGATGCCGCATGCGGAGCGGTTTTATCGGGCTCTGCTCGATGTGACCGAAGACATGCCGGTCGCCGAATTTCTCGAAGCGCATTTCGCGGCGCCGCGCTACGACGAATTGCGGCGCTGGGTCATACGAACCGTCGAGGGCTACGACGCCGCCGACCCGAGCCGCTTCAGCACTATGGCGCTGCGGGAGGAATGGCTGGCGCGCGACGACGGCGAGCACGGTCGCGTCCGCGAGGGTTATGGCGCGCTGATCGCCTATCTCGCAGCGGAATGCCGCCGGCACGGCGCGGCGATCCATCTTGGGGCCGCCGTCACCGCGATCGAGGAGGCGCAAGGAAGGATCGCCGCGCGTTGCGCCGACGGCGCCGGCGTTGAGGCCGATGCCGCGATCGTCGCGGTGCCGCTGCCGCTGCTGCCGGCAATCGCGCTGCCGCCAGCGGCGCGCGAGCGCATCGGGGCCGCCGCCGATATCGGGTTCGGCAACGTCGTGAAGGTCCTGCTGCGCTTCGCGGCGCCGTGGTGGGCCGATAACGGCGGGAGAAATCTCACGGACCTGTCATTTTTGCTGTCGAACGCTCCGGTCCCGACCTGGTGGACGCAATATCCCGATCCGCACCCGGTGCTGACGGGATGGTTCGCGGGACCGAAGGCCGCCACGGTGTCGGCTCTTGGCGAAGGCGAACTGGTCGAGATGGCGCTCGCCTCGCTGGCCGGAATTTTCGACCTCCCGCAAGACCGCCTCCGCGCGATGCTCGTCGCGTCCCGGGCCATCGACTGGGGCGCCGATCCGTTCGCGCGCGGCGCCTACTCCTACGCCACGCCGCGAACCCGCGCCGCGCTGTCGCTATTGCGCCGGCCGGACGGCGACGGGATTTTCATTTGCGGCGAGGCGCTTTACGCCGGCCCGGACATGGGCACGGTCGAGGCGGCGCTGGCCAGCGGTTTGGAGGTGGCGCGGAATATTTTGCGGGGATCTCAGGCCTGACGAGGCGTGGAGACAAGGAGGTCGGATATGGACCGGAAGAAAGCATCGGATTTTCCGCAGGAATTGCTGGATTTGTTCGATTTCTATGTGCATGGCGGGATCAGCCGTCGCCAGTTCCTCGACCGGGCACGGAAATTCGCGGTTGGCGGGATAACGGCGGCGGCGCTGTTCGGGATGCTCAAACCGAATTATGCATGGGCGATACAAATCCAGCCGGACGACAAGCGGATCAAGGCCACGTCGGCGACGGTGCCGTCGCCGCAGGGCAACGGCAGCATCAAGGGCTACCTGGTCCGGCCCGCCAATGACGCCAAGCTCCCGGTGGTTCTCGTCATCCACGAGAACCGCGGCCTCAATCCGTATATCGAGGATGTCGCGCGGCGGCTGGCGGTCGCCGACTTCATCGCCTTCGCGCCCGACGCGCTGACCTCGGTCGGCGGCTATCCCGGAGACGACGAGAAGGGGCTGGAACTGTTCGGCAAGCTCGATCGCGCCAAGATGTTCGAGGACTTCCTCGCCGCGGCATACTGGCTGAAGGCCAGTCCGGACGGCACGGGCAGGCTCGGCGCCGTCGGCTTTTGTTTCGGCGGCGGTGTCGTCAATCAGCTGGCGGCGCGGATGGGCGCCGATCTGGGCGCCGGCGTGCCGTTCTATGGCGCGCAACCCGCCGCCGCCGACGCGGTAAAGATCAAGACGCCGATCAACGCGCAATACGGCGAACTCGACAAGCGGATAACCGACGGATGGCCGGCGTTCGATACCGCGCTGACCGAGGCCGGCGTGCCGCACGAGGGGCATATCTACAAAGGCGCCAATCACGGTTTCCACAACGACACGACGCCGCGCTACGACGAAGCCGCGGCCAAGGAGGCCTGGCAACGCACTCTCGACTGGTTCAACAAGTATCTGCGGTGAGCTAGCGGCCGTGCCGGCCGTGCCGACCGGTGATCGCGCGGTGACGCGGCCCCGGCAAATTCCCACGCGGGCTTCCACGCCGACGCAAACGGTCCTCCGGCATTCTCCCTCGCAATAGAGGCGTATCCCCGAAAGAAGGCTCAGCGAATCAGCGCAACCGGAAACAGGCGTCGGGTCGCTGAGAATTCTTCGGCTGTTTCGCGGCGAGGGGCTGAAAAATGGCTGTTACTGCTAGCTTCAATGCGGGTGCCGGTCTGCTGTCGGTGTTTGGCGACAGTCTCGGCAACGCGATCGTCATTTCCCGAAACGCGGCGGGAACGATCCGGGTCAACGGCGGCGCCGTCTCGATCGTGGGCGGCACCCCGACGGTCGCCAACACGAGCCTGATCCAAATCTTCGGACAGGCCGGCGACGATACGATCTCGCTGGACGAGAGCAATGGCCCGCTGCCGGCCGCGTTCCTGTTCGGCGGCGACGGCAACGACACGCTGATGGGCGGCTCCGGGGCGGACCTGCTGTTCGGTCAATCCGGCAACGATGTCCTCCTCGGCAAGGGCGGCAACGACCAGCTGTTCGGCGGTGCGGGGAACGACACGCTGACCGGCGGCCCCGGGGATGACCAGGTTTTCGGCGAGGGCGGCAACGACCGCATGATCTGGAACCCGGGCGATGGCAGCGATCTGTTCGAGGGCGGCGACGGCTTCGATACCGCCGAGGTCAACGGCGGCAACGGGTCGGAGACGTTCACGATCACGGCAAACGGAGCGCGCGTGCGCCTCGATCGGGTGACCCCCGCCCCGTTCAACCTCGACATCGGCACGACCGAAAACCTCGTCGTCAACGCAAACGGCGGCGATGACGTCATCACCGCCGGCAACGGCTTGGCGGCCCTCATCACTCTCACGCTCGACGGCGGCGCGGGCAACGACACGATCACCGGCGGCGACGGCGCGGATACCCTGCTCGGCGGCGACGGCAACGATACAATTATCGGCGGACGCGGCAGCGACGTGGCGTTTCTCGGCGCCGGCGACGACACGTTCATCTGGAACCCCGGCGACGGCAGCGACATCGTCGAGGGTCAGGCCGGCAGCGACACGCTCCTCTTCAACGGCGCCAACGTCGCCGAAAAAATCGATATTTCGGCCAATGGCGGACGCGTGCGCTTCACCCGCGACATCGCCAGCATCACGATGGACCTCAACGATGTAGAGCGGATCAATTTCACGGCCCGCGGCGGCGCCGATACCGTTACCGTCAACGATCTGATCGGAACAGACGTCACCGAGGTGAACATCGATCTCGCCTCGGCACCGGGAAGCGGCGTGGGCGACGGCGCCGCCGATCGGGTAATCGCGAACGGGACAAACAACAGGGACGTTGTGACCGTGAGCGGAGCCGCGGGTTCGGTCAGCGTCGTCGGTTTGCCGAGCCTGGTCACGCTGAGCCAGGCGGAGGCGGATGACCAGCTGACGATCAACACCTTCGGCGGTAACGATTTGATCGATGCAGCCGGCCTGCCGTCCGGTGTCGTCAAACTGACGATCGACGCCGGCGCCGGCAACGACGTCATCACGGGTAGCGCCGGTCCCGATGTTCTGATCGGGGGAGACGGCAACGATTACGTTGCGGGCAATCGCGGGGACGATTTGGCGCTTCTCGGCGCCGGCAACGACTGGTTCCTCTGGAACCCGGGCGACGGCAGCGACACCGTCGAAGGTCAGGACGGTTCCGACGCGCTCCTCTTCAACGGCGCCAATATAGGCGAGAGAATCGACATCTCGGCAAATGGCCCGCGAGTGCGCTTCAGCCGCGACATTGCCAATGTCACGATGGACCTCGACGGCGTCGAGCGCATCTACTTCAACGCGTTGGGCGGCGCCGACACCGTGACCGTAAACGATCTCACCGGCACCGACGTGACCCAGGTCAATCTCAACCTCGCCGCCTCGGGCGGTGCAGGCGACGGTGCGGTCGACACCGTCATCGTCAACGCAACCCCCGGCGACGATGCGGTGACGATCGGTGGCGCCGGCAGCGTCATCTCGGTCAACGGCCTTTCCGCCGCCGTAACCGTTACCGGTTCCGAGGCGAACGACCGGCTGACGGTAAACGGCCTCGCCGGTAACGATACAATCAACGCATCGGGTCTCGCCGCCGGGCAGACCACGCTGATCCTGAACGGCGGCGCGGGAAGCGACTTCCTGATCGGCAGCCAGGGCGGCGACCTTGTCAACGGCGGCACGGGCAACGACACGGCTCTGCTCGGCGGCGGCGACGACACGTTCGTCTGGAACCCGGGCGACGGCAGCGACATCGTCGAGGGTCAGGCCGGCAGCGACACGCTCCTCTTCAACGGCGCCAATGTGAGCGAGAGGATCGACATCTCGGCCAATGGCGGACGCGTGCGCTTCACCCGCGATATCGCCAGCATCACGATGGACATCAACGATGTCGAGCGCGTCAATTTCGCTGCCCGCGGCGGCGCCGACAACATCACCGTCAACGACCTGACCGGTACCGACGTGACGGAGATCAACATCGATCTCGCCGGGAATCCGGGAACCGGCGTCGGCGACGGCGCGTCGGATACCGTCATGATCAACGCGACCGCCGGCGCCGATGTGATCACGATCACCGGCGACAGCAGCGGCATCAGCATTCTCGGGTTGGCCGCCCGGATAAATATCGCCGGGTTCGAGACGACATTCGACCATCTCGTGATCAACGGGCTGGCCGGCGATGACGTGATCCTCGGGTCCGGGCTCGGGGCGGGAGTCTCGTTCACCGCGGATGGCGGCGACGGCGACGATGTCCTGGTCGGAGGCCCGGGGGACGATACGTTGCTCGGCGGCGCCGGCGATGACGTGCTGATCGGCGGGCCCGGTCTGGATGTCCTCGACGGCGGCACCGGCAGCAATATCCTGATCCAGGGCTGAGGCCGGGGCCTGCGCGGCGAAATCAAGGCGGATCGGGCTACGAGTTGCCACACCCCGCCGCCGCGCTCATGATGGGGCCATAACAAGGCCCCGCAAAGCACGAGGATGGGAGCCGCCGATGACCGGGCTTTCGCCGACCAATGTGCCGCCCGACCGGCAGCGCGAGATCTTGCGCCGGATGCTGACGATCCGCCGCTTCGAGGAACGCGCCTCCGCCGATTATCTGGCCGGGAAGATTTACGGCGTCGTCCACTGCTATATCGGCGAGGAAGCGGTTGCGGTCGGGGTTTGCGACGCGCTCGACGACCGCGACCGGATCATCTCGACGCATCGCGGCCACGGTCACTGCATCGCCAAGGGAGCCGACCTCAACCGCATGATGGCCGAGCTGTACGGGCGCCAGACCGGCTACTGCAAGGGCAAGGGCGGCTCGATGCACATCGCCGATTTCGGCATCGGCATGCTCGGCGCCAACGGCATCGTCGCGGGCGGCATCTCGATCATCACCGGCGCGGGCCTCGCGGCGCAGATGGAAGGCAAGGGCGGCGTCGCGGTGTCGTTTTTTGGCGATGGCGCGTCGAACGCGGGGCCGTTCCACGAATGCCTCAACATCGCGGCGACCTGGAAGCTGCCGATGATCTATGTCTGCGAAAACAACATGTACGCCGCCCAAACCGCCGCCGCCGCGACGCATGCGCTGAGCGATGTCGCGGCGCGCGCCGCCGGTTACGGCATTCCGGGGGTCGTCGTGGACGGCAACGACGTGTTCGCGGTGCATCGGGCGGCGAGCGCCGCCGCGGAGCGCGCGCGTTCGGGCGCCGGCCCGAGCCTGATCGAGTGCAAGACCTACCGCTGGCGCGCCCATACCGAGCGCCGCGGCCAGCCCGATTCGCGCGACCCGGTCGAAGTCGAGACCTGGAAGCAAAAGGACCCGATCGCGCTTCTCGAAAACTCGCTGCGGGAGCAGGGCGAACTCAACGATGCCGCGCGGCGGACGATCGAGAGCGAGATCATGAGCGCGATCGAGGCGGCGATCGCCTTCGCCGAGGCCAGCCCGTTCCCGTTGCCCGAGCACGCCACCAACGACGTGTTCGCGGCATAGCGGATCGACATTTCAGGAGCGGTTTCCGAACCGGTTCCGGCCCGGGTTTGCGTCACACGCCCGGCAGTTTCCAGCCGAGAAACTGGCAGACGCCGCGGCCCATGACGAGTTCGAGGTCGTTGCCCTTGAGCCACGGCAACTCCTCGGTGAACAGCGTCACGCACTGCTTCCACGAGGGCTGCATGCGGGTGATGTCGGTGCCCCAGAAATAGCGTTGCGGCCCGAAGGCGTCGAAGAGCTGCTTCAGGTATTTGTGAATATTGGTAAACGGGTAGGGCTGGCTCGACTCGCCGGCGGCGCCGGTCGCCTTCAAGGCGACGTTGGGGAATTTCGCCAGCGCGCAGACCTGGTCGATATTGGCGAAGGCGGCATCGTCCTGGCCGCCGCGCGCCCGGCCAAGATGGTCGATGATCAGCTTCAGTCCCGGATGGCGCTCGGCGATCTGGGCGACCTGCGGCAGGTAATTGGACGCCATCAGCGCGACCGGGATGCCGGCCTTTTCGCAGGCGGGCCAGACCCAGTCCATCGTACCGTCGGTCATCCAGGTTTGCTGGTGCGGCTGCGTAAAGGCCCAGCGCAGCCCGAGCATGCCGGGCCGCTTGAGCCAGCCGGCGATCAGATCGCGGCTCTCCGGCTTGTCGGGCGGAAAGTTGCCAAGGATCGCGAAGCGGTTCGGGTTTTTCTGCGCCGCCGCCTCGGCGATCGCGCCGGAATTCGGGTCCCAGCCCGGCGGATGGATCAACGCCGCGTCGACGCCGCCCGCATCCATCTCCTTCAGGCAGTCCTCGGCCGTATACGACGTGATCTGGCGGTGCGCCGGATTGCCCGGCAGGTTCTGGTGCCAGAGATGGATCTGTGCGTCGACGACCTTCATGTTTGTTCTCCCCTGGATCGGTTGCTGGGCCCCGTCATCTTCTGTGCCGATCCGTTGTCG
>JBFXDF010000083.1:0-15058 GCA_050181375.1 Alphaproteobacteria bacterium
GTAAACCCGGCGACGACATCCTCGGCGTCGGCCCATCCCGGTACGATGCGCGGGCTGACAAACGAGCAGGCCTGGACATGGGTCAGACCGGTCTCGGCCAGCGCCTCGATCACCTTGATCTAGTCCGCCGTGCTGATCGGCCCGGGCTCGATCTGGAACCCCTCGCGCGGGCCTTCCTCGTGAATTTCGACGTGATCGGGCAAATCGCTCATGAGCCTTCCTCTCAACCCGGATAGCCGGCATCACACCGGCCTGACCGTCACTCGGACCGCGGGCGTCTCGCCCGCACGCGGGCGGCAACCGCTCCTGCTTAGGATCTCATACCAAACCGGCACCGACCCTAACACGTTCGTGCCCGGCCGTGGGCCGGGCATCCACCAGCGGCCGTAACGCTCCTTCGTGTTTCTCGTGGATGGCCGGGCCAAGCCCGGCTACGAACGAATGCGCCAGCCGCTCGGCCCCTTCGCATTACGCGCCGGTATGCGCCCGCACAAACGCGCCGCCGGCCGCGATCGCTTTCTTCCCGGCGCTCAGCTCGGGGTGGAACAGGTGCCAGACATGGATCATTTCCGGCCAGACCTGGAGGTCCACATAGACATCCGCCGCGCCGGCGACCCGTGCCAGCCGGATCGCGTCGTCGAGCAGTGTCTCGCAGGCCCCGACCTGGATCAGCAGCGGCGCGAGACCCGAGAGATCGGCGTAAAGCGGCGCCGCCAGCGGCGAACGCGCATCGGCGCCGTTCAGGTACAGCCGCGCCATATCGAGGATGCCGGCCTGCTGCACGGTCGGGTCGGCGTCCGCCTTGCTGGTCATCGTCTCGCCGATCGCTTCCATGTCGACCCATGGCGAGATGCACCAGCCGCATCCGGGCTGCGGCAGCCCGGCGTCGCGGATCGCCACCATCGCCGCGACGACCAGTCCGCCGCCGGCGCTGTCGCCGGCGATCGCGATCCGCCCCGGTTTGATGCCGCGCCCGAGCAGATAGCGGTACCCGGCAAGCGCGTCATCGACCGGGGCCGGAAACGGGTGCTCCGGCGCCAGCCGATAATCGAGCGCCAGCGCCCAGCATCCGGCTTCCCTGCCGGCCTCCGCGACGACATGCCGGTGGCTGTCGAGCGATCCGATCACGTAACCGCCGCCATGCAGATACAGGATCGCGGCATCGTCGGCCGCGCCCGGGGTCGAGGTCCATTCGGCCCGCACTCCGTTGGCGCTGACCGGCTCGACCGCGACATCAGCCGGCACGCCGTATTCGCGTCCGCGCGCGTCGAGATCGAGCCGCCGCTGCCGGTAATCCGGCGACCGCGGCCGCGCCGCCAGCTTCGCCCGTAGCGCCACGATTTCCGCATCGGCCATCGCGTTCTCCCGTTCCTCTGCAATCACGAAAACTTATCCCACGCGCGTCGTGAATGAAAGGACAGCGCCGGCAACCTGACCGTCCGGACCCTGTCGCGGCGGCCTAGTTATACCGGAAGGTGGTGAACATGCCGGCTTCGAGATGATAGAGCAGGTGGCAGTGAAAAGCCCACCAGCCGGGGTTGTTGCAATCGAAGGCGACAACCACGCGCCGGCCGGGCGGCACCAGAACCGTATCGCGAACCGCGCCCGGAAAACGCCGGCCGTCGATCTCGACGACCTGGAACTCGTGCCCGTGCAGATGCATCGGATGCGGCATCATGGTCAGGTTTGCGATGATCAATTCCGCGCGTTGCCCGTTGGCGAGCGGCAGCGGCGGCACATCCTTGTTCCAGACGACATTGTTTATCGACCAGATATAACCGGCCATTTCGCCGGTCAGATCGATCTTGTGAACCACGTCCGGCTTGCGCGGCGGCAGCGGCTGCGTCGCGCGCAACCGGCTCTCCAGGTCGAGCGTGAGCGCCGGCGAAGGCGTCTCGGCCAGATCCGGGATGCGGCCGACCTGCCCGTTTCCGGCGACCAGCACGATGCCGGTCCGTCGGCGCTCGCCTTCGAGCACCGCCAGTACCGGATAGGCGGCCGGCGCCGGCGGGATCGCGAGGCTTATGTCCAAACGCTGCGCCACCGCGATCGGGAATTTGCGTCCCGTCACCGGCGTCACCGGAAAACCGTCCACCGCGACCAGTTCGCCGTCGAGTTGGCCGAGATCGATATGATAAGCGCTCATCGAGGAGCTGTTGATAAGGCGCAGCAGGACGCGCCCGCCTGGTTCGACCTTGACGATTTCGGGATCGGCGAGCGTGCGGTCATTGGCCAGAAAGGCGTCGTATTTCACATCGTTGAGGTCCGGTTTGGCAGCACCCATGTTTGGCATCGCCGCTATCGCGTGGCCCCCGTGGCCCGACCCGGCCGGCGTCGCCATCGGCGCCGCCTGCTGTTTGAGCTGCGCGAATATCTCCTCGGGCGATGTGAAGCTGAAATCCGCCAGCATGACGACGACCTCCTGGCGGTCGGCGCGGTCGCGCCGATCGCGGATGATCAGCGGCGCCGCCATCAGCCTCTGCTCCTGCAGCCCGAAATGGGAATGCATCCAGAATGTGCCGCCAAAGCGCAGCGGAAAATCGTAGTCGGCGCTGCCGCCCGGCGGGATTGCTGGCGCGGAAACTCCTGGCACGCCATCCTGTTGCCATGGCGGGGTCAGCCCGTGCCAGTGGATCAGGCTTGGCTCCTCGATCCCGTTCTCGACCCGCACCCGGAACGGTTTGCCGATCTCGGTGACAATACCGAAACTCCCGTTTGGCTGGCCGATGCCGTAGACCGACGCGGGTTTCCCATTCACCTCGATATCGCGCCGGTGCAGCCGAAGGACGGTTGCCGCCGCCGCCTCGCCGCTCTGCCCTGGGGTGGTCGGGACCTGCGCTTCAAGGCGGCGAATGCCGGTCGACGCCGCGACGGCGCCCAAGATGACAGCGCGGCGGGTCGGCATCGTGGCGCTCCGGAATGGCTATGGTTCGCGTCGCCGATTATATCAGTGCGCGACCTCCCCGGTTACGCAAACCGCCCCCGGCCGAGAAGGCGGCTTGGCGCCGATCGCCGCTTACCGGAGGCCCCGCCGCCGCTCGCCTCTCGCATTTCGCGTCTCGACACTAAATCGCCACAGTTGCGTGGCAGCATGCATCGATGGCGAAGACGATGGAGGGCGAAAATAGCCCGGGCGTTGATCGACGGGGACGCGCAATTCGCTGATCGGCTGCGATGCTTTCCCTGATCGGAGCGAAAACTTCCCTGTTCCGATCGCGAAATTTCCCGTGAAATCGGCGGAAACCGCCGATTTCCGCCGCCCTCGATCGGAAGATCGTTGTTAGCAGGGAATTTGCCGCGCGCCCTATGAATCGAGCGGCGCCAGATCGTCGGCCGTGAACCGATACGTCGTGTTGCAGAACTCGCACGTCACGGTGGTGACCGGCTCCGCGCGCATCTCCTCGACGTCGCCCCGCGGCAACGAGCGCAGGATGCGGGCGATGCGCTCGCGCGAGCAGCGGCAGCGCGCCTCCAGCGAGTGCGTCTCGAACACCCTGACGCCGTCCTCGTGGAACAGCCGGAACAACAGGCGTCGCGGCGACAGCTCGGGATCGACCAGCTCGTCCTGGGTCGCCGAGCTCATCAGCACCATCGCGCGCCGCCAGCCATCCTCGACATCGTCGGCGATGACCGTGTAGCCGCCCTCGGGCGGCACCCGCTGCAGCATCAACCCGCCGGCGCGCCACGCGCCGTTCTCGCCCGAGCGCGCCACCGACAGTTTGATACCGGCCTGGATCTGCTCGGACTGCCGGAAGTAGTGTTGCGCGCACTCGGCGAGGTTCGACCCGGCCAGCTCGACAATCCCTTGATACCGCTCGGTATGCTCGCCCTGGTCCACGGTGAACGCGATGTAGCCGGAGCCGATCAGCTCCGGGACCGACGGGCTGCCGCCCGATTTCGGGATCGCGCGCGCCGGCACCGCTTCGAGCCGCTCGCGGTCGTACTGCGCATAGCCGCGCACCGCGCCCTCGGTCGAGACATCTGCGACGATCAGCCTGACCGGCCCGTCGCTCTTGGTCTGCAGCGTGAAAACGCCGTCGTATTTCAGCATGCCCGACAGCACGACGGCCAACGTGATCGCCTCGCCGAGGATCGCGGCGACCGGCTCCGGATAGTCATGCTGCGACAGGATGCGATCGACGGTCGGACCCAGCCGCACGAGCCGCCCGCGCAATGCGAACGGGTCGATGCGAAACGGCTGGATCAGATCGTCGGGTCGTGCTTCGTGATCCCCAAACAAGCTAGAATACTCCGCGCTAAATCTCTCTCCGCACCGCGAGAGAGGGAGGGGTCCAGCGCGAAAGCGCTGGGAGGGTGAGGGTTATTCAGGCGGTCCCCCTCGCCCGGCTCGCCCCTTCGGGGCACGCCACCCTCTCCCGAATGCGGGAGAGGGGAGAAGGCTCACGCCAAGCACCAGGCCAGAATGCCCTTCTGAACATGGAGCCGGTTTTCCGCCTCGTCCCAGACGACCGATTGCGGCCCGTCGATGACGCCCGCCGTAACCTCCTCGCCGCGCTTGGCGGGAAGACAGTGCTTGAATATGGCGTCGGGTTTGGCTTTTGCCATAAGCGCCTCGTCCACCCGGTACGGCGCCAATAGATTGTGCCGGTTCGCGGCGTCCTTCGCCCCCATCGACACCCAAGTGTCGGTTACGACGCAATCGGCGCCGCTCGCCGCCTCGGCCGGTTCGCGAAACAGATGCACGCGAGCACCCTCGCGCCGCGCCCACTCGATAACCGCCGGCGGCGGCGAAAGCTCGTCGGGGCAAGCGAGGCGCAGCTCGAAGCCGAAACGGACTGCCGCGTGCAGCCAGCTGACGGCGACGTTGTTGCCGTCGCCGCTCCAGGCCACGACCGTATCCGAAACCGGCCCCTTCTGTTCCTGCAAGGTCATCACATCGGCCATGATCTGGCAGGGATGCGAGGCGTCGGTCAGTCCATTGATCACCGGCACGGTCGCGTTCCGCGCCAGTTCGTCGAGCTTCTCGGCATGGTTTGTACGGATCATGATCGCATCGACATAGCGCGACAGCACGCGCGCCGTGTCGGCGATCGTCTCGCCGCGGCCGAGCTGGCTGCCGGCCGTTTCGAGCGCGATCACGTCGCCGCCGAGCTGGCGCATCGCGACCTCGAAGCTGACCCGGGTGCGCGTCGAGGGCTTCTCGAAGATCATCGCCAGCGTCTTGCCGTCGAGCGGCCGGTCGCGCCGGCCGTTCTTGTAGGCGAAGCCGAGATCGAGCATATGACGCAGCTCGGCCGTCTCGTGCCGGTCGATATCCAAGAAATGCCGCGGCGGACCGGGTTCCCGCGTGCCCCCCAATGCTACCGCGCCGGCCGAGGCGGCGCGGATCCGGCTTATGCTGCGGGCCATTCCCGCGCCACCTTATCGAGAATGCCGATGGCTTCGTCGATCTCGCGCTCGCCGACGATCAAGGGCGGCAGGATGCGCAGCACGTTGTCGCCGGCCGTCAGACACAACAACCCCTCGCCGCGCAGTTTCGTGACGATATCGCCCGCCGTCACGTTGCAGCGGATGCCGAGCAGCAGCCCCGAGCCGCGCAATTCCGCGAACAGCTTCGGGTAGGCGCCGACCAGCTTTTCGAGCCGGCCGCGCAGCGACCGCGCCGTCCGGTCGACCCGCTCGAAAAAGCCGGGTTCGAGCATCACGTCGAGCACGGCGTTGCCGCACGCGGCTGCCAGCGGGTTGCCGCCGAAGGTCGAACCGTGCGTCCCGGCGACCATCCCGGAAGCCGCCTTCTCGGTCGCCAGACACGCCCCGATCGGGAACCCGTTCCCGAGCGCCTTCGCGACCGCCATGATGTCGGGCGGTACACCCTCCCATTCATGCGCGAACAGCCGGCCGGTGCGGCCCATGCCGCATTGCACCTCGTCATAGACGAGCAGCAGCCCGAATTCGTCGCAGATATCGCGCAGGCCCTTGAGGTAATCGTTCGCAGGGGCGCGCACGCCGCCCTCGCCCTGTACCGGCTCGACCAGGATCGCGGCGGTGTGCTCGGTGATCGCCGCGCGCATCTCGTTCAGGTTGTTAAAGGCGACGTGGTCGAAGCCCTCCATGACCGGGCCGAAGCCTTTCAGATACGCCTCGGCGCCGGCCGCAGCGAGCGTTGCAAAGCTGCGGCCGTGGAACGAACCGTGGCAGCCGATCACCCGGTAGCGTTCGGGGTGACCGACATGGGATTGATACTTGCGGGCGACCTTGATCGACAGTTCGACCGCCTCGGCTCCCGAATTGTTGAAGAAGACCGTATCCGCGAAACTGTTGGCGACGAGCCGTTCCGCCAGAAGCTGCTGCCCCGGGATCTGGAACAGGTTCGAGACATGCCACAGCTTCCTGGCCTGCTCGCTCACCGCCTCGATCAGACGCGGGTGGCAATGACCGAGCGAGGTGACGGCGATACCACTCGTGAAATCGAGAAACTTGCGGCCGTCGGCGGCGTAAAGATAGCAGCCCTCGCCCCGCTCGGCGGCGACATCCCACCGGGCATAGGTCGGCATAACGGGTGTAATCACGGAAATTCTCCAGCGCGACAGATTGGCGAAAATTGGGTCAGGGGTGTGGTTGACGCCGCTATCGTCGTCGTCGCCTGACGCGGAGCGACGCCAGCGCCGCCGCTTTTCCTGACCGGCCTTGGTTGCCGGGATCGCGCATGTGCCACTCTCCTCGCCGCCGCGGGACGGCAGAGCCGCGCCCGCCGCATTATCGAGCGCGAAAGCGGCGAAGTATGGTGACCCGCCGGTTCGCTGTCAATTCGGCGTGGGTCGGCTACCGCGGCAGCTTGGTGGCCCCCATCAGGTACTCGTCGATCGCGCGGGCGCATTGCCTTCCCTCGCGGATCGCCCAGACGACGAGCGACTGGCCGCGCCGCATGTCGCCGGCGGCGAACACCTTCGGCACCGAGGTCTGGTAGTTGAGCGTATTGGCCGCGACGTTGCCGCGCGGGTCGAGCGCGACGCCGGCTTGCTCGACGAGCCCGGTGCGGCGCGGCCCGAGAAAACCCATCGCCAGCAGCACCAGATCGGCCTTGAGGTGAAACGCGCTGTCAGGGATTTCGCGCATCGCCCAGCGTCCGTCGTCATCCCGCGCCCAATCGACCCGCACGCATTCGAGCGCCTCGACCCGGCCGTTCGATCCGACGGCGTGCTTTGTCAGAACCGCCCAGTCGCGCTCGCAACCTTCTTCATGCGATGACGAGGTGCGGAGCTTCAACGGCCAGTCCGGCCAGACCAGAGGCTTGTTCTCGTGCTCCGGCGGTTGCGGCAGGATTTCGAGCTGCGTGATCGACAGCGCGCCCTGCCGGTTCGAGGTGCCGATGCAGTCCGAGCCGGTGTCGCCGCCGCCGATCACGATGACATGCTTGCCGGCGGCGCTGATTGTGCCGTTTGGCGCCGCCTTGATCTCGTCGTCGCCGGCGACGCGCTTGTTCTGCTGCGGCAGAAACTCCATCGCGAAGTGGATGCCGGCGAGGTCGCGGCCCGGCACCTCCAGATCGCGCGATAACTCGGCGCCGCCGGTCAGCGCCAACGCATCGTACTGCGCCAGCAACTCGCCGACGGAAACATCGGCCCCGACCTCGACGCCGGGACGGAACTCGACCCCCTCGGCTTCCATCTGGCCGATCCGCCGATCGATCAGCCATTTCTCCATCTTGAAATCCGGGATGCCGTAGCGCAGCAGGCCGCCGATGCGGTCGGCCTTTTCGAACAGCGTGACGTCGTGTCCGGCCCGCGCGAGCTGCTGCGCGCAGGCCATGCCCGCCGGTCCTGAGCCGACCACCGCGACCCGCTTTCCGGTGCGCCGCTCCGGCACGCGCGGCGCCGCCCAGCCCTCCTCCCAGGCGCGATCGACGATCGCGCATTCGATCGTCTTGATCGTGACCGGGTTGTCCTCGATATTGAGCGTGCAGGCCGCTTCGCACGGCGCCGGGCAGATGCGGCCGGTGAATTCGGGAAAATTGTTGGTCGAGTCGAGCGCGATCCAGGCTTCGCGCCACCGGTTGCGATAAACCAGATCGTTCCAGTTCGGGATCAGGTTATTGACCGGACATCCCTCGTGACAAAACGGGATGCCGCAATCCATGCAGCGCGCCGCCTGTCCGCGCAGCGCCGGATCGGGCAGAGGGTGGACGAACTCGCCCCATTTCTGCCTGCGCACCGCCGGCTTGTCATAGCCGCGATCGGCGCGTTCGATTTCCATAAATCCGGTCGGCTTGCCCATCAACGTGACCTTGACATCGTCCGGCAGCAAGCCGGTCAATAATGCTGACTAGTATCGATACTGCCCCAGGCGACACTCGGCATCAATGGTTGCGCGGATCAACCTTTTGCCGATCCGATTCGATCTTTTAAGGTCCAGCCATTGCTGCCATGAACCAGCGGATAAGACAGGTTCGCGCCCGCCAGTCAGGCGCGGGTCACGGACGCGGCCGGCCGGCAAATCCGGTTCTAAAAACAGCGCGGGAGCATCTATTCCGCCGCGGCCATGTGGGCGCTGTCGCGCTCGGCTCTGAGTTCCAGCAGGGCGCGGCGGTAGTCCTTCGGCGTGACTTTGATGAAGGACGCCACCGTATTGTCCCAATCGTCGAGCAGCATGCGCGCGCGGCTGCTGCCGGTGTAGAGCAGTTGCCGCTCGATCAGGATGCGCAGCCGTTGCCCGTCGAAACGCAGCGGGTCGCCCATACCGCTGTCGCGAACACTCGGCGCACGCTGGCGCGGCCGGTCGGTTTCGTCGGCTTCGTCCTCGTCCCAGATCACCGGTTCGAGATCGACGCCGGCCAGATTGCAGACATTGCGGAAGCCGCCGCGCGGATCGTAGACATAGGCGATGCCGCCCGACATGCCGGCCGCGAAATTGCGTCCGGTATCCCCGAGCACCGCGACAACCCCGCCGGTCATGTATTCGCAGCCGTGATCGCCGGTGCCCTCGACGACCGCGACGACGCCGGAGTTCCGGACCGCGAAGCGCTCGCCGGCGACCCCCTCGAAATACGCTTCCCCGGCGATCGCGCCGTACAGCACGGTGTTGCCGATAATGATGTTCTCGGTCGGCTCACGGCGCGCCTCTTTCGGTTGACGCACGATGACGCGCCCGCCCGACAGCCCCTTGCCGACATAGTCGTTGGCGTCACCATAAAGCTCGAGTGTGACCCCGTGCGCCAGAAACGCGCCGAAGCTCTGTCCGGCATTGCCGTCAAAGCGCGCCCAGATCGTGTCCTCGGGCAGGCCCGGATGCCCATAGCGCCGCGCGACCTCGCCCGACAGCATCGCGCCGACCGTGCGGTGGACGTTGCGGATCGGCTTTTCGATCCTTACCGGATCGCCGCGCTCTAGGGCCGGCGCCGCCTCGGCGATCAGCTCGTTGTCGAGCGCCCTGTCGAGGCCATGCTGCTGCTGCTCGCAACGATAGATCGCGACCCCCGGTTTCGCCGGCTGCTGATACAGCAGACGCGACAGATCGATCCCCTTCGCCTTCCAATGATCGACCGCCGGCGCCACGTCGAGCCGGTCCACCCGCCCGACCATCTCGTCGAACGTGCGGAAGCCGAGCGTCGCCATCAACCCGCGCACCTCCTCGGCGACAAAGAAGAAATAGTTGATGACGTGCTCGGGCTGGCCGGTGAATTTCTTGCGCAGCACCGGGTCCTGCGTCGCGACCCCGACCGGGCAGGTGTTCAGATGGCACTTGCGCATCATGATGCACCCGGCGGCGATCAGCGGCGCCGTCGCAAACCCAAACTCGTCGGCGCCCAACAACGCACCGACGACGACATCTCGCCCGGTGCGCAAACCGCCATCGACCTGCACCGCGATGCGGCCGCGCAAACCGTTTCGCACCAGCGTCTGCTGCGTCTCGGCGAGGCCGATCTCCCACGGGCTCCCGGCATGGGTCAGCGAGGTCAAGGGGCTGGCGCCGGTGCCGCCCTCATAGCCGGCGATCGTCACATGGTCGGCGCGCGCCTTCGAGACGCCGGCCGCGACCGTGCCGACCCCAACCTCCGAGACCAGCTTCACCGACACGTCGGCGCGCGGGTTGGCGTTTTTCAGGTCGTGGATCAGTTGCGCCAGATCCTCGATCGAATAGATGTCGTGATGCGGCGGCGGCGAGATCAGCCCGACCCCCGGGGTCGAGTAGCGCACTCCGGCGATTGTCTTGTCGACCTTGCGGCCGGGCAGCTGGCCACCCTCGCCGGGCTTGGCCCCCTGCGCCATTTTGATCTGCAATACGTCGGCATTGACGAGGTATTCGGTTGTGACGCCGAACCGGCCAGAGGCGACCTGCTTGATCGCCGAGCGCATCGAGTCGCCATTCGGCAGCGGCTTGAAACGCTCGGCCTCCTCGCCGCCCTCGCCGGTGTTCGACTTGCCGCCGATGCGGTTCATCGCGATTGCCAGCGTCGTGTGCGCCTCGCGGCTGATCGAACCGAAGCTCATCGCGCCCGTGGAGAAGCGCTTGACGATGTTGGCCGCCGGCTCGACCTCATCGAGCGGCACCGGCCGGTCGGACAGGTGAAACTTCATCAATCCGCGGATCGTCAGCAGGCGCTCGCTCTGGTCGTTGATCGACGCGGCGAAGGAATTGTAGTCGGCCAGCGAGTTGCCGCGCACCGCGTGCTGCAGCTTGGCGACGGTCTGCGGCGTCCAGGCATGCGCCTCGCCGCGCAGCCGGAACGCGTAATCACCGCCGAGATCGAGCATCTCGCGATACAGCGGATCGTCGCCATAGGCGCGCGCGTGGCGGACCAGCGCCTCCTCGGCGATCGCTCGCAGATCGGCGCCTTCGATCGTCGTCGCGGTGCCGGTGAAGTACTTTTCGACAAACTCGCTCTGCAAGCCGACCGCGTCGAAGATCTGCGCGCCGCAATAGGACTGGTAGGTCGAGATCCCCATTTTGGAGATGACCTTGAGAATGCCCTTGGCGAGCGCCTTCAGATAATTCTTCTGGACTTGATCGGCCGATAACGGGAGGCCGTTCTCGGTGCGTGTCTGCTCCAGCGACGCGAAGGCGAGATACGGGTTGATCGCCTCGGCGCCGTACCCGGCCAGCACACACATGTGATGCACCTCGCGGGCCTCGCCGGTCTCGACGACAATGCCGGTTCGGGTGCGCTGACCCTGGCGGATCAGGTGATGATGCACCGCGGCGGTGGCGAGCAATGCCGGGATCGGCACGCGCTCGGCAGAAACGGCGCGGTCGGACAGGATCAGGATGTTGCGCCCGGCCTCAACTGCTCGGGTCGCCTCGGCGCACAGCCGGTCGAGCGCCGGGCCGACGCCGTCCCCCCCCTCCGCCGCCGGCCAGGTGATGTCGAGCGTGTCGGTCTTGAAGCGGCCATCGACCAGCCGCTCGATATTGCGGATTTTCGCCAGATCGGCATCGGTCAGGATCGGCTGCGCGACTTCGAGCCGGTGATGCGTGCCGACCTCGTGGCCCAGGAGGTTGGGTCGCGGTCCGATCATCGAGATCAGCGACATCACCAGTTCTTCGCGGATCGGATCGATCGGCGGGTTGGTGACCTGCGCGAAGTTCTGCTTGAAGTAGTTGTAGAGCAGCTTCGGCCGATCCGACAGAGCGGCGATCGGCGTGTCGGTGCCCATCGAGCCGACCGGATCGTCACCCTCTTGTGCCATCGGTTCGAGGAAGAACTGGATGTCCTCCGTCGTATAGCCGAAGGCTTGCTGCAGACCGAGCCGGGTCGAGGCGTCGTTCGGCAGCGACGGGATCGAGCCTTCCGGCGGGTCGGGGAGCTCCCCGAGCTTCCACTGCGTCTGCCTCAGCCAGTTTTCGTACGGGTGCTCCGAGGCCAATTTCCGCTTGATCTCGTCGTCGCCGATGATGCGGCCTTGTTCGAGGTCGATCAGCAGCATCTTTCCCGGCTGGAGCCGCCATTTGCGGACGATCTTCTCTTCCGGGATCGGCAATACGCCGCTCTCGGAAGCGAGGATTACGTGATCGTCATCGGTGACGACGTAGCGGGCGGGCCGGAGCCCGTTGCGGTCCAGGGTCGCGCCGATCTGGCGGCCGTCGGTGAAGGCGATCGCCGCCGGCCCATCCCACGGTTCCATCAGCGCCGCGTGGTATTCGTAAAAAGCCCGGCGCTGCGGGTCCATCAGCGGATCGGCCCAGGCCTCCGGGATCAGCATCATCATCGCGTGCGGCAGCGAATAGCCCCCGCCAATGACGAGCAGTTCGAGAGCGTTGTCGAGACAGGCCGTGTCGGATTGGTTCGGTCCGATCAGCGGCACCATCTTTTCGAGGTCGGCGCCGAGCAGGTCCGACGACATCGCCTGCCGCCGCGCTGCCATCCAGTACGTGTTGCCGCGCACCGTGTTGATCTCGCCGTTGTGGCAGATAAAGCGGTACGGGTGCGCGAGGCGCCAGGACGGGAACGTGTTTGTCGAAAAGCGCTGATGCACCAGCGCCAGCGCCGACACGGTCAGCGGGTTGCGCAGGTCGTCGTAGAAACTTTCGACCTGCGGCGCGAGCAGCAGACCCTTATAGACGAGAGTGCGGGTCGAGAAGGACGGGATGTAGAAATCCCGCAGCGCCGGCAGGCCGCGCTCCTCGGCGAGCCGGCCGACGCCGTTCAAGACCTGCTTTCTGATCGTCAGGATCTTGCGCTCGAACTGGTCCTGATCGGCGATGCCGGGCGCGGCGGCGACGATTGCCTGCGCGATATACGGCATCGTCTCGATGACGGTTTTGCCCAACCCGGTGGTATCGATGCCGACCTCGCGCCACGCGAACAGGGTCTGGCCCTCGGCATGGACAAAGCGCTCGAAATGCGCGACCGCGACGGCGCGCGCCGCCTCGTCCATCGGCAGAAAGCACATCGCCACCGCGTAGCCGCCGGGCGGCGGCAGTTCGAGACCGCGCTTCCCGGCCCAGTCGCGCAGCAGCCCGTCCGGTATCTGGATCATGCAGCCGGCGCCGTCGCCGACCAGCGGGTCGGCTCCGACCGCGCCGCGGTGATCGAGATTGACCAGGATTTGCAGCCCGCGGCGGATGATATCGTGCGATTTTCGGCCTTTTATGTTCGCGACAAAGCCGACGCCGCAGGCGTCGTGCTCGTTGCGCGGGTCATAGAGGCCGTTTTCGCGTCGCGCTGCCATCCTCGATGCTCTTTCCACCGCTGGCTCTGGGTGTATTCCCGGGCCGTAGTCCCCCTTTCGGCGATCACGGGCCGCGATCCGCCGTGTCGCCACTATGCATCACATCCGGCGAGAACGCGAATCGCCGCTGCCGCTGCTCTCCGCTATTTTGTGTCGCATGTAGGGCAGCAACGGTGACCTATCGCGATCGCCTCGATCCGACCAAGGCCCGGACCGGCTGCGCCCCCGAACACGACACCGCCACGATTGCGCAGCTCGACGGGCGCTTGCCTCAAGCGCCGAGCAGCGACAGAAACCGCGCCGCCGCTTCGATGTCGGCGGCCAGCGTGCGGCGGCGTTGGGCGGCTTCCGCGTCCTCGCCCCAGGCCTCGATCTGAAACGTCTCGTCGAGCTGCGAGGCCGCGAACGCGGTCGCGGCGTCGACCCGGCGTTCGAGCAGCGCCAGCGCGATCACCAGTGAGCCGCATGCCGCCGTCAGCGTGTGCACCGCGGTCAAGCGGAAATCGTCGAGGGCCGCCACGGCCGCGGCAAAGGCCCTTAAAGACACCGCCGACTGCACGGTCGGGATGACGCCCGATGTTACCGCAAGTGCGGCGTCGTAGCGCAACGTCGCCCAGTCGAGCAGCGGCTGCCACACCGATTGCTGGCGCGCCGCCAGTGCGGGCGGGTGATCGGCGCGGTAGCAGACGAGGTCGGTGCCGGCGTAATTCGCCGTCTCGGCGATCACCCGATCGCGCTGCATCGACGTGCGGTCGATCGCCGTCGCGGCAAGCCGGGTCAGCGGCATCGTCGCCGGACGAACCTCGTCCCGCTGTGCGTCCCATTCGGCGGCGATCGCGGCAGCGAGCGTCTCGCTCGGCACCACCAGATCGTTGCGGCCGGGGGTCCGCATCGCCCTGCCGTCGAGCGCCACGCCCCAGCCGCCCTCGACAGAGCGGACCGCGGCCCGCTTGTAAACGCGCTTCATGCAATCTCTTCCAACTCGGCGAACGGGTCGGCGCAATTGGCGGCGAACCCGAAAAATTCCCACAGCCGGAGCATATGCGGAGGCAATGGGGCGGTGATCCGCAGCGTTCCGCCGTCGGGGTGCGGGATTTCGAGGCTGCGCGAATGCAGGTGCAGACGATGCGCCGCAGCGCCTCCCGGAAGCTGCGACGCGCCGCCGCCGTACTTGCCGTCGCCAAGGATGGGCGTGCCGAGCGCGGCGCAATGGGCGCGCAGCTGATGCGTGCGTCCGGTCACCGGCAGCAGCGCCACCCAGCTTACCCTGCTGCCGGCATGGTCGAGCACCCGGTAATAGGTGACGGCGCTCTTGCCGCTTTCGTCGTCGGCATGGACGCGCTCGCGCCCGGCGCCGCCCTTCTTCACAAGGCCGAGATCGATGCGGCCCCGCTCCGGCCGCGGCAGGCCGGCGACGATCGCCCAGTATATCTTTCGGGTCGTCTTGTCGCGGAAGGCGCGCGTGAAGAACGAAGCCGCAGCCGCATTACGCGCGATCAGCAGCACGCCCGAGGTGTCCTTGTCGAGCCGGTGCACAAGGCGGGGGCGCTCGGCCGACTCGAACCGCAGCCCGTCGAGCAGCGCGTCAACGTGACGGTCGGTGTTGGTGCCGCCCTGCACCGCAAGGCCGGCGGGCTTGTTGACGACGAGCGCCCAATCATCGCGGTACAGCACGGCATCGCGCACCAGTGCGACGTCCTGCGGGCGGACGCGCGACATCTTGCCGGCCGCTTCGTGGGCGGGCGGATGGAGAAGCTCGGCCAGCGGCGGGACGCGGATCGACTGGCCGGGCATCACCGGGTCGCCCGCGCGGGCGCGCTTGCCGTCCACCCGGATCTGGCCGGTGCGCAACAGCTTTTCGAGACTGCCGTGACGCAGGCCGGGATAATGCCGCTTGAACCAGCGGTCGAGCCGACCCGACCCGTCCTGTG
>JBFXDF010000084.1:0-14982 GCA_050181375.1 Alphaproteobacteria bacterium
CTTCTTCGTCCCGGCCCAACAGCCGCGAGTATCCGGCGACATCGACCGCAACGATCGCCGCCAGGCGACGCTCGACCCGCTCCACGCCCATCTTCTGGCGCACTCCCTCGGTTGCGCATATTCTATACTTTGTCACGCTGCCGTGACAGGTTTCGCCCCGAGGGTCAGGCGATGGATCAGCATGCGCTCGAATGGCCGCAACAGGGGAACGCGCGCGTTCCCTACCGCGTGTTCGCCGATCCCGAGATCTACCGCGCCGAACGCGACCGGATTTTTCTCGGCCCGTCCTGGCAATATCTCTGCCTGGCCGACGAACTGCCGGAGCCGGGCGACTTCAAGACGACATACCTTGGTGAAACGCCCGTAATCGTCACGCGCGGCGAGGACGGAGAGATGCATGCGATGGTCAACCGCTGCGCCCATCGCGGCAACCTCGTGTGCCTGAAGCAGCGCGGCCATACGACGGACGGGCTGACCTGCGTCTATCACGCCTGGCGTTACGACCTCGCCGGCAATCTGACCAGCGTCGCGTTCCGCCGCGGCGTCGGTGGCAAGGGCGGCATGCCGGAGAGCTTCCGCCTTGAAGACCACGGGCTGAAGCAACTACGGACGGACCAGTTTGCCGGGCTGGTGTTCGGCACGCTGTCGCCGGAGGCCCCTCCCCTGCCCGACTACATCGGCAACCTGATCGGGTCGAAGATCGGCCGGGTCATGCGGGCCAAGCCGAAAATCCTCGGCACGACCTCGCAGATCCTCCACAACAACTGGAAGCTCTATATCGAGAACGTCAAGGACACGTATCACGCCAGCCTGCTGCACACGTTCTTCGCGACGTTCCGCATCAGCCGGCTGACCTCGTCGGGCGGTGTCCATATCGCCGAAACCGGCGGCAACCACGCCAGCTATACACGCGGCAAAACCGACAGCGCGGCCGCCGACCGCCATTACGCCGGCATTCACTCGCTGCACGAGGATTACCGGCTTAAGGACCCGCGCCTGCTCGATTCGGTGGACGAGATCGGCGACGGGATCACGCTGCAAATCCTCAGCGTCTTTCCGAATTTCGTGCTGCAGCAGGTGCAGAATTCGATCGCGCTGCGTCTCGTGCTGCCGAAGGGGCCGGACGAGACCGAGTTGCAATGGACCTATATCGGGTTCGAGGACGACGACCCGGCGATGACCGAGCGGCGGCTGCAGCAGGCGAACCTCGTCGGCCCGGCCGGTTATGTCTCGATGGAGGACGGCGCGGTCGGCGGCTTTATCCAGCGCGCACTGCCCGGCGCGGAAGACGAATGCTCGGTGATCGAGATGGGCGGGTTCGGCCGCGAATCGCAGGAGACGCGCGCGACCGAGGCCTCGGTGCGGGGTTTCTGGCACGCCTGGCGGGGGATGATGGAGGCGTAGGAAGATGCCCGCCCTGGGAGTGGACCTTGCCGGGATCGCGCGCCGGCTTGAACTGGAGGATCTCTACACCGCCTATGCCGACTGCCTCGACAGCGACGCGCTCGAACGCTGGCCCGAGTTTTTCACCGAGGATTGCCGCTACCGGATCACCTCGGCCGAAAATCACGAAGCCGGGCTGCCGCTGGGGCTGATCTATGCGACATCGAAAAACATGCTGCATGACCGGGTCAGCGCGCTGCGCGAGGCCAACATCTACGAGCCGCAGCGCTACCGGCACATCGTCTCGGGGATTCGCCTCAAGGGCGAGTCGGATGGCGCGCTCGAAATCGGCGCCAATTTCCTCGTCGTGCGTACGATGCAGGACGGCGCGATGACGCTGTTCGCCGCCGGCCGCTATGTCGACAGGGTCGCGCGAGCCGGTGCCGGCTGGCTGTTCGCGGAGAAGGACGTCGTGCTCGACAGCCGGCAGATCGACACGCTGCTCGCGATCCCGCTGTAAACCGTTGCAGCACGGCGTCTCGCCAATCCCCCCACCGTCATCCCGGCGAAGGCCGGGATCCACTCGGCCGCGACACAGACGGCGGGAAGGTGGATCCCGACCTTCGCCGGGATGACGCTACGGGTATCGTCAAAGGATGGCGGCGCGCCGTGTCGTCGTCTTTGCGCTGGCGCTTATGGTGATCGCGCTGCACGGGTCGGCGGTCGCGGCTTCCCGGCCTGTCGTCGTCGCGTCGAAGGAGGACACCGAGGGGGCGCTGCTCGGCAACATGATTGCCGAGGTGCTCGCGGCGCAGGGCGTGCCGGTCGAGCGCAAGATGCAGCTCGGGCCGACCAATATCGTGCGCGCCGCGATCCTGGCCGGGCAGATCGACATCTATCCCGAATATACCGGCAACGGAGCCTTCTTTTTCCATCGCGAAGCCGACCCGGTGTGGAAGGACAGCGCCGCCGGGTACGAAACCGTGAAGCGGCTGGACCGCGAGGCGAACGGCCTTATTTGGCTGCGCCCGGCGCCGGCCAACAACACCTGGGTGATCGCGATCCGCGACGACCTGCCGGGTTTTCCGGAACGCAAATGTCTCGACGACTTCGCGGCGTGGCTCGGAAATGGCGGGCGGCTCAAGCTCGCGGCCTCGGCCGAGTTCGTCGCGGGCGCGGCGGCGTTGCCGGCGTTCGAGAAGACCTACGGGTTTCACTTGCGTTCGGACCAGCTGCTGACCTTGTCGGGAGGCAACACCGCGGCGACGCTGCGGGCCGCGGCCGAGGGCATCTCCGGGGTCAATGCCGGGATGGCCTACGGCACCGACGGCGAACTCGCCGCGCTCGGTCTTACCGCGCTGTGCGACGACAGGGGCGCCCAGATCGTCTACGCGCCGGCGCCGGTCGTCCGCGGCGCCGTTCTGGACCAACACCCGGGGATCGCGGCGGCGCTCGCTCCGGTATTCGCCAGCCTGAGCCTGGAGACATTGCAGAATCTGAATGCCCGGATCGCGGTCAACGGCGAGGACGCCGCCGCCGTGGCGCGCGACTGGCTTGAATCGCGGCGCTTTCTGCCGTGATCCGCAATCGCGTCCTGCCGCTGCTGTTGGTCGCCGGCACCGCCGCGGTGGCGGGCTGCGGGTTTGTCGCGGTGGCGCCGAACCGGCTGCTGTCGGGCGAGCCGGTCGGGCTGTTCGCCGCCGCCGACCGGCCGACGAGCATCGCGATCGTGGCGCTCGGCATCGCGTTGCTCGGGATTGCGGCGATGCGGCCGAGCGGAGCGCTGTACCGCGCCGCTTCGCTGCTCGCCCTCGCGCTGCTGCTGCTCCTGACGGCGGCGGCCGGCGAGGCGGCGCTATCGCTGACGGCGGCGGGGCCGCCTCTGAGCCGGGTGTCGCTTGGCGCCGCGTTCTGGGTCGCCGCCGCCGCCGCCGCAATGGCAATCATCGATTCGCTGCGCCGCGCCGGCGCCGGGGTCGGCGAGCGTCTCGCGCTTCTCGCGGCGCTGATCGCCGGGTTCGCGCTCATGGCGCAGGCCGGGCTGTTCGACGCGCTGGCGCTGGCGCGCGAGTACCGCACCCGCGAGGCGCCGTTCGCCGCCGCGCTGGTACGTCATGTCGAACTGGTCGTGGCCGCGGTCGGGCCGGCGGTACTGATCGGGTTTCCGCTCGGAACCGCCGCGGTCCGGCGGCCGCATTGGCAAGGGCCGCTTTTCGCGGTGCTGAACCTGTTGCAGACGATCCCGTCGATCGCGCTGTTCGGCCTGCTGATCGTGCCGTTGTCGGCGCTCGCCGCGGCGGTGCCTCCTCTGGGGGCGCTCGGCGTTGCCGGGATCGGGCCGGCGCCGGCGATCGTCGCGCTGATCCTCTATGCGCTGCTGCCCATCGTGCGCAACACGGTCGCCGGGATCGCCGGGGTCGATCCGGCGGTGGTCGACGCGGCGCGCGGCATGGGCATGACCGATCGGCAGTTGTTCTGGCGGGTGCAGTTGCCGCTCGCGTCGCCGCTGCTGCTCGCCGGACTGCGGATCGTCACGGTGCAGACGATCGGCCTCGCCGTCGTCGCGGCGCTGATCGGCGCCGGCGGTCTCGGCGTGTTCGTGTTCGCCGGTCTCGGCCAGTACGCCGTCGATCTCGTTCTGCTCGGCGCCCTGCCGACGATCGCCTTGGCGCTGGCCGCCGACTTCGTGCTGCAATTGCTGAGCGAGGCGGCGGCGCGACAGTGATAGAAGTCGAGCGCGTCACAAAGACCTACGGCGGCCGGCGCGTCGTCGAGGAGTTGTCGCTGAGCGTGCCCCAGGGCGCGTTCTGTGTGCTGCTCGGTCCCTCGGGTTGCGGCAAATCGACGACGTTGCGCATGATCAACCGTCTCGTGCCGTTCGATTCCGGCGCGATCCGGGTCGGCGGCGAGGATGTGCGGGTGCTGCCGCCCGAGGCGCTGCGCCGCCGCATCGGCTACGCGATCCAGTCGGTCGGGCTGTTTCCGCATTGGCGGGTCGCGGACAATATCGCGACCGTGCCGCGGCTGTTGGGCTGGCCGCGCGGCCGCGTCCGCGATCGCGTCGAACAATTGCTGCTGCTGCTGCGGCTCGATCCCGAGACGTACCGGGACAAGTACCCGCACCAGCTTTCCGGCGGGGAACAGCAGCGGGTCGGGGTAGCGCGGGCGCTCGCGGCCGATCCCGAGCTGTTGCTGATGGACGAGCCGTTTGCCGCGCTCGATCCGATCGCGCGCGCCGCGTTGCAGGACGAGCTGCTGCGCATCCAGCGGGAGACTCGGAAGACGATCGTGTTCGTCACGCACGACATCGACGAGGCGCTGAAGCTGGCCAGCGTGATCGGCGTCTTGGAACGGGGGCGGCTCGCGCAATGGGGCACGCCGCTCGACATCGTCGGGCGGCCGGCGAGCGGGTTTGTCGCGGAATTTGTCGGCGGCGAGGCGAGCGGTCTCAGACTGCTGGGATTGCGCACCGTCGCCGAGCGGGTGCGGCCCGGCGCGGCTGCGTGCGGTGCAGGCGCGGGCGGCGACCCGCTGCCGAGCAACGCCTCGCTGCGCGATGCGCTCGCGGCGATGATCGCGCGCCGCACCGACCGGCTGCCGATAATCGATGCGTCCGGGCGCCCAATCGGTACGATCCTGCTGAGCGATCTGGTGCGGTGAAGCGGTTCGGCCCCTACCCTGCGCTCTCCCGCAGGTACGGGAGGGTTATACAGGCGAGCGGCGAATCTTCTCTCTACAAACCGAAAATCCCCCGCTCGCGGCGGAGGGTCGGGGTGGGGGTTTCCGTCCTTGCCAGCCCGCTGCTGTGGACGGCGGCGGTGTTTTTCGCGCTGCTGTTCGGGATGCCGGCGCTGGCGCCGCTATTCGCCTGGGGGTTTCCGGGGGTCACGCCGCCGGTGTTCGACCGCAGCAGCTATCTTGCCCTGTTTTTGTCGCATGCCGGCATTGTCGCGGCGGCAAGCGCGGCGGCGACGCTAATCGGCGTCGGGCTCGCGGTCTTCACGACCCGCCCGACCGGAGCGGATTTTCGGCCGCTGATCACGACGCTCGCAACAGTCGGCCAGACGTTCCCGCCAGCGGCGGTGCTGGCGCTCGCCGTCCCGGCCATCGGCTTTGGGCCGCGGCCGACGCTTGTGGCGCTGTTCCTTTATGGCTTGCTGCCAATCGTGCAGAACGCGATTGCCGGGATCGAAACCGTACCGGGAGCGGTGCGCGAGGCCGCGGAGGGAATGGGTCTGGCGCCGTGGCAGGCTTTGTGCAAGGTCGAACTGCCGCTCGCCGCCCCGGCGATCCTCGCCGGCGTGCGCGTGTCGGTCACGATCGCGAACGGCACAGCGACGATCGGCTCGACCGTCGGCGCGCTGACCCAGGGGACCCCGATCTTCGACGGGCTCGCCGCGAACAAGCTGCCTTATGTCATCCAGGGAGCCGTGCTCGTCGCGCTGTTCGCGATCGTCGCCGATATGGGGTTCGCGCGGCTGGAACGCCGCCTCGGAGCGCCGTCGTAAGGGGCATCCCGTGTCGGGAACGGCGCGTCGAATGCCGGCGCCTTGCGGGCGGTTTCGGCAGCGGCATTCGGAACGCCGATGTATACATCGGCAAAACGCCGCAATCTGCTGGATTGGATGGAACGGAAATGAGCGGGACGTCTCGCAGGCCGATGCGCCTCTTTGCGTTGGCGACAGCGGCGGTGGTGTTCACCGCGGCGCCCGGCCGCGCCGCCGACAAGCTCCTCGCGGAGACCGTCGAATTCACCGGAACGATGCTTTTTCTGCAGACCAAGGTCCCCGGCCTGGTGATCGGAGCCGTGCGCGACGGCAAGACCGCGGTTTTCGGCTTTGGCGAAACTGCCGATGGCTCGGGCAAGACGCCGGATGGCCAGACAATGCTGCGTGTCGGTTCGTTGACCAAGGCATTTACCGGACAGGTTTTGGCGAGCCTGGCGGCGGACGGAACCGTCCACTTCACCGACCGGCTGCAGGACCGGATCGGCTGGGATGTGACCATTCCGTCCCGCGCCGGTCACGAGATCAGACTTATCGATCTCGCGACCCATTCGTCGGGGCTGCCGCGGGAGGTCGAGCGCCAGCCAGGCCCGGCCGACAACCCGTTCTCGACCCTGACGCCGGATGCCTATCGCAGCGGGCTGGCCTCCGATCCGTTGGTATTTGCTCCGGGAACCGGTGCGCTCTATTCCAATTTCGGGTTCGACGTGCTTTCGGCCGCCCTGTCGCACGCCGCGGCGAAACCCTACGACGCCCTGCTCAAGGAGCGCATCCTCGATCCGGCGGAGCTGCGCGATACCGTTCTCTCGTTGCGAGAGGGCGATCAGGAACGTTTGTTCCAGGGACATAATTTCGACGGCAAGCCGATGCCGAATGTGCAGACGCCGCTGATCGCCGCCGGTGCAAGCGGGATCTACTCGACGCCGGCCGACATCCTGCGTTGGTTGTCATGGCATCTCGACCGCCTCGGGTCGAAAGACGCCGAGACCCGCCTGCTCGACCATGCCTCTTATCTTCAGCGCGACGGCCTCGATCCCGTTTACGGGATGGACGAGTCGGGCCGGATGGACGCCGTCAGTCTCGGGTGGATCGTAATGACGCCGCACGGCGACCGGCCGCTCATCCTGCAGAAGGCCGGAGGGCTGCAAGGAATATTCACCTATACGGCCTTCGCTCCAACGCGCGGGGTCGGCGTCTTTATCGCCATCAACAAGTTCGACCTGGGCGCGGCGATGGCAATGGCGGAAGCGGTCAATCACCTGATTACCGAGCTCGCGCCGCGCTGATGTGCCGGCGCCAGCTGCGCGGGTGCATCGGGTCCTCCCTAGAGCCTGATCGGCTCAGATCGCAACGATCCGAGCCGTGAATCAGGCTCTACATATTTGAATCGAGAGCAAGAACGATCGCGCGCCGGTGGACATGCCGGCGCGCAGTTGTTCCCGCGCCTGTAGTGGGCGCTCCGGATGCTTCGGATTATCGGATGCCAAAGGTGCTGCTGTTCGGCTTCGGTCCGGGGTAGGACGGCAGCCACATGGGCTGGAGACGATAGTCCCGATAATCCCATGCGTTCCACGCCGCGTACGGTGTGGCGCCGACCGGGCCCGCATAGGAATACGGATACGGGCTGTATTCGACCGACGGCTCCGCGGCGCACGAATAATAGCCAAGGCCGGTCCACCAGCATTGCGCCGAGGCATTGCCGGCAAATGCGACTGTCGCGATGACAAACGCGCCCGCCGCGCCTAACAGAGTCTTCCTCATTTCGCAACCTCCTAATAGCGAGTTGCTGGTTCAACAGGAGGCTGCTAAAAATTGATCCAGATGCAATCGAGAATTTCAAAACCGACGCGACATATCGACGAATATTGTTCAGCGGCGGCTCGGAGGGTCGCCTCTTTTAGTTGCCGCCGCCGGTCAGAGGGGGTCCGGGATATCGGGAGCCGGTGAAGTCGCCGCGGTAATCACGCCCGAAATCCGCTCCCAAGGCGCTGGTCTGGCCGACGGATTGCGCCGGCGCTCCGCACCCGCTGATCGTCAGCGCCGCTACGATGAGAATTACCGCGGCGGCGGGATATCTCGATTTCATCTCTGCCACACGGTTGCGAAGCAGCGGCCCGGCCGCTCAGAACCAGCGCGACTTGTCGACGACGTTGCGCAGCTCGCGCCCGTCGGCGAAGCGCCGCGCGTTATCCTGCAACACCTGATAGCGGCGCTCGTCGAGATAGGGGCCGTGCCCGGCGGTGTGCGGCGTGATCAGCACTCCCGGCATCGTCCATAGCGGATGGTCGGCCGGCAGCGGCTCCTGTTCGAAGACGTCTAGCGCCGCGCCGGCGATTTCGCCGGCTCGTAGCGATGCGACGAGTTCGTCGAGCCTGGTCGTCATGCCGCGCCCGATATTGATGAAATACGCGCCTGATTTCATGCGCCGGAAGCGGTCGCGGTTCATGAAGCCCTCGGTCTCGGGCGTGTGCGGCACCGTCAGGATCACGAAATCGGCGCGCGGCAGGAGGTCGTCGAGCGCGGCGGCCCGGTGCAGTTCGGCGACCCCGGGCGGCTTCCCGGTGCGGCGCTCGTCAACCCCGATCACGGTCATGCCAAAGGCGGCAGCGAGCCGCGCGGTTTCCGAGCCGATGCCGCCGACCCCGACGATCAGCGCGGTCGCCTCCGGCAGATGGGTGACGATGTCGTCGCTCTCGCGCCCCATCGGCCGCCATTCGCGGCGCAATTGCTGTGGAATATAGACATGCAGCCCGCGCGCGAAGGCGAGCACGAAGCTCATGATGTGCGCCGCGATGTGGTCGTTGTAGATCTCGCGGAAATTGGTGATCGCGACCGGGTGCGCGATCAGCTCGGGGTAGTAATACCCGGCCGGCGGCGCCGCCTGCGGGGCTTGCAGCCAGCGCAGTTTCTCGGCGCGCGCCAACAGATTCGTCGGGATCGTGCCGTAGGCGCCCTCGGCCATCGCGATCGCCTGTTCCGCGCCTTCGATCGTCTCGGGGGCGATGATTTCAAGATCGGGCACGGCCTCGCCGAGCCGGCGCGCCCAGTCGCGGGTCTTTTCTCCCTGCGGCGGCAGAAACAGAAATGGGATCGGCATGGCGGGTCTCCGGAATTGAGTGAAGCCAAGCATCCGACGCCGGGCTTGCCGCTGCAAGCCCGGCAGTCGTGCGGATCTCAGGCCGCGGATCGCCGCCCCGGCATTGCGCAGCGGGGGCGTCGTGGCGAACGGCTTGCGGTGTCATGAATTCTGTACCGAACGATCCGCGGCCATGTCGTCCTCGCCGTGCGCGACATCCGCGTCCGGAACCGCGGTTTCGGGCATCGCCGCGGCGAGCACCAAGAAGGCGGCCGCCGCGACCGCGGCCAGCGCCAGAAATGCCGGGCCGTAACCGAAATGATCCACGATTTCGCCGGTGACGAACCCGCTCACCGAAGCGCCGATCCCCTGCACCGTGGCGACGGCGCCGAGCGCCAGGTTGTAGCGCCCGGTGCCCTGCATGATGTCGGCGACGACCAGCGGCGACAGCGCCCCGAACACCCCGGCGCCGACGCCGTCGAGCAGCTGCACGCCGATCAGCCATGCGCTGTCGTTCGAGAAGGTGTACAGCACGGCGCGGATCGGCAGAATGCCGAAGCCGATCAGGAACAGCGGCTTCCGCCCCCAGCGGTCCGCCTTGGCGCCGACCAGCAGCGCCATTGGCAGCATGACGAGTTGCGCCGCGACGATGCAGGCCGACATCATCGCCGTCGCGACCTGCGGATGCGTCGCCGCGAGCTTCTGCCCGACGAGGGGCAGCAGCGGCGCGTTGGCGAAGTGAAACAGCATGACGCAGACCCCGTAGATCACGAGCGGCCGCGTCCGGAGCAGCACGCCGTAACCGGCCGGCGCCGCTGCGCGCTCGTCCGGCCCGGTTTCGCCGTCGAGATCGCGTGCGCGGTCGAGATCGATCGCCCGTCCCGGGATCGACAGCACCGCGATGCCAGCCAGCACGGCAGAGACCGGCACGAGCAGAAAAACGGCGCGTTGCGAGAACAGAAACCCGACCGCGGCGGCAACAGCCGCGATTGCGACATTGCCGGCGTGGTCGAACGCCGAGTTGCGTCCCATGCGGGGCGCCAGCGCGCTGCGCGCATAAAGCCCGAGCGTGAGAGCGGCGACCGCCGGGCCAAAGACATCCCCGACCACCGCGATCAGGCTGTTGGCGATCAATACCGGCCAGAAGCCCGGCCATGCGAAGATCGTCACGGCGCCGAGCGCGAGCACGGCAAGCGCCAGGACGAGCGCGCCGCGCTTGGCGCGGGTCTCGTCGATCGCAGCCCCGATCGGCGTCTGCGTCGCGATGGCGAGCAGACCGCCGACCATCGTCACAAAGCCGGTTTGCGCCAGGCTCCAATGCTGCTGCGTAACGAGAAAGACGTTGAGGTAAGGCCCGAGCGCGCCGCGCACGTCGGCCAGCAGGAAATTGACGGCGTCGAGCGAGAACGGATGAAAGCGCCTCGTTCCGGTTTGTTCTGCGGCGACATCCATATGGCGGGACCACATTGGCTGCGGGGCGGGCGGCGCGCCGATCCGGAACGATGCGGAAATCCCGTCACAACGCCGGATAGTGACGCAAGCTCGATAACAATTGCGGCGGCGATTGATCCAGGCTCTGCGGGCCCCGACCCATTGCTCCTCTCCGTGCGCTGCGCTGTTGACGATCGCGGCCGGCCTGTGGTCGCCTTGCGCGATGAGCGATCAAGAGCCGGAACTCAACGAATTCGGACAGCCGGTCGGGGCGCCGGTGCCGGGGTGGACGCCGCGTCCGCCGCCGCCGCGGACGGCGATGGCGGGACGCCTGTGCCGGGTCGAGCCGCTCGACCCGGAGCGGCACGCGGCGCAGCTCTTCGCCGCCTTTGCCGCGGATGACGGGCGGATGTGGACCTATCTGCCGCGCGGCCCGTATGCGTCGGCCGCCGAATACCGGGACTGGGCCGAGGGGGCGGCGCGGCTCGCCGACCCGCTGACCCACGCGATCATCGACAAAGCGGCCGAAGCGGCCGTCGGCACCGCCGCTTTCATGCGCATCGACACCGCCGCCGGCGTTATCGAGGTCGGCAGCATCACCTACAGCCCCCGCCTGCAGCATCAGCCGGCCGGCACGGAGGCGATGTACCTGATGATGCGGCGCGTGTTCGACGAACTCGGCTACCGCCGTTACGAGTGGAAGTGCAATTCGCTGAACATGCCGAGCCGAACCGCCGCGCTGCGCCTTGGGTTTCAATACGAGGGCCTGTTCCGCCAGGCGACGCTCACGCGCGGCCGCAACCGCGACACGATGTGGTTTTCGGTGACCGACCGCGACTGGCCGGCGCTGCGCACCGCGTTCGAGCGCTGGCTCGACCCGGCGAATTTCGACGCGGCGGGACGGCAGCGGCGCAGCCTCGCGAGTCTCCGGCCCCCCGCTACATGACTGCGTCCTTCCGCCTGTCATTGCGGGGAGCGCGGCGACGACGCAATCTTGCCGAGACATAACTCGGAAAATGGGCTCGAGATTGCTTCGCTCCGCTCGTAACGACCCGGGGAAGCCGTCGCTGGCCCTCCTCGCGGCGATCACGGCGCTGGCCTTCAGCGCGCTGCACATCGTCGTGCCGGCGCTGCCGATCCTGACCGCCGCCTTCGACGACGGGCCGGCTCGAGTGCAGCTCGTCGTGACGATGTTTCTCGCCGGTATCGCGGCGGGGCAGCTGTTCTACGGCCCGCTGTCGGACCGCTTCGGCCGCCGTCCCGTGCTGATCGGCGGGCTGATGCTGTTTCTCGCCGGTACCGCGCTGTGCGGCGCGGCGTGGTCGCTGCCGGTGCTGATCGCCGGGCGCGTGCTCCAGGCGCTCGGCGCCTGCGCCGGCATTGTGCTCGGGCGCGCGATCATCCGTGATGTCTATGAGCGCGAGGCGGCGGCGCGCGGCATCGCGATCGTGATGATGACGATGACGCTGGTGCCGGGCGTATCCCCGGCGGTCGGCGCCTATCTCGCCGAATGGATCGACTGGCGCGCTATTTTCGCCGTGCTTGGGCTGCTCGGGGCGGTTGTGCTCGGTCTCGTTCTGGGCCGCCTGGGCGAGACGAACCGGGCGCCGGCGCGTCTCGATCTCGCCGGCATGGCGCGCGGCTACGCGACATTGGCGCGCTCGCCGGAATATGTCGCCTTTGCGCTGTGCGGCGCGTGCGCCAGCGCGTCCTGGTTCACGTTTTGCGCCAGCGCCCCCTATGTGCTTTCGGAACTGCTGCACGAACCCGCGAGCACCTACGGCGTGATGATCCTGCTGCCGATGGCGACGTACATGCTCGGCAACGGGCTGGCGGCCCGGTTCGCGGCCCGCGTCGGCAGCTTGCGCCTCGTGTTGGGCGGCCGCGCCCTCGCATTCGCGGCGGCTTTGGGCATGGCGGCGTGGTGGGGGTTCGGCGGCCTGAGCATCTGGATGTTGTTTGTGCCGATCATGTTCACATCGATCGGCGACGGGTTGAGCCAGCCGGCGGCGATGGCGGCGGGGCTCAGCATCCATCCCAGACTGGCCGGGACCGGCTCGGGACTGATGGGGTTCTTGCAAATGGCGGTGGCCGCGCTCGGCACGATCGCGGTCGCCGCGCTGCCGCACGACAGCGCGCTCGGGTTGATCGCGGTGGTCGGAGGCTTTATCGCGGCCGCCTTCGTCTTCGGCATTTTTGGCGTGTTGCGCAGCGACGCCGGCTCCGCCCGAAAAATCTCGATAGGTCGGCAGCGGGAGGCGGCATTCGCCCGTCCTCCGGAGCGTCCTCCTGTATGATTCACAATTTTTGAGGGTAACCGTTGCCAGCTCGGCGGGGATGGAGCAATGTTGTCCCCAATGGCCGGAAAGGCTCGGGAGTGCCGCCCTGCGACCGCCCTCACACCGATAACAAGCCGTCGCTTTTCCTGCTCGCGGCGGTAACCGGGCTGGCTTTCGGGGCGCTGCACATGGTCCTGCCGGCCCAACCGATTTTGATGCGCAGCTTCGCCAGCGGACCGGCCGCGGTGCAGCTCGTCACCTCCCTGTTTCTGGCCGGGATCGCGGTGGGTCAGCTGTGCTACGGTCCGGTTTCCGACCGTTACGGGCGCCGTCCGGTTCTGATCGCGGGTCTCGCGGCCTTTCTTGCCGGCACGCTGCTGTGCGGAGCGGCGTGGTCGCTGCCTGTGCTGATCGCGGGCCGGGTGCTGGAGGCCGCCGGCGCCTGCGCCGGCCTCGTGCTCGGGCGCGCCATACTGCTCGATGTCTACGGCCGCGACGCCGCCGCTCGCCGGCTGGCGATCATTCTGATGACCATGACCGTCGTGCCGGGGGTGTCTCCCGGTATCGGCGCGTTGCTGGTCGAGTGGTTCAGCTGGCGGGCAATCTTTGTCGCGCTCGGTCTGGTCGGCGCGGCCATCCTGGGGCTGGTCGTCCTGCGCCTCCAGGAAACAAACGCGAACCCGGCGCGGTTCGATTTCGGCGGGATCGTGCGGGCCTATTGGACATTGCTGCAATCCCGGGAATATCTTGCCTTCACCCTCAGCGGCACGTGCCGCACCGGGGCATGGTTCGCCTTCGCCGCCGGCGTGCCGTTCGTCCTGTCGGAACTGCTGCACCAGCCGCCCAGCACCTACGGGCTGATGATCTTGCTCCCGGTCTCGAGCTATGTGCTGGGCAATATGCTCGCGGCTCACCTCGCGACGCGTCTCGGCAGTTTCCGGCTCGTGCTCTACGGCCGAATCATCGCCCTCGGGGCCGCGCTCGGCATGGCGTCGTGGTGGTGGCTCGACAGCCTCGGCCTGTGGATGCTGTTTCTGCCGATCGCAATCATCGCCTTCGCCGACGGGATCAGCCACCCGGCGATCATGGCCGCGGCTCTGAGCCTCTACCCCGAGCTGACCGGCACGGCATCTGGGCTGCTGGGGTCCTTGCAGATGGGAGCGGCGGCGCTCGGCGCCGTTCTTGTCGCCGCATTGCCGCATGGCAACGCGCTAGGTCTTATCGCGGTGGTCTGCGGACTCGTCGCCCTGTCTTTCGGTTTTGGCGTGTGTGGGTTGACGCTTGCCTGGCGGCGCGAGCAAATCCCGCCTGCGGGCGGGACGTCGCCGATGCTTGGCGCCGCCGCGTTGCCGCAGGTTCGGGAGGATTCGGCATGATCGACGAAACCCATGATCGCACCCGCCGCAGCTGGGTCGAGTCGGCGAACGGCCACCCGGAATTTCCGTTGCAGAACCTGCCGCTCGGCGTGTTCAGCCCACGCGGCGGCTCCGACGAAACTCCGCGCGGTGGCGTCGCGATCGGCGACATGATTTTCGACCTCCGCGCCGCGCTCGGCGCCGGGTTGTTCTCGGGAGAGGCGGAACGGGCCGCCGCGGCGGCCTCCGGAACCATCCTCAACCCGCTGATGGCGCTTGGCCCCGAGCCGCGCCGTGCGCTGCGGCGGCAGGTCTTTGCGCTGCTCGACGCCGATGGTCCCGGCCGCGCCAGAGCCGAACCGCTCGCCGAGCGCCTGCTGCACCGCGCCGCCGATTGCTGGCCGCAGCTGCCGGCGGCGATCGGCAATTTCACCGACTTTTTCGCCGGCATTCACCACGCCGCGAATGGCGGACGCCGCCGCGACCCGAACAACCCGCTGGCGCCGAACTACAAATACGTGCCGGTGGCCTATCACAGCCGCGCCTCGTCGGTGCGCGAATCGAACATTCCGGTGCGCCGGCCGAACGGGCAGCGCAAGCTGCCGAGCGAGGAGGCGCCGAGCTACGGCCCCTGCCGCAATCTCGACTACGAACTCGAACTCGCGGTGTGGATCGGACCCGGCAATCCGCAGGGCGAGCCGATCCCGATCGCAGAGGCGCGCGACTGCATTTTCGGCCTGGGCCTCATCAACGACTGGTCGGCGCGCGACATCCAGTATTGGGAAATGCCGCCGCTCGGGCCGTTTCTGGGAAAAAATTTCGGCAGCACCGCGTCGCCGTGGATCGTCACCGCCGAGGCGCTGGAGCCGTTCCGCGTCGCGCAGCCGCCGCGGCCGGAAGGCGACCCGCGCCCGCTGCCCTATCTGTGGGACGACGAGGACCAGCGCCGCGGC
>JBFXDF010000085.1:0-14950 GCA_050181375.1 Alphaproteobacteria bacterium
TCGCCGACGCGCCCGTAAAATCCGGGTTCAGTCTTCGGCGGCAAGACACGCGGGTTCGGCGGCGCCGCGGCGCCAGCCCTGCCACATCGCGGCGTGGTCCCCGGTGCTCGGATCGTCGCGCACCCGTCGCGCGTCGGCCTCGGTCATCATCGCGACAAGCAGACGAAACCCGATCTTGCGCTCCCAGCCGAGCACCCGGCATGCTTTGCTCGGATCGCCGATCAGCAAATCGACCTCGGCCGGTCGATAGAAGGCGGGGTTGACGCGCACGATAACCCGCCCGCTGCGCCGGTCGATGCCGCGTTCGTGTTCGCCCCAGCCCGACCATTCGATGTCGAAGTCCAGGTGCTCGGCCGCCGCCTCGACAAATTCCCGCACCGTGTGCGCCTCGCCGGTCGCGAGCACGAAATCCTCGGGCTCCTCGTGCTGCAGCATCTGCCACATCCCGACGACATAATCTCCGGCGAAGCCCCAGTCGCGCTTCGCATCCAGATTGCCCAATTCCAGCCTGTCCAGCTGTCCATAACGGATGCGGGCCAGCGACTCGGTAATCTTGCGGGTCACAAACTCGCGGCCGCGCAGCGGCGATTCATGATTGAACAGGATGCCCGAACTCGCGGCGACGCCGAAACTTTCGCGGTAATTAACGGTCGCCCAGTGCGCGAACAGTTTCGCGACCCCGTAAGGACTGCGGGGATAGAACGGCGTCGTCTCGTTTTGCGGCACTTTCTGCGCCAGGCCGAACATCTCCGACGTCGAGGCCTGATAAAATCGAACCGAAGACGTCGTGTGCCGGATGGCTTCGAGGATGCGCAGCGGCCCCATCGCGTCCGCATCGGAAGTATAAAGCGGCTGCTCGAACGACAGCGCGACAAAGCTTTGCGCGGCCAGATTGTAGATTTCGTCGGGTTTTACGCGATCGAGCGCGCGCATGATATTGGTCAGTTCCGCCAGATCGAAATCGACGTATTCGATCGCCTCGTCGACACGCAGCTCGCGCAGCCGCCGGGCGCCGCCTCCCGAGGAACGGCGTTGCCCGCCGAAGACGCGGTATCCTTGCTGCAAAAGGAAACGGGCGAGATAGGCGCCATCCTGTCCGGTAATACCGGTTATCAGCGCGGTGCGTGTCATTGCTACCCCCACGCGTCAATGTTCTACCCTAAGGATAGCCGATTGCCGGGATGCCGCAATAACAATGGTTCTATCAATGGAAGAAAAATGCAATTTCTGTGGTTTAGGGCTGCCGTCGGTCCGGCCCGACCCGCAAGCGATCGATCCCGCCGCCGCGAGGCGATCGCCGCGACCCTGGTCAATGCGCGGAATAGCGCGTCGATATGGCCCGCTATATCAGCCGGAGGCCGCCGTTCCGACCGCGCGGGGACCGCTTGACCTGGGCGCGGCAACACCGCAGCTTAGACCTCGGACCGGATCGGCCGAACGGCAACGCGACCCAGGCGTGGCGTTGTCGCGGAGGCCGGGATGATCGCAAACGGTCATGGGGTGGGTCGGAGCTGTGTGCGCGCAGGGTGCGGCATGAGCGCTGGTATTCGGTCGCGAATTATGAACCGTGCCTCCTTCATCAACTGGCCCCCTGACGGTTCCTTGATGAGCCGCGCCGCCGGGGTTTTTCTTTCCGCGGTGCTCAGCGTCACCCTGATCGGCGTGACATCGGCCGGTGCCGCCGCCGCCGAGCCGGTCGCCACGGCGCCGATCCCGCCGCCTTTGCCGGCGGAGCCGCCCGCCCCCGACACTCCGATGATGGTGCCTGCGACACCGGCGCCCAAGCCGAATTCGCCAGGGTCGAAAACCGATGCATCTGGGAGAGCGGCGGGCGTATCCAAGACAAAACACGGAACCGGCGCCGTCGAGGCAAAGCGAAAACAAGCGCGAAGACCAGCAGCCGCGGAGCGCGCGGCGCGGTCGAAAGGACCCGCCTCGCGGTACACGTCACAGCACACGGCCACCCGAAAAACCCCGCGCCGGAAACTGGCCGCCGAGGAAGCCGCCGTTGCGGCCGCCGCTGACGCCGCCGAGCGAGACACGGCGCGACGCCGGGCGGCCGAACTCAGGCGCGAGGGTTCCCACGGTGCGGGACGTGCCTCGCGTCAGGGCTATCCCGTGCCCCCGGCCTGGGCGGCATCGCCAGATCGCGATACGACGTACGGCAGCGGAAACTCCGGCGACCCGCTCCATAATCAGGGACCCTATCCCGAGGGAGCGCCTCCTCGACCGGACCGGATTGCGGGCGGGCGGCCAGGTGCCTATGCCGATTATCCGGGACCGCCGATGTTCTACGGTCCGGCGTATCCGCCGCCCTGGTACAACGGGGTCCGGCCCGAATATTACCCCGATCAATGGAACCGCGGCCCGATGGCTCCGTGGTGAGCCGATCGAACTCGGTCGGCGACCGGCTGGTGCGGGCGTTTGTCAGCGGGGCGCGCGGTCTATAGCATCCCGCCTGTCGCCGGCGGCGGGCCGGCCAGGAGCTGGAGGGGTGACATGCCGGCCTATTTTATCGCCGAGGTGGAAGTTACCAATCCGGGAGGATACGAGCCGTACCGCGCGCTGGCCGGCGCCAGCATCGCTCAGTATGGCGGCCGGTTCGTCGTGCGCGGCGGCAAGACCGAGCTGATCGAGGGCAGCCCCGCGCCGCAGCGCGTCGTGGTCATCGAGTTCGCCGACGCCGTGGCCGCGCGGCGCTGGTACAACTCGCCGGAATACCAGGCCGCGCTGCCGATTCGGCTCGCGAATTCGCGGGGTCGCGCGTTCATCGTCGAAGGCGCCTGAGTTTGCCCGGTGCGTCGGCGTTCGGGTCGCATCGCGCGGCGGGTGCCGCCTCGCGCCGCCTCCCTGGATACGTCCACGCGAAAGAGGGATTGTTTTTCCGCTTCCGAGCGTATACCGACGGTTGATGATCGCCTGTCGGTTTCGGGCTCCAGGGGGAATCAGAGTATGTCGAGGCGGATCGCGGTCACGGGCGGGGTCTCGCTTGCGGCAGCCGTCGTTCTGTCCGTCATGCCCGCGCGTACGCAAACGCTCTATTTCGGCGGCGAAGGCGGCTGGACCTTGCTGCAGGACCAGAAGATAACGGCTGGCGGCCTGCCGACCGCCACCGAGCGCTTCAATTCCGGGTTCGCGGCCGGGGCGCGGATCGGGTACGAGGAAGGTTCCTGGCGGTTCGAGGCGGAATATGCCTATCGACGCAACGGCGCCGACAGCATCGCGATCGGCGGAGCGAGCTTCGGCAACCTGAGCGGCAGCCGTCAGGCGAACGCGTTCCTCGCCAATCTGATCTACGAATTCGACTTCGGCTGGCCGGTAAAGCCGCATATCGGCGCCGGCATCGGCGGAGCGCTTCTGCTGGACAGGGCCAGCGCGCCCGGTATCGGAACCTTCTTCAACGACAACTCATGGGAGGTCGGATACCAGGCAATCGGCGGGCTGCGTTACGAGGTGACGCCGACCATCGCCGTCGATCTCGATTACCGGTATTTCGCGACAACCGGCACGACCTTCCGAACCGCGGGGAGCAATATCGCTTACAAGACCGGCTATAACACACAGAATGTGATTGCGAGCATTGTCTACCGCCTGGGGCCGCCGGCGCCGCCGCCGCTCGTCGAAGCGCCGCCGCCGCCCGCCCCCCCGCCGGCCGCCGAGAAACGAGTGTTCCTGGTCTTTTTCGATTGGGACAAGTCCACGGTCACGCCAGACGGAATGCACATCATCGAACAGGCCGCCGCCGCCTACCGCGCCGGCGCTCCGGTGCAAATCCAGGTCACCGGCTACACCGACCGCTCCGGATCGCCGGGGTACAACCAGCGCCTCTCCGAGCGGCGCGCCGCCGCCGTCGCCGCCGCGCTTGCCCGGCTCGGCGTGCCGCGCAACGATATGACCGTGGCTGGACGCGGCGAAAACGACAATCGCGTCCCGACTGCCAACGGCGTCCGCGAGCCGCAGAACCGCCGCGTCGAGATCGTGTTCTCGTAGAGCCTGATCGGCTCAGATGGCAACGATCCGAGCCGTGAATCAGCCTCTACATATTTGCATCGAGAGCAAGATTCACGGGTCAGATGCTTCCATCTGACCCGATCTTGCTCTAGCGTGCGGTAATCGGCGGCGGGGGACCCGCCGGAAGACGGTCAAAGCATCCGGCGAGTACGATGTTCGAACGCGAGGCGCGCTGGATCGCCGACCGGCTGGCATCCTATCCCACGCCGCTTCTGTCGCCGTTGCTGAATGTCGGCAGCGGCACGGGCGCGTTTCGCGAGACCGTGCAGCCCTGGATCGGCCGCGACCTTCTGGCGCCGCTGGCGGCTCGCGGTATCGAGATCGTGCATCTCGATGCGCGCCCAATGGACGGCTCTGGGGACGGCTCAGGGGACAGCCCAGCGGACGGCATCGATATTCGCGCCGACCTGCTGCGCGACGCCGATTTCGACCGGGTGGCCGCGGCGCGGCGATACGCGGCGCTGTTGTGCTGCAATGTACTCGAACATGTGCGCGATCCCGGCGAGTTCGCCCGCCGCTGCGCGATGCTCGTCCGTCCCGGCGGCCTTATCGTCGTGACCGTACCGCGCAGCTATCCGCATCACGCCGATCCGATCGATACGCTGTACCGTCCGACCCCCGAGGAAGCGGCGGTGCTGTTCCCCGGCAGCGCGCCTGTCGCCGCCGAGATCATCGACGTCGGCTCGTCGTACCGCGACGAGATCAGGCGCCGCCCATGGCTCCTGCTGCGCCATTTGCTGCGGCTGCCGGCGCCGTTTCTCGGCCTGGCGAAATGGCGCAATTCGATGGCGAAGCCGTACTGGCTGTTCAACAATTACCAGGTCAGCGCCGCCGTCCTGCGCCGCGAGGACGCGCCGTCGGTTTCCGGGTAGAGCAAGATCGGGTCAGATGCAAGCATCTGACCCGTGAATCTTGCCCTCGATTCAAATATGTAGAGCCTGATTCACGGCTCAGATCGTTGCGATCTGAGCCGATCAGGCTCTAGGCGACGCGGCTCTCGCTGCGATCGGTCAGCAGCGCGTAGAGCGCGTCCGGGTTGTCGGCGCCGCGCAATTTTTCGCGTATCAAATCGTCGCGCAGCAGCCGCGACACGCGGGCCAGCGCGCGCAGATGCTCGGCGCCGGCGTCGGCCGGTGCCAGCAATGCAAAGACCAGATCGACCGGCTGGTTATCAAAGGCGTCGAACGGGATCGGCCGTTCCAGACGGGCGAACACCCCGAACAATCGGTCCAGTTCGGGCAGTTTGCCATGCGGGATGGCCAGCCCTCTGCCGAGTCCGGTGCTGGCGAGGCGCTCGCGCTCGGCGAGCACGTCGTAGATTCTCCGCTCGGCGACACCGGTGGTCGCGGCAGCGCGCCGCGCGAGTTCCAGCAGCACCTGCTTTTTGTTGCCGGCGCGCAGCTGCGCGATCACGGCGCGAGGCGAGAGCAAGTCTTCGACTTCCATCGATCTGGCTCAATGGCAGCTTGGCGAAGCGTCGGCTTAAACCGGCGGCGCCGCGGACATGACGGTAATCGCCGGATAATCAGCGCCGGCCGGCGGCGCCCTCCCGGTGTACCGGGTCGATCCAGCCGATATTGCCGTCGGCCCGCCGATAGACGACGTTGAGTTCGCCGTGCGACCGGTTGCGGAACAGCAGCAACGGGGCGTCGGCGAGATCCATCCGCATCACCGCTTCGCCGACCGTCAGCTGCGGCAGTTCGGTGCTCATCTCGGCAATGACGACAGGCGCAATCCCGCCATCGGCAATGGCGTCGGCGCCATCGACGAAATCTGCCTCACTGCCGGTCTCCGCGGGCTCGTCACTCTCGTCTTCGACCGGAGCCAGCACGAACGATCGCGCCATTTCCGGCCGCTCTCCGGGCGGGCGCGCCTTGCCATGGTAGTCGCGCAGCCGGCGCTTGTAGCGGCGCAACTGTTTCGCCAGGCGCTCGGCGGCGCTGTCGAACGCGAGATAATAATCGGTCGCCGCCCCGCGACTGTTGACAACCATGCCGCGCCCGACATGCAGCGACAGTTCGACCGCGATCAGATGCGCCTCGCGGCTAAAAACCGCGTGAGCCTCGATCGCGGTGCGGAAATATTTCCCGAGCAGCGCCTCGAGCGCTTCTTCGACATGGTTGCGCAACGCATCCCCGACCTCGACCTGCTTGCCCGTGACCGTCAGTTGCACTGCTGTGCTCCACTCAAGCCTTCGCGGGGTCGCTCGCAACATCCGTCACGAATGATGGGTATGATCCAGAGCTGGATCAAGCCGCCGCTCCCGCGCTAAAGGACCATTTGCTTTTCACGACGACGCCGGACCGACGAGGGGATGCGCATCGCCTCGCGGTATTTCGCGACGGTGCGGCGGGATATTTCAATGCCCTCCCGCTGTAGTATCTCGACGATCTTCTCATCCGACAGCGTATCGCGCGGCCCCTCGCCGTCGATCAGGCCGCGGATACGGAAACGGACCGCCTTGGCCGAATGGGCGTCGCCCCCGCCCAACGCGGGGATTGCCGAGGTGAAAAAGAATTTCAGCTCGAAAACGCCGCGCGGCGTCGCGATGAACTTGTTGCTGGTAACGCGGCTGACGGTGCTTTCATGCATCCCGATGGCATCGGCGACCTCGCGCAGGATCAGCGGTCGCAGCGCCTGGACACCCTGCGAAAAAAAAGCGTCCTGCCGGCGAACGATCTCGGCCGCGACCTTCACGATCGTCATCGCCCGTTGGTGCAGCGACTTGACCAGCCAGTTCGCCGCCTGGAGCCGCTCGGTCAGATACTCGCGCTCCGCCTGATTACGGACGCCGCGGCTTACCCGCGTGTAATAGCGGCTGTTGACGAGGACCCGCGGCATGGTCTCGGGGTTCAGCTCGACGAGCCAGCCGCCCTCGGGCTGCGGCGCCATTAAAATATCGGGGATCATCGACGGCGGCAGCGCCGCGTCAAACGAGTGCCCGGGGCGCGGATCGAGCGATTTGATCTCGGCCACCATCTCGGCGAGATCCTCGGCGTCGACTCCGCATATCTGCATCAGCGCCGCGGCGTTGCGGGCGGCGAGGAGCGGCAGGTGATCGAGCAGACAGCGCATCGCCGGATCGAGGCGGTTCCGATCGCGCAGCTGCAACGCCAGGCATTCCGCGAGATCGCGCGCGAAAACGCCCGGCGGGTCGAATTCCTGGACGCGCCCGAGCACGCGCTCGACATCCGTTCTGGCGCAGCCCAATTCGCGGCTGGCGGTGTCGAGATCGGTACGCAGATACCCCGCCTCGTCGAGCTGTTCGAGGAGATGCGCGGCGATAAACCGGTCGACCGGATCGCGAAGGTCGGCGCCGATCTGCTCGCTCAGGTGTTCGCGCAGACTGCGCGGACCGTCGGCCGTGCGCTCGATGGCCGGTTCGCCGTCACCGCCGGGGCCGGCCCCGTCCCGGCCTCGCCACCGATCGACGTCGCCGCCGTAATCGTGCGTTCCGTCGCCATTTTCCCCCGCTTCCGCCTCCCAGTGCTCGGCTGCGTCGCCGACGACGTCGCCGACCCCGTGGGCCAGCTGCTCGGGAAGCGCTGACGGAGCGGCGGCCGCGCGCATCGCCTCGTCGGGGCCGGGCGGTGCGTCATCCCGCTGCGGCTCGCCGGCTTCCAGCAGCGGGTTTTTTTCGATCTCGGCTTCGACGAACTCGCTCAACTCAAGGTTGGACAGCTGCAACAGCTTTATCGCCTGCTGCAGCTGCGGCGTCATGATCAGAGACTGGCTTTGCCGAAGCTGCAGCCGTTGCGAAAGACCGATCCGGTTCACAAAAAAGCTCCATCGGGGCGGCGCCTATAGGCTGAACCGCTCCCCGAGGTAAACGCGGCGCACTTCCGCGTCCGAGACGATCTCGTCGGGAGCGCCTTCCATCAAAACCTGTCCTTCATGCAAAATATAGGCGCGGTCGACGATCCGCAGCGTGTCGCGAACATTGTGATCGGTGATCAACACCCCGATGCCGCGGTCCTTCAGGTGCAGCACGAGATCGCGGATGTCGCCGACCGCGATCGGATCGATGCCGGCGAGCGGTTCGTCGAGCAGGATAAAATGCGGCGTGGTCGCGAGCGCGCGCGCGATCTCGACACGGCGGCGCTCGCCGCCGGACAGCGCGATCGCGGAGGCCCGGCGCAGGTGCTCGATCGAGAATTCGGCCAGCAGCGCATCGAGCATCGCCTCGCGCTGGTCGGGTTCGGGCTCGGCGATTTCGAGGATGGCTCGGATGTTCTGCTCGACCGTGAGCCCGCGAAAGATTGACGGTTCCTGAGGCAGATAGCCGATGCCGAGCCGCGCGCGACGATACATCGGAAGATCGGTGATCTCCTGCCCGTCGATCTCGACGCTGCCGGTGTCGGCGGCGATCAAGCCGGTGATGATGTAGAAGCAGGTCGTCTTGCCGGCGCCGTTTGGACCGAGCAATCCGACCACCTCGCCGCGCTGCACCGACACGCTGACGTCGCGCAACACCGGGCGGCGCTTGAAGCTCTTGCCGAGACCGTTGCCGGCCAGGCCGCGATTATCCGCGACCAGCCGCGGGCGCTGCTGCAGCCAATCCGGACCGGCATCGCGCGGATGACCCGTTGCCGGCTCCGGCATTTCCGGCCGCCGCAGCCTCGCGCTGCGCATCATGGCAGCTTGCCGTGGCCGGCGGGCGCCGCGCCGGGCTTGGCCTGATCGCGGACAAACAAGCCCTGAACCCGCTGCTTGCCGTCGCCCGATCCGGCGTCCGGCATCATGCGGGCAATATTGTTGTTGAGATCCATCACTCCGCGCTGGCCGCGGATCACATTCGAGCCCCGCTGGATGACGACATTGCCGATCAGCGTCGCGATGCCGCTATCGCCGTTGTAGACACCATAATCGCCGCGGCCGGTATTCATTGCATCGGTAATGACGACATTGCCCTGCGCATCGACGCGGCTGATCCGCGATTCGCCGTCTTGTCCGCCGCCAATCAAACTGCGCTGCGTTGCCCCGGCGGGCCCGGTCCGCGGACCGGGCGCCGGCGATGGGGTCCCGGGGGCCGCGCGAGGCGGGCCTTTCGCCTGCTGCGGCGGCGATTTGTGCATATAGGCGGTCAGAATGTCGGCCTTGATTGTCTTGGGCGACCGGGTCGCGACCGCGTTGCCGCGCGCCACCGCGATCTGCCTTGTGTCGTACCACTCGAGGCTGTCGCGCGCCGTCACGACATCGGTCGCGGTGGTCAGCTTCAGATTGTTGCCGGTGACCATTGCAATCCCCTGGTCGACATCGTAGACGGCGCGCTCCCCGGTGACCGTGCTCGCGTCGTGCTTCAAGACGACGTTCCCGATCGCCTCGACGCGGTATATCTCGGTATTGCCGCCGCCCTCGCCGCTCACGGGCGCCGGCAAACCGCCCTCGGGCTTGCCCGAGGCGTCGGCATTCGCACCCGCATCGGTTTTCGCGTCGGTTTTGGCGGCGGTCTTTTCGCGATAATGCGCGATCAGCGTGTCGGCGTGCACCTCGCTGTTGCCCCGCGCCACGACCGCGTTGCCGCGCGCGATATAAACGCGCTGGCTTTGCTGCCACTCGATCCCCGAATCCGCCTGGATGCTGATCGGCCCGTCATCGCCGCCTCCTTGCGGTCCGGGAAGCGGGGTCTGCGCCAGGCCCGGATCGAACCGCGAAAGCGAGACCAGCACGGCGACCGCCAAGGCGGTCCGGCCGATCCTGCTGCGAAGAACGGTACCGCGGTCCGGCATGTCAGCGCTTTTTCCGGGCCACGCGATCGTTGTGCGATTTCGGGTGGTGGGCGGCGGCTTTGGCCGGCGTCCGCCCCGAGGAACCCCGCTGGCTTGCCGGCACGACCTGCTTTGCCTCGGCCTCCGTGTGCGACGCGGCTTCGGCCACGGCGGCCGGGACGGCAGCAGGCTCGCGTTTCGGTGTGACGTTTTTCGCCGCGTTCAGCAGCATGTCGGCTCTTCCGGTAAAGATGATCGTGTCGCCCTTATCGATAATGCGAAATCCTTGCGCCTTTATTTCTCCGGCGGGGCCATGCCCGGAAACGGGATCGCTGCCCTCCGCGGCATCCTGCGCGACATTGACCCGCGCGGATTGCGTGAGGAAGCGGGTGCCGTCCTGATGCGTCACCGTGACATCGCCGAACAGGTCGAGCATGTTAGCCTGCGATTGATAGACGGCGCTGATCGACGTGGCCCAAACCTTCGCGCCGCTGCGCAGCTTGATTTCGGCTACCGGGGCCTGCAGCGACATCAGATCCTGGCGATCGGGAATCTGCCGTCCCGAGGCGGCGGTGACGACAAACGGCCTTCCTTCCCGGTCTATCCCCGAGTAGCGCGGGTTGACCATGCGCAATTCCTGCGCGTCCCGCAAATCGATCGGCGGGAAGCTGAACCGCATTCGCTCCCAGAGCGGCACGAGGCGCGGCCACATCGCGATCAGCAGCAGCAGCGACACCCCGATCGCCGGCAGGACGCGCTTCAATACCGCGACCCGCCACGTATGGCGGCGGTCCACGGCGGCAACGGCGACCGCCCGGCGCGCCGCGCCGACGAATACCGGCAACTTGGCGTGCCGCATGTCTCCGCCTCGCGCGGCCGATCCGCGGGCGGCCAGCCTCATGCCACCAGCCTTCACGCCTTTCGCCTCACGCCGCCATTCTCACGCCACTCCGGCTCACGCCACTCCGGCTCACGCCACTCCGGCGCGCAGGCAGTCATGCATGTGCAGGAACCCGGTCGGGCGTACCGCGTCGTCGACAACGAACAGAGCGGTGATCGCGAAGCGGTTCATCAGCCCCAGCGCCTCGGCGGCGAGGTGCGACGGCGTCACCGTCTTCGGTTCGACATGCATGATTTCCGCCACTGTACGGGCGAGCAGCCGGTCGTCCATGTGCCGGCGCAGATCGCCATCGGTGATGACGCCCACGAGGCGGCCCTCGCCATCGGATACGCCGACGCAGCCAAAGCTCTTCGCCGTCATCTCGAGAATCGCTTCCGACATTGGCGTCCGCGGCGACACCAGCGGGATCGCGTCGCCCGAATGCATGATGTCGGCGACGCGCAGCAGGCCGCGGCCGAGCCGCCCGCCCGGATGGAACCGCTGAAAATCGGCCGGAGAGAACCCCTTGCGCTCGAGCAGCGCGATCGCCAGCGCGTCGCCCAGCGCCATCATCATCGTCGTCGAGGTCGTCGGCGCCAAGCCCATCGGGCACGCCTCGGCCGCTCCCGGCAACAGCAGCACGACATCGGCGGCCTGCGCCAGCGTCGAGTTGCGGCCGGCGGTTATCGCGATCAGCGGGATCTCGAACCGGCGCGAATACGCGATAATGTCCGCCAGTTCGTCGCTCTCGCCCGAATTGGACAAGGCGAGGATCGCGTCCTCGGCCCCGATCATGCCGAGGTCGCCATGGCTGGCTTCCGCGGCATGGACAAACTGCGCTGGCTTGCCGGTCGACGCCAGGGTCGCCGCGATCTTGCGCGCGACATGGCCGCTCTTGCCGATCCCCGTCACGATCAACCGGCCGCGCGCCGCCGAGCACAGGTCGAGGGCGTGGCCGAACGCGCCGTCGAGCGCGCGCGCCAGCCGCTCAAGTCCCGCTGTCTCGGCCCGCAACACGCGGCGCCCGACCTCGATGTCGCGCGCCAGCGGGTCTGCCCCGTCGCCATTGGCGTCGCCGCACGGCAGCGCGATACCGGACAACGGGTTCCCGGCGATATTGGTCAACACCGTGTCGAGAGGCGCGGCAAAGCTTTTTTCCCCCAAATGACGTCCCCTTGGCCCCAATCAGGATCGGTGCGCGGCCAAGCCGGCCCCGGGTGTCTAATGCGCAAAAATGTCCTGCTCGGGCCAGCCTTCCAGGTCAAGCAAAGCGCGCGCCGGAAGGAATTCGAAGCAGCTCCGCGCCAGTTCCGCGCGCCCCTCGCGCGCCAGCATCTCATCGAGTCGCGTGCGCAGCGCGTGCAGGTGGAGCACGTCCGACGCGGCATAGCGCAGCTGCTCCTCGCTGAGCGCCGCCGCCCCCCAATCCGAACTTTGCTGCTCCTTCTTGAGGTCGACGCCGAGCAGGTCCTTGCACAGATCGCGCAGGCCGTGGCGGTCGGTAAAGGTGCGCACGAGCCGCGACGCGATCTTGGTGCAGTAGAGCGGGTACGGCATCACACCGAGATAATGATAGAGAATCGCGATGTCGAACCGCGCGAAATGAAACAGCTTCAGAACCCCGGGATCGGCGAGCAGCCGCTTCACGTTCGGCGCGTTGTAGCAGCCGGGGGCGAACTGCACGAGATGCGCGTCGCCGTCGCCGCGCGACAGCTGCACGAGGCACAGCCGGTCGCGGTGCGGATTGAGGCCCATCGCCTCGGTGTCGATCGCGACCGCATCGCCGAACAGCAGCCCGTCGGGCAGGTCGCCGTGATGCAGCTGGTAACTCGTCTCGCCTCTCGCCATCGTGCCGTCGGCCAGAACTCCGCGCGTAAAGCCCATGGGAATATCCACCCCGGCGGGCGGCGCGTCAATTCGGCTGGACCAGCGAGGTACTCGCGAGGGGCGGCGCGTCAGGCGGACGAGCGCCGTTGGTCGAGGCTCCACACGCCGGCGCCGACAAAAGCAAAGTACAGGAAGATAAAGCAATAAAGAATCGCCAGTTCGCCGCCATTGCCTCCCATCGAGATGGGGAAAAAGCCCCGCGGCGCATGCGACATGAAATAGGCGAACGCCATCTCGCCGGAAAGCAGAAAGGCGACGGGCCGGGTGAACAGCCCGAGCACGATCAGAACGCCGCCGACCAGCTCCAGGATGCCGGCCAGTCCGGGAACCAGCGTGAACAGCTCGTACGCCCGCGGGTTGGGTCGCGGCGGAAAATTGAAAATCTTCTGCGTCCCGTGCTCGAGAAACAGCAGCCCGGTAACGATCCGCAGGATGCTGAGCACTCGCGGTTCCCAAGCCTGCAGCAGGCGCCTCAACGCGGCCATCATGCCCTCCGGTCGACACGCCGCCGCACCCGGGCGCGCCCGCGCGATCCCGTGATCGGGAAGAAGCGGCTTGTTTGAGGAATCCGAATGGTGCGCCCGAGTGGAGTCGAACCACCACTCCTTTCGGAACACGGACCTGAACCGTGCGCGTCTGCCAATTCCGCCACGGGCGCCCAATCGATCGGCCGGGCGGAGATAAGCCGAGCCGCCGCGGTTGTCAACGATCCGCGACATCGGGCAAGGGCGCCCGCTTCCCTCCGTCGGCGCCGCGCCATACACTGGCGGATACCGAAAAGGAGACCCCGATGCCGGCCTATTTCGTCGTCGAGATCGACATCGCCGACATGGAGGCGATGGCCCCCTACCGCGAGGCGGTCGGCGCCACATTGACGCAATATGGCGGGCGCTTTCTCGCCCGCGGCGGCAGCACCGAGCTGGTCGAGGGAAGCCCCGAGCCGAAGCGCATCGTCCTTCTGGAATTTGCCGACACGGCCGCGTTCAAACGCTGGTACAATTCGCCGGAGTACCAGACGATCTTTCCCAACCGGCTCGCCAACTCGCAGGCCCGCGCCTTTGTCGTCGAGGGCGTGTAAGCCGCCGATGAGCTTCGCGTTGACCACCCAATTCGCATTGACAGAACAGCAGCTCGAAATCCGCGATGCGGTCGCGCGTCTCTGCGAACGCTTCGGCGACGAATACTGGCTGCAGAAGGATGCCGACGGCGCGTTCCCGCACGAATTCCACCGCGCGATGGCCGAGGCGGGATGGCTCGGCGTCGCGATGCCCGAGGCATACGGCGGCAGCGGCCTCGGCATCACCGAGGCGGCGATCGTCATGCAGGCGGTCGCGCAATCCGGCGCCGGGTTCAGCGGCGCCTCGGCGGTGCATATGAACATATTCGGGCTGCACCCCGTGGTCGTTTTCGGTAATGACGCCCAGAAGCGGCGTTTTCTTCCGCCGCTGATCGCCGGAAACGAAAAAGCCTGTTTCGCGGTCACCGAACCCGATGTCGGCCTCGACACGACAAGGCTGAAGACGCGGGCGGTGCGCGACGGCGACGATTACGTGATTACGGGCCGCAAGATCTGGACCTCGACCGGCCAGGTCGCCGACAAGATGCTGATCCTGACCCGCACGACGCCGCTTGAGGAAGCGTCACGCCCGTCCGCGGGCATGACGCTGTTCTATACCGACCTCGACCGCGCCAAGGTCGAGGTGCGCGAAATCCACAAGATGGGCCGCGCCGCGGTCGATTCGAACATGGTGTTTATCGACGGCCTCAGGGTGCCGGCTTCCGACCGGATCGGCGACGAGGGACTGGGCTTTCAGTACATCCTGCACGGCATGAACCCGGAGCGCATCCTGATCGCCGCCGAGGCGGTCGGCCTCGGACGCGCCGCGCTTGCCCGTGCCGCCCGCTATGCCGGCGAGCGCGTCGTGTTCGGCCGCCCGATCGGCCAGAACCAGGGCATCCAGCACCCGCTCGCCGAGCGCTGGATCGAACTCGAAGCCGCCGAATTGCTGGTGCTGCGCGCCGCCGCCGCCTACGACCGCGGCGACGATGCCGGCACGGTCGGCGCCTACGCCAACGCGGCCAAATATTTCGCCGCCGAGGCTGGGCACCGCGCCTGCGAGACCGCGGTATTGACGCATGGTGGCATGGGCTACGCGCGCGAATTCCACGTCGAACGCTTCTTCCGGGAAATCCAGATAGCCCGCATCGCGCCGATCAGCCCGCAGCTGATCCTGTCGCACATCGCCGAGCGCGTGCTCGGCCTGCCGAAATCCTATTGAACGGCGGCGCCCGCCGCGTCCCGACCAAAATCGCACAAACGACCATCTCGTTGCATCTGCGGTGGCTGTACGACCATCGCTGGAGGTCGCGATCGCGCGGGGAAGCTGCCGTTATTGCGCCGCTCGGCATGCGCCGACGGAATATACCGCCTCTATGCGCCCCGGTGACCGATCAGGCCGCGGGC
>JBFXDF010000086.1:0-14858 GCA_050181375.1 Alphaproteobacteria bacterium
GGCTTTTTGCGAGGCCTTCGTTCATCGATGCAAGCCGGTTGCGAGACGTGGATGACCGGGTCAAGCCCGGCCACGGGGGCTTTTTTTCGATTCATATGGTGTAGGGAGTACGAACAGAACGAAAAAACCCGCCGGGATGGCCCGGCGGGTTTGCGAGTTTGTATTCGAGGTTTGATGCGTCGGTCAGAAGCGCAGGCGCATGCGGTTGACGAGCACGTGCTCGTTGCCCGCCGAGCCGCTGAGGACCTTGCGCTGCCCGTAGTTGTATTCGAGACCGAAATCGACAAACGCGACCGGCTGCCAGATCACATTGGCCTTGGCCATCAGCAGCCGTTCGTTGAGCGCGCAGCCGCCGCTCGCCGTGTTTTTCGACGCCGCCGGACACACGATGCCGTTCAGGCCGTTGATATCGAGCCTCCAGATGCCGACGCCGACATTCGAGCGGATCGTGTCGGTCCATTGATGCCGATAGGCGATGTTGCCGGCAAAACCATCTGTCGGCTTAACCAGCACGGAATTGCTCGCCAGCGTGTTGCCGGTCAGATTGCTGACCAGGGCCAGCGTGCTGGTGCTGCCGGCATAAAGATAGCGCCCCATCGCCTGGCCGCCGACGATGTTCCAGGTGAAGAAGTCCTTGTCCCAGCCGAACCAGCGCGGCTTCACGTCGCCGCTGAAGGAACCGCCAAAACCCATATATTTTTTGTCAACGCCGCCGGTTAGCGGAGCGCCGAACGGAGTGCTGACGACCAGCGCGGGACGCCAGACGGCGGCGAAATCGACGTGACCCCAGGGCTGCGGGATGTACCACGCCGCGACGACGTCCGGTGCGCCGGGCTTCAACGGATTGGCGGGGGTGCCGAGCGGGGCGAAGGCACCGGTTGCCGGCGCCAGAGTCACCGCGCTGGTCGGATCCTGTCCGAATATGCCGGAGGTGCTGGCGCCCGGCGCCCACAGGGTAGGCTCGGGCGATTCCGCCGACACTGACAGGGCGCCCAGCAGGCCCCAGCCGCCGAGCGGCTGCGTCCAGCGGATTTGCGGTATGCGCGACGGGCCGCCGCCGCCGATCAGACCGCCGAACTCCAGGCTCTCCATGCCGGCGTCGGAATCGTTGAAGTTCGAGTTGGCCTGGCCGAACAGCAGCGGTCCGAGGGTGCCGTACGCATAGCGCAAACGGGGTTGCAGGTTGTTCGAGGTGGCAAGCGGATCGTTGCTGTCCGCCGTGTTGCCGGCGAAGTCGAATTCGATAAAGCTGCGCGCCTCGCCCCAGGCGGTCGGCGTGCGGGTCTCGACGCTGAGTTTGGATTGCTGCGGCGACATCGTCAGCACGTTGTTGCTGCGCTCGCGGGCGATCCAGCCGCTCGACCCGACCGTCAGACCGGTCAGCGGGATCGTGTTCAGCTGGCCGGTGGTGCCGGCGTTGGTGGTTGACGACTGGGCGTTCGGGTTGCCGCCGGTGATCCAAAAGGTTGTCATCATGCGGATTTCGCCGCCGACCCGGATCGAGGTGTCGGTGCCGGGGATCAGAAACGAGCGCGGGAAGCTGCCGCCCGTCATCTGCACCGCGACCGGCCCGCCGGCGGTCGGCGCGAGAACGGGACCGGCGCCGACATTCCCGGATTGCGCCAGCTGATCGACCCGGCGCTGGAGAAGCTCTTGATTGGTCTTCAGATCCGCCACTTCGTCGGCGGTTGCCGCGAGCGGCGCCGTCATCAGCGCCACCGCCGCGGTGAGGCCGCCCAGCGCCGCCCTGGTTCCGAATGTCCGTTTTCTGTTCATTGCTCCCCCAACCGTCCGAAGTTGCGCCAAACGCGCGAAGAAGCGCGCGCTCTTCTCGACCGATGTTATTGCGCGCATCGCGAGGATCAAGCACGGTTTATTCGCCTCGTGGCGTTTTCGACCCATCGTGGCGGGCGCGCAACACTTTACCGCAACGAACTGGAGGAAAATCAAAGAAAACCGATGCGGAAAGCCAAGCCGGACGCCCGAAGGGGGGGTCCGGTCCGCGATGGCCATGCCCGCAAATGCGGCAGCGCATCCTCAACCGCCACGCGAGCGTTGCGCCGGCGAGCCGACCTCCGCGGCTCCACGGCTGGCCGGTTTACGAAAGGTGGATTGCAATCCGTGGATCGAATCACGCTATAGGTGTATTGTGATAGATCTTGCGGTCGCCGCGAATGCAGGGACCCATGGTTCCGATGCCCAGACGGCAGAAAATGGGTCCCCGCCTGCGTGCGCGGGAACCTAGCAGAGTGAGGTATGCGAGCGTTTGTATCCCTGAAACACGGCGCCGAACTCTCAACCGGACAGCCACGCCGCGGCTCTGGATGATACCGAAACGGGCCGGTTTACCCGAACGGGTTGAGGGCCTTCAGCCGCGCCGACCAGCGGTGCCGCGCGAGTTCGCGATGCACGATTTCCGGTCCCGTGACCCAGTTGAGCTGAATGACCCGGCGCTCGCCGCGATGCGGCCGATGACCGTGAAACGATGTGTCGCCGCGGCGGAACGCCACCATGGTTCCGGCGAGCGGCGCGACCTCGGCCGCGAAATCGTCGAGATCGTCGCACCGGCGCAGCAGGCGCAGCCGGCCGCCCGGCTCGTCCCACACCGGGTTCAGGTAAAGCAGCAGCGTGATCAGCTTTGTCGCGGAGTCGGTGTGGATGCGCCCGTCCTTGCCGTCGCTGCGGCCGCGCACCGTGATCATGGTCGGCCGCCCGGAGAGATCGATCGCGAATTTCCGCTCAATCTCGCGGCGCAGCGCATCGCCCTCCAGCTCGGCGACGAGGCCGCCGAATTCCGCTTCATAGGCGACGGTTTCGAGCGGATAGCTGCCGTGCCCCGCGACGCGGGGAAAGCCGGCGACAAGACCCGGCACGCGCTCGGGGCGGACGAACTCCTCGACGACGACAAAGTCGAACGGGTCGCGCCGCAGCGGTTCCGCCCGCAGCCGATCGAGATCGAGAACCATGCCGCCTCCCGCCGTTCCGGCAAACCTAGCACCGCGACGACCACCTGTCGCCGGCGTGGAGGTGTCGGGTTTAATCGCCGGCGAAAGCAAGCGTTATCGACGGAGGCGGGTATGACAATGCAAGTGCGGCGGATCGTGACCGGGCACGACGCGAACGGCAAGGCGATCGTCGCGAGCGACGAGCGGTTGAGCGCGGCCGCGTCGCCGACCCGTCCCGGCATCGCGCGCGTCGAAATCTGGTCCACCGACCGGATGCCGCTCGACAATTCGGAGGGAGCTGCCGCCGCGGCGCAGCGCAAGGGCTTTGTCGTGCGCCACAATTATGTCGGCTCGGGCCAGGGGACGGTGATCCGCGTCACCGAGTTCGCGCCCGGCTCGGCGCCGTTCATGCACCGCACCGAGACGCTCGACTACGCGATCCTGCTGAAGGGCGAATGCGACCTCGAACTGGACGACGGCAAGACCGTATCGATGAAGCCGGGCGACATCGCCGTGCAGCGCGGCACGATGCATGCCTGGGTCAACACCGGGACGGAACCGTGCGTCTTCGCCTTTGTGCTGATCGACGCCGATCCGGTCGAGGCCGGCGGACAAAAGCTCACGACGCATTACCCGTCGCGCTAGAGCAAGATATGTAGAGCCTGATTCACGGCTCAGATCGCTGCGATCTGAGCCGATCAGGCTCTAGGATTCAGGCGCGCCTTTTGTGGTTGCGGCGGCTCTCGATCACGCCCTTCGCGGCGCGCAGATCGCCGCCGCCGCGGTCGAGCGCCGCCCGCGCCTCGTCGATGCCGGCCCCCTCGAGCAGCAGCAGCGCGAGCTTGACGCTGCCGTCGGCCTCGCGCAGCGCCTCGCGCACCCGGTCGCGGCCATGCCCGGTCAATTGCGCGAGCATCGCCTCGCTGCGGCGCACCAGCTTGCTGTTGGTGGCCCGGACATCGACCATCAGCCCGTGGTAGACATGCCCGAGCCGGATCATCACCAGCGACGACAGCAGGGTCAGCGCGACACGCTGCGCGGTGCCGGCCTTCATGCGGGTCGAGCCGGCGATCGGCTCGGCGCCGGTATCGAGCCGGATCGGGTGATCCGATTCGTCGAGGATCGGTGTGTTCGGGTTGTTGGCGATGCCGACGGTCAGCGCGCCGCGCGAGGCGGCCTCGCGCAGGCAGCCGAGCGTGAACGGCGTCGTGCCGCTGGCGGCGACCGCGATCAGCGCGTCCCTCTCGCCGATCGCATGCTGCTCGACCAGCGCGGCGGCCTCCTCGGCCTCGTCCTCGGCGCCCTCGATCGCGCGCAGCAGCGCGGCCCGCCCGCCGGCCATCAGCAGCACGAGACGCGACGCCGGCCAGCCGAAGGTCGGCATCAGCTCGGCGCCGTCCTGCACCGCCAGCCGCCCCGACGTGCCGGCGCCGGCGTAAGCGAGGCGACCGCCGCCGCGCAGCCGTTCCTCGACCGCGAGCGCGGCGCGTTCGAGCGCGGGGCGCGCGGCGTGCACGGCGGCGACCGCGGCGAACTGGCCTTCGAGCATCGCGTCGAGAATGTCCGCCGGGCGCCATAAATCGATCGTCGAATAGCGCGGGCTCGGCCGTTCGGTTCCCATCGTCTCGCTCATCTCGCCGCGTAAACGCCGGCGCCGATCGCCGGGTTCGAATCGTTTACGCAGCAGTCGTCGGGACCGCGTGCGAGAGGCGTTAGAGATGGGTATGGCGGCCGAATTGCGCGAGGCGCCCGATGCGGTGCGCCGGCAGGCCGATCTTATCGCCGCGCCGCTCGCCGAGCTTGTCGCGCGGCTGCAATTCTGGCCGCCCTCGATCGTCGTCACCTGCGCGCGCGGCAGCTCGGCGCACGCCGCGACATTCGCCAAGCACCTGATCGAGCTGCATCTCGGCATCCCGGTCGCGGCGGCCGCGCCAAACATCTCCAGCGTCTACCATCGTCCGCTGCGCCTCGACGGACAGCTGTTCCTGGCCGTGTCGCAATCCGGCCGCAGCGACGACCTCGTCGCGAACGCGGCGATGGCGCGCGACCGCGGCGCGCTGACCGCGGCTTTGGTCAACGACACCGACAGCCCACTCGCCGCCGCCTGCGACATCGTGCTGCCGATAGGCGCCGGGCCGGAGCGCGGGGTCGCCGCGACAAAGACGTTTGTCGCGAGCCTCGCCGCGCTGTTGCTTCTCGTCGCCGAGTGGGCCGAGGACCTGCCCCTCGCGGTCGCTCTCGCAGCGCTGCCGGAACGGCTCGCCAGCGCCGGCGATCTCGACTGGGACGCCGCGATCGACCCGATAGCGGCGGCATCGAGCCTTGTCGTGATCGGCCGCGGCCCGACCCTGGCGATCGCCCGCGAGGCGGCGCTGAAATTGCAGGAGGTCGCGAACCGGCCCGCCGAGGCGTTCAGCGGCGCCGAATTCCTGCACGGACCGGTGGCGCTGGTCGCGGCGCGCTACCCGATTATCGCGCTGATGCCGGGCGACGCGGCGGACGCGGGCATGCGGGCGCTGGTTCATCGCCTGGCCGGCATGGGGGCGGCGGTGTTGGCGGCGGCGCCCGACGGCGAGCTGCCGGTCCTGCCGCCCGATCACCCGGAAACCGACGCGGTGTGCCTGATCCAGAGCTTTTATGCGATGCTGTACCGCCTGGCGGCGCGGCTCGGCATCGATCCGGACCGGCCGCGCCATCTGCAGAAGGTCACGCGGACGCGATGAGCGGCGGCAAGCGGCATGCGATCGCGGCCGATGCCGTGTTTGACGGGGCGGCGCTGCACCGCGACTGCGCGGTCGTGATCGACGGCGCCGACATAGAAGCGCTGCTGCCGCGCCGCGAGGCGCCGCGGGGAATTCCGCTGCGTGCGATGCCGCCGGGGAGCTGGCTGACGCCCGGTTTTATCGACGTGCAGGTCAATGGCGGCGGCGACGTGCTGTTCAACGACGACCCGACCCCCGAAAGCATCGCGGCGATCGCCGCGGCGCACCGGCGCTTTGGCACGACCGGCCTGCTGCCGACGCTGATCAGCGACGCGCCGGACAAAATGCGCCGCGCCAGCGAGGCGGTCGCGGCGGCGATGCCGGTCTGTCCCGGCGTGCTCGGCATCCATTTCGAGGGTCCGTTTCTGTCGCCCGAGCGGGCCGGTGTGCACGATGCGGCGATGTTCCGCGCGCCCGACGAGGCCGATCTCGGGCTGCTGACGGCGCCGCGCGGCGGCGCGACGCTGGTGACGCTGGCGCCGGAATGCGTGCCTTCCGGTTTTGTCGCGGCGCTGGCGCGGCAGGGGGTGCGGGTGGCGCTCGGTCATTCGATGGCGACCTATGATGAAACCCGCGCCGCGCTGGCCGAGGGGCTGACCGGCTTTACCCATCTGTTCAACGCGATGCGGCCGTTGGCTGCGCGCGACCCCGGACCGATCGCGGCGGCGCTCGAAGACCCGCGCGCGTATTACGGGCTGATCGTCGACGGCGAGCATGTCGCGCCGGCGATGCTGCGGCTGGCGCTGCGCGGCGCGGGCCAGGCGATGCTGGTCACCGATGCGATGCCGCCGGTCGGCGGTTCGTGCGCCACGTTCCGGCTCGGCGGCACGGACGTTTTGGTGCGCGACGGAAGATGCGCGACCGCCGACGGCGTGCTCGCCGGCTCGGCGCTCGACATGGCCAGCGCGGTGCGCAACTGCATCCGCCTGTTGGGCCTGAGCCTGCCCGAGGCGCTGCGTCTCGCGACGGCGGCGCCGGCCGCGTTCCTCGGCATGCGCGACCGGCTCGGCCGCCTCGCGCCGGGCTGTCGTGCCGACATCGTCGCGCTCGACCCCGAAGCCGTCCGGGTTGTCGCCACATGGGTCGCCGGCGAGTCCGACCAACCGTCCTGACTGTTGTTGCGGGCTCGCGCCGCCGCCGCCATTCTGGGCCGGCGAGCGGGAGTCGCGAAATGGCGGCGGACCAAATGGCGTCAGGGACGGGGCGGCGGGTCGGGGTGATCGGGGCCGGCATGGTCGGCGTGTGTGCCGCGCGCTGGCTGCAGCGCGACGGGCACAGCGTGTTTCTCGTCGAGCCGGGCAACCCCGGCGAGGGCGCCTCGTTCGGCAATGCCGGGGCGTTCAACGGCTCGTCGGTGACGCCGGTGGCGTTTCCCGGCGTGATCCGGCAGGTGCCGGGCTGGCTCAAGGACCCGCTCGGGCCGTTGGCGCTGCGCTGGACCTATCTGCCGGCGATCCTGCCGTATCTCGCGCGGATGGTGCGCTCGGCGACGCCGGAGAAGGTGCGGGCGCAGGCGCGCGCGTTGCGCCCGTTGATCGCGCCGACCGTGCCATTGGTGCGCGAATTGGCGCGCGACGCGGGGGCCGAGGAGCTGATCCATCAGCGCGGCCACCTGTACGTCTACCGCTCGGCCGAGGCGCTCGCGAAGGACGGGCTGGCCTGGGCGTTGCGGCGCGAGAACGGGGTCGAAATCGACGAGTTCGACGCCGACGAGCTACGCCAGCTCGAACCGGTCCTGTCGCGCGAATACGTGCGCGGCCTGCTGGTGCGCGAAAACGGACACACGAGCAACCCGCACCGCCTCGTGACCAGCCTCGTCGACCAGTTCCGGCGCGAGGGCGGCGAAATCGCGCAGGCGAGCGCCCTCGGGTTCCGCCTCGACGGCCAGCGTCTCGCCGCGATCCGCACCGATCGCGGCGAGCTTCCGGCCGACGCCGCGATCGTCTGCGCCGGCGCCTGGTCGAAGCCGTTGGCGGCGGCGCTCGGCGACAAGGTACCGCTCGAGACCGAGCGCGGCTATCACCTGATGATCCGCGACCCCGAGGCGATGCCGCGCATCCCGACCGCCGACGCCGACGGCAAGTTCGTCGCGACCCCGATGGAGCTGGGGCTGCGGCTGGCCGGCACCGTCGAACTCGCCGGGTTGAAGGCGCCGCCCGACTGGCGCCGCTCGCGCATTCTGCTGACCCAGGCGCGCCGCATGCTGCCCGGCCTTGCCGCCGAGCATCCCGAGGACCGCATCACGACGTGGATGGGGCACCGTCCAGCGCTGCCCGATTCGTTGCCGGTAATCGGCCCGTCGCGTGCCAGCCCGGATGTGATCTACGCGTTCGGCCACGGCCATATCGGCATGACCTCGGCGCCGATGACCGGACGCATCGTCGCCGATCTCGTCGCCGGCCGCCCGGCCCCGATCGACATTGCCCCCTTTGCCGCCGGCCGGTTCAATTAGGCTGATCGATCACCGGAACTGCCGGCCCAATGGGATAAGGCCGGCCCGGACAGCTGGGTCGCCGTACCGCAGTCGCAGGGCTGATGGTTGCAGCCCTCTCCCGCATTGCGGGAGAGGGAGCGTATCAGGACCCGCCCGCATGCGGGCCGGAGGCCCGCGGTCGGTCTCGGCCGCCGGTCGTATCAGCCCGGACCGCCCCTCTCCTTGCGTTCGCGGATGCGGCGGTGGAGGTTGTGCACGATCAGCCCGGTCAGGCGCTCGTCGTGGATGAACAGGCGCTGCCCGATCGGGTAGGGGTCCTGCGCGGTGACCGGGATCGGCCCCTTGAGGATTTCGTCCGGCGCGACGCCGCGATCGACATGGCTCTCGATAAACCCGACCCAGTTCGCGACGATCTGCGCCTGCTCGCGCAGATAATCCTTGCCGCACGGCTCGCCGTGGCCGGGCACGATGATCTCGGCGTCGAGCGCCGCGATCTGGTCGAGCGCGGCGAGCCATTCCCAGGGATCGCATTCCTGCATCCAGGTCCGGCACTTGTGAAAGACGTTGTCGCCGGTGAAGACGACGCCTTCCTCCGGCACGTAGACCGAGGTCTGCGGCGCGGTGTGTCCCGGCATATGGATGATGTTGAAGGTGTGATTGCCGACATTCAGCATCAGCGCGTCGGTAAAGGTCAGCGTCGGCCCGTGCGACGGCGGATAATCCGGGTGGCCTACCAGAAATACGCTGTCCGGATCGGTCTGCTTGAAGCGCTCGCGCTTTTCGTCGAGCGAGCCGAACGCGTTGAGGTACTGGTCAAAGCACTCCTGCAACTTGACCTGCCCGACCACCGGCACTTTCGGGAAATAGGCGTTGCCGGAGATGTGGTCGCCGTGCGGCTCGGTGTTGACCAGGTAGCGGATCGGCGCCTTCTCTTCGAGCTGCTCGCGCCAGCGCACCGCGTCGATCGGCTGCTGCGGCGAGTCGATCATCACGTACCCGTCGCTGGTCTCGACAAAACTCGGGTTGCACCCGGCGAAATAGATTTCGGTAAAGCTGTTCGGTCCTACCCGGCGCATTGCATCCTCCCTGGTGTTCGCAACAGCCGCTTCGTCCGCCCACGGCTGCGGTCAATAACCCAAATCGCCATCCCGTGGGCCTTCTGCCCACGGACTTGATCCGTGGGGAAGGCCGGGACCCACGTTTCGGCCGATCGGAGGGCAGCCCAGTGGATCCCGGCTTCGCCGGGATGACTATGGAGATGACAGCATGGACAATCACTCCGCCGCCAGCTTTTGCGGGCGCACCGTCTTTTCGCGCATCGTCACGAATTCCTCGGCGGCGCTCGGGTGGATGCCGACGGTCTGGTCGAACATCCGCTTGGTGGCGCCGGCTTTGACCGCGATCGCGAGGCCCTGGACGATCTCGGGCGCGTCCGGCCCCAGCATGTGACAGCCGAGCACCCGGTCGGTCCTGGAGTCGACGACCAGCTTCATCAGCGTGCGTTCCTCGCGGCCCGACAGCGTGTTCTTCATCGGCCGGAACCGCGCGCTATAGACATCGACATCGTCACCGTATTTCTGGCGCGCCTGCTCCTCGGTGAGGCCCACGGTGCCGATCGGCGGATTGCTGAACACCGCGGTCGGCACGTCCGCGTGGTCCATCTTTATCGGGTTGTTGTTGAACAGCGTCTCGGCGATCGCGCGCCCCTCGCCGATCGCCACCGGGGTCAGGTTGAGGCGGTCGGTAACGTCACCGACCGCGTAGATATTGGGCAGGCTGGTTCGCTGCCATTCGTCGACGACGACGGCGCCGTTGCGCCTGGTTTCAATCCCGATCTCGGCGAGGCCCAGCCCCCTCGTATTGGGGCCGCGTCCGGTCGCGAACATGACCAGATCGGCCGAGATCTCCTGGCCGATCTCAGTGAACACGCTGTAGCCTTCCCGCGGGTCCTTCTCGATCCGGGCAATGTGGGCGCGGGTGTGGATCTCGATGCCGCGGTTGCGCATCTCCTGCGCCAGCGCGATGCGGAGATCGTCGTCGAACCCGTACAGCAATTCCTCGCGCCGGATGATCTCGGCGACCTCGCACCCGAAGCCGCGAAAAATGCCGGCGAACTCGACCGCGATATAGCCGCCGCCGACGATCACGATGCGGCGCGGCAGTTCTGGCAGATCGAGCGCCTCGTTCGACGAGATCACATGCTCGATGCCGGGGATGTCCGGCACCGTCGGATGCCCGCCGGTCGCGATCAGGATCGTCTCGGCCGTATAATGGCGCCCAGCGACCTCGACCGTGTGCGGATCGACCAGCACGCCGCGGCCCTCGACGATCTCGACGCCGCTGTTGCGCAGCATGTTGACGTAAATTTTTTCGAGCCGGTCGAGTTCGTTGTCCTTGGCGGCGATCAGCGCCGGCCAGTCGAATTTCGGCGGCGCGACGGTCCAGCCGAACCCGGCCGCGTCCTCGAACGCGTCGGCGAATTGCGCGCCGTAGACCAAGAGCTTTTTCGGCACGCAGCCGCGCAGCACGCAAGTGCCGCCGATGCGGCTCTCCTCGACGATCGCGACGCGCGCGCCATAGCTGCCGGCCCGACGCGAACTGGCGACGCCGCCCGAACCGGCGCCGATCGTGAGCATGTCGAAATCATAGCGCGCCATGCCGGTTCCCTCCGATCCGGGCCAGTCAAAAGCCCTTGGCCGAAAGCCTCTGGTTGTCACAACCGGCCGCCCGCCGCAAGCCACCTCAGGTTTCGCGAGAAGGACGTGCCGCGGAGCCGGCGTAGAGGGCGCGGTTCGCGTCCGCTCCGGCGTCCTGGCTGAACGAGCCTGCGTCAGTGCGACATCAGCAGCGGCACGGTCGCGTGATCGAGCAGGCCGCGGCTGACCCCGCCGATCAACGCCTCGCGAAACCGCGAGTGGTGATAGGCGCCGGCGACAATCAGATCGGCGTCGAAATCCGCGGCGCGCGACAGCAGAAGGTCGGCGATCGGCACGTCGCTGCCGACCGGCTCGTCGAGCCGCGCCGCGATGCCGTGCCGGCCGAGATGGCGGACGATCCGATCGAGCGACGGGTGCGCCCGTTCGGCATCCGTCTCGCGCATGCTGACACCGACCACCGCCGCCGCCTCCGCCTTGGCGATCAGCGGCAGCGCGTCGTGCAGCGCGCGGGCCGCCTCGCGGCTGCCGTCCCAGGCGACGAGGACGCGCCGGCCGATGCCGGCGAACTCGCCCGCGTAGGGGACCACCAGGACCGGCCGGCCGGAGCCGACGATGACGTCCTCCGGCCGAAACCCGCCCGGCAGCCGGTAATCGTCAAGGGTCTGGCCGACAACCACGAGATCGGCCGCGCTCAGCAGGGCGATGAACTCGGCGCTGTCGCCCGGCCCGAATTGATGCCAATCGCCGGCGATCGAATGCGGCTCGACCTCGGCGCGGAACCGTTGCTCGACGATATTAGCGATCTCGAGTTCGCCGGACCCGGCAAGGCCCGGAGCCACCCCTTGCGCCGGCACCCCGGCAAGCAGCCCCGCCTGCGGCATCCACGCGGCGCCGGTCGGCGGGATCATATCGCCCGGCGATCGCGGCGGCACCCCGGGGATCGCCTCGGGCAGCAGCAGAGCCGCGGACAGGTGGGCGTGATGCTCGCGCGCGAGGGAGGCCGCGAGGCGCAGCCGCCCCTCACCGGCGTCGGTCGGATCGAGACAGACGAATATGTCCTTGGGGCCCATCGCACCGCTCCCGCTAACGAAAAAGCTCTGCCGGTTTAACCCGACGGGTCGCTGCGATGTTCCGCCGGGGGCCGGGCAGCCGTCAAGCTGGTGCGATAAGCGCTCGCCGCACCGGCCGCCGCCGGCGATGGCCGATCGGCAACCGGCGCTCGTATCGATGCCGCCAACGGTGCTAGGCTGCCGCGGCGCGCTTCATGCCGAGCCGGAGCCGGACATCGATCCGTGCTCGGCGCGGCGCGGCCGGCTGCCGTTGGGGAGGCGGGCATGACACCGGATGAGTATCTGGAGCGCGCGCGGGGGTTGCTGCCGGCGTTGGCCGAGCGGGCGCGGCGGACCGAGGAATTGCGCCGCCTGCCCGACGAGACCGTCGCCGATTTCCAGGAGCTGGGCCTCTTGCGCGCGATGCAGCCGAAGCGCTATGGCGGCTACGAACTCGACCCCGGCGTGTTCTACCAGGCGGTCACCGAAATCGCCGCGGTGTGCGGGTCGAGCGGCTGGGTGTTCAGCGTGCTGGGCGCGCATAACTGGCACCTCGCGATCCTGCCGCCGCAGGCTCAGGAGGATGTGTGGGGCAAGGACCACAGCGCGCTTCTCTGCACGTCGGTGGCGCCGACCGGCACGGTCGAGCGGGTCGCCGGCGGCTTTCGCCTCTCGGGCCGCTGGTCGTTTTCGAGCGGCTGCGACTTCTGCCAATGGATTGTCCTGGGCGGCGTCGCGCCGCCCGAGAAACCGGGCGATCCGCCCGACGCCCGCGTGTTCCTCGTGCCGCGCGCCGACTACCGCATCGAGGACAATTGGCACGTCACGGGGCTGTGCGGCACCGGCAGCAAGGACATCGTCATCGGCGAGGCACTGGTGCCGGAGTACCGCACGCATTCCTTTATCGACGCGTTCCACCTGCGCCACCCCGGCGCCGCGGTCAACGACGCCCCGCTCTATCGGCTGCCGTTCGCGATCGTTTTCCGCTACGGCATCACCGCGCCGGTGATCGGGGCCGCGCTCGGCGCGGTCGCCGCGTTTCGCGAGCAGTCGCGCCGCCGCATCAACCTGAACACGCGCGCGTCGGTCGCCGAGGACCCGTTCATCCAGCATCGCCTTGCCGAATCCGCCGCCGAACTCGGCGCGGCGCGCGACCGCATGCAGGCGATCTTTGCCGAGATGCTGGCTGACGCGCGCGCCGGCCGCGACATCCCGCTGGAACGCCGGGCGCGCTACCGCTGGGACACCGGCAAGGCGATCGAGTGGAGCGTCCAGGCCGCCGACCGCGTGTTCGAGGCGAGCGGCGGCCACGGCCTGTTTCTCGACAACCCGATCCAGCGCGCTTGGCGCGACGTGCACGCGATGCGGGCGCATGCCGGCAACAACCCGGAAGCGGCCGCGCTCGTCTTCGCCCGCTCCGAACTCGGCCTTCCTCCCAACGATTTCCGGTTTTAGCCAGCCCTATCCCAGGAGGTGCCAATGGTCGCGATCCGGTCCGTCGCCCATTTCAGCATCCCGGTCAGCGATGTCGCGCGGAGCACGCGGTTTTACACCGAAATCGTCGGCTGCCGCCATCTCGCGACCGTGGCGGGCGGCACGATGGCGTTTCTCGACGCGGCCGGCACCTGCCTGATCCTCGTCAAGCGCGACCCGCCGATCAACCCGCAGCCCCAGGACCACGGCGGCGTGCACCACGCCTTCGCGATCGCGCACGACGATTACCGGGCGGCGCTCGACCACCTGCGCGAGAACGGCGTCGCGATCACCTTTGAGGAGGACCGCCAGGGCGGCGTCGTCAACGGCCCGCGCGCCTATTTTCACGACCCCGACGGCACCGTTCTCGAATTCATCGACCTGACGAGCTACGCCGGCGCCAGCTAGGCGGTGTGGCCTCTAATTTGACTCGACAACACGCGTCCTTCGAGACGGCGTGCGTTGCACGCCTCCTCAGGATGACGAATGCCTGCAATGGCATTAAGAGAGAGCGTCATCCCGAGGAGCCGCCGCAGGCGGCGTCTCGAAGGACGCACGGCGCCGAGCCAGCCAAATTTTGGACTGCCAACTAGCCAAGGGAGGGACGACAATGGCGGCCAAGTCCTATGTCATCGCTTTGGAAGAGCACTATCAGGACACCGAGCTGCGGCAGCATAGCGGCGGCAGCCTCGCCGAGCGTCTCGAGGATGTCGGCGCGCTGCGCCTCAGGGAAATGGACGAGGCCGGCATCGACCTGCAGGTCCTGTCGCACGCGAACCCCGGCCTACAGGGGGTCGATGCCGCGACCGGCGTGCCGCTGGCGCGCCGCATCAACGACCGGCTGCACGAGGCGGTGCAGCGCCACCCCGACCGCTTCGCCGCCTTCGCGGCGGTACCCACCGCCGACCCGAAAGCGGCGGCCGACGAACTGGAGCGCACCGTCACTCGGCTCGGCTTTAAGGGCGCGATGATCAACGGGCTGACCAGCGGCGTCTTTCACGACGACCGGCGCTTCTGGCCGCTCTACGAGCGCGCCGCGGCGCTCGACGTGCCGATCTACATCCATCCGGCGATCCCGCAGCAGGCCGTCGTCGAGACCTACTACAAAGGCTATGTCGAGAAGCATCCGGGGCTGCTGCGCGCCGGGTGGGGCTTCAATGTCGAGACCGCGACGCAGGGCATCCGCTTTGTGCTGTCGGGCGTGTTCGATGCCCATCCCGGCCTCAAGGTGATCCTCGGCCACATGGGCGAGGGCTTGCCATTCTATCTGTGGCGGATCACCCACGGGCTGCGCCAGAGCATGGGCGAGACGACCTTTCGCGAGATCTTCTGCCGCCATTTCTGGATCACGACGAGCGGCTTCTTCTCCGATCCGGCGCTGGTCTGCTGCATGATGGAGATGGGGATCGACCGCATCCTGTTCTCGGTCGACTACCCGTTTGTCGACAACCCGCCCGGCGCCGAGTGGATCAAGACCCTGCCGCTATGCGCCGAGGACCGCGAGAAACTGCTGAACGGCAACGCCCGCCGCCTCTTAA
>JBFXDF010000087.1:0-14549 GCA_050181375.1 Alphaproteobacteria bacterium
GGTCAAGGTCATCGAGCTGCCGAGCAGCGAGTAAGGCAGGACCGGCGTGTAGGCGAGCTGCGCCGAGACCACGACGTAATACCCGGCGGTCTCGTAATTCTGGCAGCGGCTGCCGCACGTCACGGTCGTGATCGCGCTGCCGCCCGGGCACCCGCACAGCTGGTAGGGGGCCGGGGAGGCCGCGATGCCGGACAGCGGCGTCGCCGCCGTCACGGCGCCGGCGATCGCGGTCGGCGCGTTTTGGTCCCAAGGGTGACCCGCGGCGTATTGCGCTCCGGCCAGAACCGCCTGCCGCAGCTGCTGTTGCTTGGCGAAGGCAAGGCCGAGATCGGCGACCGGTATGAGGGCGCCCAGCAGGATCGGCGCCGCCAGGGCAAATTCGACCGCTGCCACGCCCCGATCACATCCGACGAGGCGGCGCAGCCGGCCGGCGGCGCCGCATGGCATCCCCGTCCGGCTACGATCGCCGGCGCGCCGCCCGCATCGACCGCCTGCCAATGCGCCGATGTTATCGCCCATCATGCACTCCCAAGGCGCCAATGCGGGTCCGATTCGGAGCGGGTCCGCGCCGGATGCGTCTCAGTAGTGCCAAAACTGTCTACGGTCGAATATTATCGATTCAGATTTCTCTATCGTTGACTGCTTCATCAAGGGTTCTTTAATACCTATTAATTCTTCGAGGTTATGCCGGATTTTTAAGATTCCTCATGGCGAATCCGCCGCGTTGCACGGGCAACCACGCCGAGCTGGCCGAGCGCCCGTTGGCAGTTCCGCTCGACCCCCAGACTTCCGGCACTCAGATGTACATACCAACCGGGAAATCTATCGGCCGACCAACAGCCGCGCGTCGTGCCACCCGCTAGTGCTCAGTCAACGAATCGCGCCGCGATTCATCGCTGAGCCCTAGCGCCTGTGCTTGCATTATGATATACTTAGGCTAAGCAGAGCTGCTCGATCGAGGTACTTACCTTTTCTGAAATGCGTCAACCGGCAAGTTGGTAAGCGGGGATGGAAGCACTGGAGTTTGGGTTTTCGCTGACGGGTGGTCTGACATGTGTCATTTATACGACACTTGCATCGAGGCGGCGGCGCATTTGAAAGGCGCCGGCTTCGAAGATTGGGACGGTTATCAATGGTTCTGATCGCGTCAAGGTTGCCCGAGGCGTCAATCTCATCGCATCGGCAAGTGCTCCGAGGGAGCACCCTTTTCGCGCGGCTGAACGATATGGAGACGGATACCGTTCTTGCGCAAGCTCGACTTGCCAGGTTCGGGGCAGGCGATCAGATCGTCGCCAAGGGCGATCCCGGCGAAAGCATGATGGCGGTTCTGCAAGGCCAAGTCTCTATTGGCGTGCCCTCTCCGGATGGCCGGCAGGTGGTGCTATCGGTGCTTCGCAGCGGTGATGTTTTTGGCGAGATCGCAATGCTTGACGGAAAGGAGCGCACCGCCGATGCCACCGCCATCACCGGATGCGAAATTCTGGTGATCCCGCGCCACGCGCTCTGGCGCCTACTGGAACGTCGGCTGGACCTGTGCATCGACCTTATGCTTGTGTTGTGCGATCGCCTTCGCCATACCAATGAACAAGTCGAGGATTTAGCGTTCCTTGATCTCCAGTCACGCATGGCGAAGGTGCTTCTACGCTTGCTGACAGACAGCAACGAGCATCATGAGCGTCTCGTGGTAAGAATATCACAGCGTGCTCTAGGGGATCTGGCTGGCGGATCGCGCGAGAGCATCAATAAACACCTGAACGCCTGGAAGGAATCGGGAATCGTATCAATTGAAAAAGGGGCAGTCGTTATTCGGGATATTACGGCGCTTATGGAATGCGCGCAATGAGCGCGGGGCAGCCTAATTCGACGTTGCCCAATCTCACGCTCATGCGCGAAGCAGTCGTTTCACTTCGCTAATTGTCAAGGAGCATAAGCGCCGCGGGCGACGATCTGGGGCGTGCGTAACGAATACTCCGTCGTTCTGTTTGCATCTTCAGCCGACACGCGATCAAGGGCATGTCTGTGGACGCGGAGACAATCATTTCCTCGAGCAGCTGATATGCAAGGTCACGATGTCGAACTAGCGTATAGTAGGCTGATGTGAGCCCGCAATCTGAGCAGATGATAATGTGGCCGCTATTATGGTCTGCGAGATAGTAGAAGGTGCCCACGAGTGTGACGCGCTGAACTTTAGATGGGTGAAGGGCTAAAATAAGATTCTTGGGCCGCTCTTCGATACAGATGAGGCCGAGTTCGAGGATCGCCGTTATTGGCTGATCGAACGCGCTGGCCCATAAGGCTACCGGATGCGAATTAAGAGCCGCCACGCGACCGCGGTCATCGACAATCCACCTCATTGAGGTGGCCTTCGCGGCAACAAGCTCCTGCCCGGTAACGCTCAAACCGCTACAGGTTAGATGTTCCTTTAACGTTCGCATTTTACTAGCCTCTCCCGGTAGACAGGAGGACTATACCCGGTGAAAGCAATTATACGTGTGAGGGCGCTTACAGTTGTAAAAATATTTGATACCCGTGACAGTTGTAATTCGAGCGGGGCCGAGGGCATCCGATAGACATTCAAGGGACCGGACGCCCCTAAGACCGGATCGCCGCTTTTAAGATTCGCGGTGGCGAAGCTCGTTGTTGACGCGATAGTCGCCGGCCAGCCAGCGGGCCAGTTCGCTGTGCGCGTCGGCGCGGCGCAGCGCCTCGATCTCGGCCGCGTCGGGCGGGTCGCAGGTGAATTCGAGGATCATGCCGTCCGGCGTCATCGAGTAGATCGACTTGCAGTAGCCGTGGTCGGTCTCGCGGAACCGCTCGCCGGCGCGACCGAGCCGATGCTTCAGCTCGTCATAGGTTTCCTCGCCGACCTTCAGCGCGATGTGATAATGGCTGCTGACCCTCGGTTTCTCGGCCTGGGTCATTGCGTAGAGTTCGGGATCGGCGAATTGGAAGAACGCCAGCGCGCCGCCATCGGCGAGGCCGAAGAACGTGTGGCAATACGCGACCTCGCGGCCGAGCTCGGCGCGCCAGCTCTTCTCGCACCACGTGGCAACCAGCGGAATTCCGAGCACATCCTCGAAAAAGCGCCGGTTCGCCTCCTGATCCTTTACCACATAGGCGTTGTGATGCAGCCGCTCGGGGAGCGCGGCGAGCGGCTGGGCGGCGCCGGGCTGCAGAGGCGCGGCGGCCTGTTCGATGCTGTCCATGACGCTTCCTCCTCTGTGTCGCGCCGCTCGGTCGCGGCGTCGCGGCAACCATAGCCGATCGCGCCACGCCGCGCACCGCCCGGCGCCGCGAGCGGGCAGAAGCGGCAGAGAGGTCAGCGCCGAAACAGGCCGGCATTCGGACAGCGCGGGTCCCCGTCATGGCGCCACACGCCGGTACGCAGCCAGTGCTTGCAGGCGTCGCGTCCCTCGCAGCGGGTGCATTTCCGCATCGCGTCGCGCAGCACCTCGGGACGCAGCCGGTCGGGATCGAGGCCTTCCATCCTGGCCATGATCTCGAACTCGCGACCGGCATCGGCCGGAGCGGTGATCAGCTCGTCGAGTTCGGCGCGGCTCAGGCCGAGATCGGCGAGAACGGCGTCGAGACGGCCAAGCGCGGCGGCTTTCCTCATCTCGCCGATAAAGCGCCGCTTGCGGCGCCAGCCCCGGAAGCGCTCGGCACACCGCGCGATGAAATGATTCGGCGGCACCGGAGGATCGAAATTGAGTATGGCTGGAAACACCATCGCCCACCTCCTGGTCTTGATTGCCGGTAAGCTTAACGGCGCGCTTCCATGCCGCGTTGATCTGGATCAACCGCGGAGCGATTTGCGAGGAGCGGGTGCGCGTCACCGAGCCGTCGCGAGTCTCGCTGGCTCGACGGTTCCGGCCGCGCCGGGCTTGCCGAAGGGATGACAAAATTCTAGTCCAAGCACATCCCGGCTGCGGAACGATCCGGAAGCCTGAAGGGGTTCGTTTGATCTTGACGTCGAACGGCGCACCGGCGACGTAGCGGCAGGCGCGGATTGAAAAACGGAACGATGATCACGTCGGGAGCGGGAGACTGTGCCGATCGGCGCCGGGGGTTTCGCCTCGCCGCGGGCCGATCGGTTATGGCGCAGGGCGTGAGCGGAACGCGCATCGGGGCGGATTGCCGATGAGCGCTGTCTGTTTCGCGGCGGTGCTGATCGTGGCGTGGGGCTATCTGGCGGCCGCCACGCTCGCGGTATGGCGCTTTTCGCGGCGGCGGTTCAGCCTGTCGGCCGCGGGGCCCGCCCGCTGTCGGCCGGTCTCGGTGCTGAAGCCGCTGCACGGGGCCGAGCCCGGTCTGTTCGAGAACCTGCGCTCGTTCGCCGACCAGGACTATCCCGCGCTGCAGCTTGTTCTCGGGATTCGCGATACCGGCGACAGCGCGCTCCCGATCGCTCGCGCGCTGATCCGCGACCGGCCCGACCGCGACATCGCGCTGGTCGTCAATCCGCGCGTCAGGGGCAGCAACCACAAGGTGGCCAATCTCGAAAACATGCTGCCCGCCGCGCGCCACGACTGGATCGTGCTGGCCGACAGCGACATGCGGGTCGCTCGTCATTACCTGTCGGTTGTCGCCGAGCCGCTTGCCGATCCGCGAACGGGGATCGTGACCTGCCTGTACAAGGGAGCCCCGACCGGAGGATTGTGGTCCCGCCTGGCGGCGATGCAGATCAACTTCTCGTTTTTGCCCGGGGCGGTGGTCGGCGACGCGATGAATGTCGGCGGCGGCTGCTTCGGCGCAACGATCGCGCTGCGCCGCGACGTGCTGGATCGGATCGGCGGCTTTTCGCGGCTGCGCAATGAGCTGGCCGACGACCACCGGATGGGCGCGGCGGCGCGCGAACTCGGCCTCGAGATCGTTTTGTCGCGTTATGTCGTCGAAAACCGGGTCACCGAGACCTCGCTCGGCAGCTTGTGGCGGCATGAGCTGCGCTGGGCGCGCACCACCCGGCTGATGGCTCCGGCCGGTTTTGCCGGGTCGGTGACGACGCATACGGTGACCCTGACCGCGCTCGGCGCGGTTTTGTTCGGGTCGGGGTTCGCCGCCTGGGGCGCGGTGGTTTTGGCGCTGCTGCTGCGGTGGGGGTCCGCCGCGGCGATGGCGCGCTGGCTCGACCTGCCGCGGCGCGACCTATGGCTGCTGCCGCTGCGCGATGCTTTGTCGTTTGCCGTATTTCTGAGTAGCTTCTGCGGCCGCCGGGTGCAGTGGGGCGAGCGGCTGTTTCGCATCGCGCCCGACGGGCACATGCGCATCGAGGGAGACAAGGCCGCATGATGAAGACGCTGCTTCTGCATCCGCCGTCATTCGACGGGTTCGATGGCGGGGCGGGATCGCGCTATCAGGCGCGGCGCGAGATACGCTCGTTCTGGTACCCGACCTGGCTGGCCCAGCCGGCCGCTCTGGTGCCGGGCAGCCGGCTGATCGACGCCCCGCCGGCGCGGCTGCGGCTCGGCGACGTGCTGCCGCTCGCCGGCGATTACGAGCTCGTTGTGATGCATACCTCGACCCCCTCCTTCGCCTCCGATCTAAAGGTTGCCGAGGCGCTGAAGGACGCCAACCCGCAGCTCACGATCGGGCTGGTCGGCGCCAAGGTGGCGGTCGAACCGGAAATCAGCCTTATGGGATCGCGCGCGATCGATTTCGTCGCCCGCGAGGAGTTCGACTTCACCTGTCGCGACGTCGCCGAGCGGCGGAACCTCGCCGACATCGACGGTCTCAGCTATCGCGACGCGGCGGGCAATATCGCGCACAACCGGCCGCGCGCCGTGCTCGAGGACATGGACCGTCTGCCATTCGTGACCGAGGTCTACAAGCGCGACCTTCGCGTCGAGGATTACTTCATCGGCTACCTGAAGCACCCGTATCTGTCGCTCTACACTGGGCGCGGCTGCCGCTCGAAATGCACGTTCTGCCTGTGGCCGCAGACCGTCGGCGGGCATCGCTACCGGGTGCGCAGCGTCGCGCACGTGATCGAGGAAATCCGGCTCGCCAAGGCGTATTTCCCGCAGGTCAAGGAATTCTTTTTCGACGATGACACGTTCACCGACGACCGTCCGCGCGCCGAGGCGATCGCCCGCGAACTCGGCCGGCTCGGCGTCACGTGGTCGTGCAACGCCAAGGCCAACGTGCCGCGCGCGACCTTGGAAGTGTTGCGCGACAACGGGTTGCGGCTGTTGCTGGTCGGCTACGAGACCGGCAACCAGCAGATCCTCAACAATATAAAGAAGGGGATGCGTATCGACATCGCGCGCCGCTTCACCAGGGATTGTCACGAGCTCGGCATCACGATCCACGGCACCTTCATCCTCGGACTGCCCGGCGAAACAAAGGAGACGATCGAGGAGACGATCCGTTTCGCGGCGGAGATCAACCCGCATACGATCCAGGTGTCGCTCGCCGCGCCCTATCCCGGCACCGAATTGTACCGCCAGGCGGTCGATCAAGGATGGCTCGACATCGCCAACGCCGAGCTGATCGACGATCACGGCGTGCAGATCGCGCCGCTGCACTACCCGCATCTAAGCCATACCGAGATTTTCCAGTCGCTCGAAACCTTTTACCGGCGGTTCTATTTCCGCCGGCAAAAGATTGCCTCGCTATTGGCCGAGATGGTCAAAAGCCCGCAGATGATGCGCCGCCGGCTGCGCGAGGGGGTCGAGTTCTTCCAGTTCCTGCGCCAGCGCGAGATGGCCGGCTGACCAGTGACGTTACCATCCCGGCGTAGGCCGGGATCCAGGGTGCCTCCATCTTATAAACCTGTCATTGGACGAATACTGCCGAAGACGTGCGGCCTTTGCGGTCGAGAAATGGGTCCCGGCCTTCCGGGATGACGTTATTTGGAATGAGACAACTCATTGTCACGGCCGACGATTTCGGCCGCGACATCGCGGTCAACGAGGCCGTCGAGGCCGCCGGCCGCGACGGCATTTTGACCTGCGCGAGCCTGATGGTCGCCGCTCCGGAAGCCGCCGACGCGGTCGCGCGGGCGCGCCGTCTGCCGCATCTGCGGGTCGGGCTGCACCTCGTGCTGATCGACGGCGAGCCGGTCTTGCCGCCCGGCGAACTCGGCCGGCTGGTGCGGCGCGACGGTCGCTTCGACCCGCGCCAGACCCGCGCCGCCCTGCGGTACTTTTTTTTGCCGGGCGTGCGGGCTCGCCTCGCCGCCGAGATTCGCGCGCAATTCGAGGCCTTTCGCGCTACCGGGCTCGCGCTCGATCATGTCAACGCGCACAAGCACATGCATTTGCACCCATCGGTTGCCCGGCTGCTCGTCGAGATCGGCCGCGAGTACGGCATGCGCGCGGTTCGCCTACCCGCCGAGCCGGTTGGCGTGCTGCGCGCCGCATTCCCGGGCGAACGCTATCGCAACCCGGCCTATCGGCCGGCGGTCATGGCGCTGCGGCGGCGGCTGCGTCGCGCCGGGCTGGCGGCCAATGATCATGTCTTCGGCATCGCGTGGAGCGGCGCGATGATCGAACGGCGCATCCTGGAGCTGCTGCCGCATCTGCCGGCGGGGGTCAGCGAAATCTACCTTCATCCGGCCAGCCGAACGCACCCGGCGCTGGAAGCGGCGATGCCGTTCTATCGGCACCGCGATGAGCTGGCGGCCCTGTTGAGCCCGGCGGTGCGGCGGCGCGTTGCCGAACTCGGCATCGGTCTGATCGGCTACGGCGATCTCTCGCCGGCGCGCTGAAACGCGGCGGGCGCGGGCCGAGCATGCGAGGTCGCGACCGGCGCTCGGGAGACAACCGAGCGCGCCGCCGCGGGAGCCGTGCGCTCGCGCGATGGCGAGGGGTTGATCGACGCCGCACCGCCGGCCGGCGACGCCATACACTGCAAATCGTTTTCAATTCAAGTCGAGGCGCGTATCCGCGACTCGGTCTTTCTGTAATTAAGGTTAACGCGAGCGGGTGTCGGAAATATTGACGCGATGATGTCAGCCGGACCTTTTCGGAAATCGGCTCGGGCATCGGTTTTTTCCTCGCCAGGACGGCGAACGCTGAAAATGCTGGTGTCGGATGGGTTGACACTCTGCGTCCGGTGTTCGGAGCGCACGGATTGGTGATTTCCTAACTATCTGAAAAGTAGCGCATCACTAACACGGGCTGTCAGATGGCATGCAAAATGCATCTTTAAGGACGTGATATCGTTTCAAATTAGAGGAATAAGAGCAAATGGCGCAATTTCGACATTCATCGCCGGCTATCGCTATCTTGGCGATTGCCGGCGCGTTCGCCGCCTCGCTTGTCGCTGTCCCGAGCGCCGATGCCGCGGTGATGACCTGGTCGGCAGCGGGGCCAAGCCCCGAGGATCCGGGTAATCCCGCAGCCGCGTCCGCCACGTTCACGACGAGCGCCGGTCACATTCAGATCGTTCTGTCGAACGATCTGTCGACATCTCAGATTCGCTCCTCCGGGCAGGGTGTCAGCGATCTCATCTTCACATTGAGCAACAACGCCGGGATCCTCGGAACAACAAGCGCGTCGGGACAGTTGGGTAATGTCTCCGGCAACCCCACCCCGGGCGTCGTGACGTACACCGCCGGCTCGCCGACCCGCTGGATCAGCGCCGGTCACCTCTCGGTGTCCGGCGCCAACGTGACGCTCGAGCTGCTCGGGGGAAGCGGACAACCCGAGCAGCTGATCCTGCCGTTCATCGCGGATAACGGGCAATACACGAACGCGAATAACGGCGTAAGGAATTTCAATCCGTACGTGATCGGTCCCGCCACGTTCGGGTTGGACTTGCCGGGCATTACCGCGGCCACGACGGTAACGGCCGCGACCTTCTCGTTTGGCACCAGCGGCGATTTGCCGGGGTTGACGGGCAGATGCACGTCGGGCTGCACGCCGGTTCCCGAGCCCGCCAGTCTGGCGCTGCTCGGCACCGCGCTTGCCGGCCTCGGGGTCATGCGCCGTCGCAGGCGGGCGTGAGCGGGCTGCGGCCGTCGATCGCGACCCGCCCGACCGCCAAACCGCGACGACCGGGCCGGGACGGTCGGGGCATCTGTCGGGGGTTTTGACACCCGACCGGTTGCCCCGGCTGTCCGCGAAGCACGGGTCACCGCCGGTCGCGACCGTTTGGCCCCGCCAAGTTAAGCCGGGGCGGCCCGGCAGTGTCGGCAATATTTACACTGTCTCGATTGATCTAAGTTTCCGTCAAAACGGGAAAAACCGGCGCCCCGACCGCTCCCGTTGAAGCGGCTGTCCATCAGAACTGTGGTGAGTGTGGGATCGGAAGCGTCGGAATCTTTGACAACTCTTGCGCCTCGTCCTGCTTCCCGATTGGCTCGCATTTTCGTAAAGGTCTGTGGATTAACGATATTTTCGGTACGCCGAGTTTCTGGCACGCGGCATGCATCCTCTGTGACGCGAGGTGACGCGTAACAGAGGAAATGTGTAAATGACACGCAGTACGAGAAAATCAGGGGCTGTCACCGCCCTGGCGATCGCCGCCGCATTCGCAGCCTCGTTAGCAAGCACTCCGCAGGCTCGGGCGACCGCGATATTCACCGAAGGGAACAACCCGCAAGCTAACGAAGAAAATGTTCTTTTTCAGAACCCGCAAACCGGGACGACGATAACCGGAACAACGAACCTGTCAAATACCTCGGTCCAATTCGACTCTACCCAAACCTTGGCGACGGGTGGTGTGGGGCAGGCTTTCCTGGAACCCGTATCACCGGATACGGTTATAACCGGGACCGTCACATTCTCGATACCGGGCCTTGCATTCAAGGATTATATTTTCAATCCCACAGTAACCGGTCCCGACGCTGATGGCGGCGCGGCAACCATCGTGGCTGTGACTAACGATGGTACTTTCGCTCAAAACATCACGTTGTCAAACGGCAACAACTTCTGGACCATAACGACGACCCCGGACGAGTTTCTCCTTTCTGTCAGCCTGGAACTCGCCGCCGGCACGAACTATGCCACGTACCGTCAGCCTCGCGTCTCCGGGATATGCACTCCGGGCGAAATAGGTTGCACGCTAGTGCCCATTCAAGCGCCCGAGCCGACCACCCTGGCTATCCTCGGCGGCGCGCTGATAGGTTTCGGGCTCCTGCGTCGCCGCAAGAAGGCCTGAGCGATCGCTTTTGTAAAAACGGCGGCCCGCGTGCCGCCGTTTTTTTTAGGATCATCCGGTGAAGGCCGGGATCCATTCCTTATTGGCAGCGCTCGCGCACAAGCGCGGCGTTCAGGCGACGGGATTTCCCGGCCAGGGTAGCGGCTGAACCTGATAGCCGAGATCGGCGAGCGACATCACGCTGAAGCTCGACAGGTAGTTGGTGCCGTTGATGTAAGGCGTCATTAATTCGTTGCCGAGCGCCGATTCCGACCAATGCGCGCCGGCGGTTCCCGCGCCGCCGTAAACCTCGACCGGTATGTAGGCGGCATCGGGGTGACCGGCAGCCTGATAGGCGGCAAGCCCATTCGCGCCGATATATTGACCCGCTGTCGGGACGAGGGGGTTGGCGCCATAGTTCCACAGTGTGCCGAAGCCGAGAACGTGCATCATTTCGTGCGTGACAATATCGTCCCACAGGCCGTTGTTGAGATAGTTCGTTGCATCCGCGGTGTCGAACTGCATCAACCCCGCCTCGGTCAATTCATTGCTCCAGACTGCTGTCGGCCCCGATTGACCGAGAATCCCGCCGGCGCCGTCGATCGTTTTCAACTCGGCAACCATATACAGGTCATCGTCGTAAACATTGTTATAATACTTCCCGCCGCCGATATCGGCGGTAATCACCTTTGTGAAATAATCCGCGGTGTCCGTGAACGCCTTTTTCAAGCCGTCGGTCCAGCCGGTACCCTTGAAATCGATCCTGATGTCGTACCCCGCTTCCCCGTCGGCGGCGCCGGCATAGTAAGTCCCGACGATGCCGGGATCGGTCGTACCTCCGCCGCCTCCTGTTCCGCCGCCTCCCGTTCCGCCTCCGCCGCCTCCGCCGGGCTTTTTCCCTCCCTTGGCGAACGATGTGGCGTCGAGCCACGTCTTCGGATCGCGGCCCCAAAGCGCGCTTAACGGCAAATCGTCATGATCGAAGGGCGAAGCGCCGTTACCCCACTGGAGTTCATCCTGCCCGTCGTGATCGGCACCCTCATCCCATTTGTGAAAGAAACCATAAGAGGCTGAATGACCCACCGCCGACATGGCTTCGCTCCCGCAAATATCGTCGCCGGCAAGTTGGCGCGTGCGGGTTAAATTTGTGTTAACAAAATGGTTAATTTTCTATTAACGTATCGGGCGGCGGTTTGCGCGGGCCGTGCTCGACTTTACGGCAAAGGCCGTTGATTAAGACCCGCGGGCGCGACCGCGGGGACCACGCAAATCTCGGCGAGGCGCGCTTCCGCAGAGCTCAACCCGGCGAACCGTCCGCGTAGAACTTCAGCGCGGCGTAGACGAACTCGTTGACCGGCGTCGGCACGCCGTGACGGCGGCCAAGCTGGACCACCTTTCCGGCCAGCCACGGCAATTCGAGGCGGTTGCCGCGCAACAGATCGTTGCCCATCGACGCCATATGATGATCGGGCATCGAGCGGATCGTAGCCAACGCATGCCCGGCGGCATCTTGCGGCAGCTCGATCCCCTCGGCGCGGCCGACCGCCTCGGCCTCGCGCGCGCTCGCCTCGACCAGCGCCCAGGTGTCGGGATCGGCGCGGTAGCGGCCGAGCGGTTGCCGGGTCAGCGCGTTGATGTTGGCGAGCGGGATCAGCACCAGAAATTTTTCCCAGATCGGGACCATAACGTCGGGGCTGAGAACGCCTTCGAAACCGGCCGCCTCGCACTGATCGCGCAGCTTTTCGCCGCGTCGGCTGGGACGCCGGTCGAGTTCGCCGAACGTCATGGCCTGATAGGTTCCGGTCTGGCGTACGACGCCGGGCGCCGCGATCGAGCCGGTGACGAACGCCGTCCCGCCCATTACCGGCTCGCGCCCGAGGATCGGGATCAGCCGCTCCGCCGCGTCAACGCCGTTTTGCAGCGGAATGACGGCGGTATCCGGTCCGACAATCGGGCGAAGCCGCGCCCCGGCGGTTTCCACATCCCACAATTTGACGCAGAGCAGGACGTAATCGACCGGCCCGATGCCCGCGATGTCGTCGGTCGCCCAAATCGGCCGGATCAGCGTCTCCCCGCGATCGCCCTCGATGCGCAGGCCGTTCTCGCGCATCGCCGCAAGGTGCGCGCCGCGCGCCACAAACGCGACCTCGGCCCCCGCCCGCGCGAGCGCCGCGCCAAAGATCGCACCAATGCCGCCGGCACCGATGATCGCGATCCGCATATGAGCCTCCCGGCAGAAACCCGCCTTTCATCTCGCCGGGTTATTCTAGGATGGCGGATCACGCCAGCCCAGGAGGGAGACATGCCCCCGCCACCGACATCGCCACAGGCCACCTCGCCGGCCCGCGAAGCCATCCGCGGCACCGTGCCGAAGCTCGCCGAAATTTCCGACAAGGTGATCTACGGCGAGGTGTGGGAACGGCCCGGCCTGTCGAAGCGCGACCGCAGCCTGATCACGGTCGCGACACTGGTCGCGCTCGGCCGCGAGAAACAGCTCGACGGGCACCTCGCGCGCGCGTTGCAGAACGGCGTCACCAAGGCGGAGATCGGCGAACTGATCACCCACCTGGCGTTCTACGCCGGCTGGCCGGCGGCGATGACCGCGGCGCTTGTCGCCAAGGATGTGTTCGAACGGAACTGATAAGCCCGTCGGCGCGGGGCAGTGTCCGAGATACTACCCCCCGGCCGGGCTTGACTCGCGGCCACAGCCCACGGACTTGATCCGTGGCATCCACGCCTGCCAACCGGCACGGATTGCCAAAACAGACGCGGGTGGCCGGATCAAGTCCGGCCACGCCATATAAGGTCGGCAGAAAGCCGGAAGAAATCCGCGTCAGCCGCGCATAAAGCCCTCGATCTCGTCGGCGGCCCAGGCGATCGCCTGGTCGATCGACTTTCCCTGCTGCGTGCATTGCGCGATCATCTTCGTGTTGGTGGCCTGCGTGTACATCTGCACCGCGATCTTTGGCGGCGCCGGGGCCATCGCGATCGAGGTGATCTCGTCGTCGTAGCGCGGCGGATAGCTGTAGATCGTGCCCTTAGGCGGTTCGACCTCGGACCAGATGTTGAAGGTGTCGAGCTTGCGGTAAGGCGGGATGTCGTAGCCGGAACACGCCTCGACCAGCCGCTCGACCTGCTTCTCCTGGAGCAGATAGGTCAACAGAGACTTTGCCGCCTGCTTGTTGGGCGAGAATTTCCAGATCGTCCAGTAATACGGCAGAAACGGCACCATCCGTCCCTTCGGCCCCTTCGGCGGGCCGAAGGTCCACAGCTTCTCCGCGATCTGCGGCGCGTCGCGCTTTGCGACGGCCCAGGCCGAGGGCGGGTTCATGATCAGCGAGGCCTTGCCCGATACCAGCGCCTTGTTGTTCGACGCGTCGTCCCAGGCGAACACGTCTGGCGGCAGGTTCGGCACCAGCTTCTTGAACCATTCGAGCACTTGGCGGGTCGCATCCGATTTGATCGTGATGTCGCCTTTCTCGTTGACGAACTCGGCGCCGTAGGCCGCGAACACCGCGCCGACCCAATCGACCGAATCGGTGGTCGGTCCCAGCCCCATCCCGAACGGATTCCCGGCCTTGGCCATCTTCGCGGCGGCGTCCAGGAAAAAGTCCCAGGTCCATTTGTCGACCAGCTCCTTGTTGGGCTGACCGCCGGCCGGGTACATCTGCGTCACGTCGAGCCCGACATGCTCCTTCAGCAGATCGATGCGGGCGCAGGGCGGTTTTGTCTGGGTCCCGACATTGGTCGGCACCGCGATCCAACGCCCGTCCGCCCGACCCAGATACTCGACCGTCTTGCCGACCTCGCCGTATTTCTCGATCAGCGGCTTGACGACATCGTCCACCGGTTCGAGCTTGTCGGCGTAGGACACCGGCAGCCATGTCGACATCGCCAGGACATCGTGACCGGAGCCGGCCTGCGCCTCGGCGGCGATCGTGATGCGCAGCTTGTCGCCGGTGCTGGTGATGAAATCGACGTCGGTATCGACCTTTTCCTTGTCCGCCCATTCCTGGACGATCTTGCGCATCACATCGTTGGCGCCCGGCACCCAGTGATCCCAGAACCCGACGCTCAGCTTGCCGGCGGCATGGGCGCCGCGCACGAACGGGGTGGCGAAGGCCGCCGCCGCCCCGGCGGCAAGCAGGCTGCGTCGGGTCAAACCTTGCGTCGTCATCTCAACTCCTGTCGGACAGATGTGTCATTCCCGCCGGGCAAACGCCTCGTTTTGCCGGCTGGCGCATCGCAGGGCGGATATTCGCCGCGACGGCAGCTTTCCAGAACGAACAGACGGATCGCACTCGACAGATTGCCGCTGCGCTCCGCGTCGATTTCGGTCCGCAGCGCAGTGACGGGCATTTTCCGCCGCGCGGCGATCGCGCGTAGGGCCTGCCAGAATGCCGGCTCCAGCGAGACGCTTGTCGCATGCCCGGCGATCCGGACGGAATGCTTGACCAGCGCGGCCT
>JBFXDF010000088.1:0-14472 GCA_050181375.1 Alphaproteobacteria bacterium
CCGCGCGGCGTCGCGTCGGCGACCGCCTCGGGTTCTGCCGGATGCGCCTCGGGTTGCGCACGGTCAGCCGCCGATTGCGGCGACCCGGGTTCGCTATCGGCCGGCAGCCGGATGTCCATCGGACCCTCGGGAACCGGCTCGTGTTCGGCGCGCTGCTCGACCCGCGAGATCTGGCGCAGCGACAGCATCACGCCCCCGACAACGGTGAGCATCACGCCGAAATCGAAACCCATCGCCGAGGCGAACGCGACCTCCCCGATCAGCGGCAGGTGCAATGACCCGTGCGCGCTGGTCAGAAACGGCCGCCCGAAATACCAGGCGGCAATTCCGGTCAGCCCGGCAATCGCGACGCCGCCGCCGATCATCGCCTGGGCGTCGACGCGCGCGCGCTGCGCCGCCCAGTCATAGCCGCTGGCGATGTATTGCATGATCAGCGCGATCGCGATGACCAGCCCGGCGATGAAACCGCCGCCCGGCCTGTCGTGGCCGCGCAGGAAAATGTAGATCGCAACCGTGATCGCGATCGGCAGCAAAGCCCTGGTTGCGACGACGAGCAGCAGCGGGTGCGCGTCGCGCGCCTCCTCCGGATGCCGCATTGCCGCCAGCCGCCGCGCCGCGGCGCCGCGCAGCGCCGTGTCGAGCAGCGCGAAAATCGCGACGGCGGCGATCCCGAGCACGATGATCTCGCCGAACGTATCGAACCCGCGAAAATCGACGAGGATCACGTTGACGACATTGGCGCCGCCGCCGCCCGGCTTGGCCTCGGCCAGGTAGAAGCCCGAGATCGTCGCGAAATTCCGGGTCATGACCGCGTAGGCGAGCCCGCCGATCCCGGCTCCGGCAAGCGCCGCCACGACCGCGTGCGGCCAGCGCGCTCCCGCCGGCTCCTCGCTTGTCCGCGGCAGCAGGTTCAGCGCGAGCAGCAGCAGGATCGTCGTGACCACATCGACCGTGATCTGGGTGAGCGCCAGATCGGGCGCCGAGAATTGCATGAAGGCGAGCGAGACGATCAGCCCGACGACGCCGGTCAGCACCAGCGCGAGCAGCCGATCGCGGTGCCGGAAAACCATAGTCACGGAAGCCGCGACCAGCACGATCCAGGCGGTCACGGCGGGCAGGCTCGGCGGCAGCATCGCGCGGGCGCCGGGCCGATAGGTGCCGCCGGCAAAACCGGCGATGCCGACAACGAGGATCGCGACGAGCGTGACCCCGACATAGCGCGCGAGCGAGCCGTCATGGACAGCGTCGAGCAGCCGGCGGGCGGCGGCGACGGCGCACGCGATCGCCGCATCGTAGAGCTGTTTCGCGTCCGGCCGCGGCAGGGCAAGCCGCAGCGCGTTTATCGGGCCGTGAGCCGCAAACAGCATCGCGCCGCCGAGCAGCCCGACCGCGCTCATCACGACGGCGGCCGAGAAGCCGTGCCATAAAGCCGGCGCGAACGGCGGGGTCGCGCCGCCGACCACCGCTCGCGCGGCGTTCTCGACAATCGCGCCGGCGGCGGTCACCGGCGCAAGGCCGATCGCGACGATCGGCAGGACCAGCACCGCAATCGGCAGCCACAGCCCGGTCGGCGGGTCGTGCGGTTGGCGAGGATAGTCGCGCCGCACCGGGCCGAGAAACGTGCCGCTCGCGAAACGCAGCGAATAAGCCACCGAAAGCAGGGCCGCCATGGTTGCCAGCACCGCAAACAGCGAGGCGATGCCGGCATTTCCGGTGCGCCAAGCCTCTTCGAGGGCCATTTCCTTCGACAGGAAGCCGCTCGACAGCGGGATGCCGGCCATCGCCGCCGCCGCGATAAAGCTCAGCGTCGCGACAACGGGCATCAGCGTCGCGAGGCCGCCGAGCCGGTGGATGTGGCGGGTGCCCGCCTCGTGATCGATCGCGCCGGCGGCGAGGAACAGCGCCGCCTTGAATGTGGCGTGGTTGACGATATGAAACACCGCGACGATCGCGGCCGCCGCCGTGCCGAAGCCGAGCAGCATCGTCATCATGCCGAGCTGGCTGACCGTCGAGTAGGCGAGGATCGCCTTCAGATCGTCCTTGAACAGCGCGATCCAGGCGCCGATCAGCATCGTCGCGAGCCCGACCGGCGCGACGATCAGAAACCAGCTTTGCGTGCCGGCCATGACCGGCCACAGCCGCGCCAAAAGGAAAATGCCGGCCTTGACCATCGTCGCGGAGTGCAGATAGGCCGATACCGGGGTCGGCGCCGCCATAGCGTGCGGCAGCCAGAAGTGAAACGGAAACTGCGCCGACTTGGTGAACGCGGCGGTCAGGACCAGCAGCAGCGCCGGAAGGTACAAAGCCGAGGCCTTAACGGCGTCGCCGTGCGCGAGGATTTCGGTCAGCTCGTATGATCCTGCGATATTGCCGAGGATCAGCATGCCGCCGATCAGCGCCAGCCCGCCGCCGCTCGTCACGATCAGCGCGATGCGCGCTCCCTGGCGGGCCTGCGGCAGATGCCGCCAATACCCGATCAGCAGAAACGAGCTGATGCTGGTCAGCTCCCAGAAAACGATCAGCAGCAATATGTTGTCGCTGAGGACGATGCCGGTCATCGCGCCCTGGAACAGCAGCAGATAGGCGTAGAATTTGCCGAGCGGGTCCTCGCGGCCCAGATAGAACCGCGCGTATACGATGATCAGCAAACCGATCCCGAGGATCAGCGCGGCGAAAAACAGCCCGAGACCGTCGATAAAGAACGAGAACGACAACCCGATCTGCGGGATCCACGGCACGCTCCAGGCGACGATTTCGCCGCGATAGACCGAAGGGGCGCGTGCCAGCAACAGAAGCAGCGCCACAAACGTCACCGCCGCCGTGGTCCCGGCGCAGACGTTGCGACCCGAGCGCGCGGTCAGCGGCGGGAGGCAGGCGCCCAGAAACGGCAGCAGAACGATGAGCGCGACATCCATCCGGGTTGCAATCGCGGCGGGCCGAGGCGCGCCGAATGTAGGAGAAAGGCAGAGTACAGTCGAACCCGGCATCGGCCGCCGGAGCGGCGCCCGTTCTCCGCCGTCGCCGGGCACGCAACCAAGCGGCGTCCGTTCCGGTTGACTAGACAGGAGACAACCCGATGGCGAGAGCCGGCTGGTCCGGCTGGGCACAGATCGATGGACACGATGCTGGACGAGCTGGATCGCGGCAAGCCCGGTGCTACGGATGCCGCGCCGGAACAAACCAACGGCGCGGTTCATGTAGCGCGACGGCGCCGTGCCGCGGCCATCGCGGCGGTGGCGCTCGGGATTGGCGCGCTGACGGCGGCGGGCTGGCGCCGCACCCGGATACGCCGCCCCGGCGGGCGCGCCTCACCCGGCAGAGCGCCGGCCGGCAAGGATCTGGCCTGGTCGTCGCCCGCGGTGCTGGCCGACACTCCATGGCGCCGGTTTTACGACGGGCGCTCTGTGAGCGGCGCGACGACGATCGAGGACCTGCGCGCGATGGCGCATCGCCGTTTGCCCCGCTTTGTGCTCGAATACCTCGAAGGCGGCGCCGACGGCGAGGCATGCCTCGCGCGCAATCTCGAGGCGCTGGCGGAATGGCGCTTCATGCACCGCTCGCTGGTCGACGTGTCGCGCCGCGACATTTCGACCGTGCTGTGGGACCGCCGTATGGCGATGCCGATCGTAATCGCGCCGACCGGGCTCAACGGCATCATGTGGGCGCACGCCGATCTGCGCCTCGCCGAGGCCGCCGCCGAGGCCGGCATCCCGTTCGCCCAGAGCACGATGTCGAACGATCCGATGGAGCGGGTGGCGCGCGTGTCGGGTCTGCGGCACTGGTGGCAGCTCTATGTGTTCGGTCCGCGCGACATCCGCGAGCATCTGATCGACCGCGCCGAACGGGCCGGGTGCGAGGCGCTGATCGTCACGACCGACGCGCAGATTTTTGGCAACCGCGAATGGGCGAAGCGGCTGCAATCGAACCCGACGCACCTGTCCTGGACCGCCCGGCTCGACCTGCTGCGGCATCCGCGCTGGCTTGGCGAGCGCGTCCTGACGCACGGCCTGCCGCGCTTCGAGAATGTGATCCAGTTCGTGCCCAGGGAGCACCACGGCCTGTTGCAGAGCGCGCACTGGATCCGCTCGCAGATGGATCGCGGGCTGTCGTGGGACACGGTCGCGCAAATCCGCGACCGCTGGCCGCGCAGGCTGATCGTCAAGGGGCTTCTGTCGGTGCGCGATATCGAGCACGCCGCCGAGATCGGCGCCGACGCGGTCGCGATCTCAAACCATGGCGGGCGCCAGCTCGACTGGGCGGTGGCGCCGATCGACATCCTGCCCGAGGCGCGGCGCGCGGTCGGCAAGCGGATCGCGTTGATCGTCGATGGCGGCATGAGACGCGGCACCGACATCTTGAAGGCGCTGATGCTCGGCGCCGACACGGTCTTTGTCGGCCGCGCCGCGCTTTACGGGGTGGCTGCGGCGGGCCGGGCAGGGGCCAAGCGGGCGCTCGACATATTCCGCGAGGAAATCGAGCGCGACATGGGTCTGCTCGGGGTGCCAGATGTGGCCGAGCTCGACCGGCGGCTCCTCGTCAAGATCGGCGGCGGGCGGGAGGCGCAGCCGGCGGAGCCTTACTGAGCCGCATTCGGTACATACGGTATGAACCGGAGCCGCTGTTCGGAAACGAACATCGTTGCGCCAAAAGGTTCTGTTCCCGTCCTTCTCCTTCACTCGCCGCTTCCGCTGTCCCGGCGAAAGCCGGGACCCATTGCTCCACGGTTGAGATGCTGAGAGATGGGTCCCGGCTTTCGCCGGGACAGCGGTGAACTGGGTCAACTCATCGGGTTCAGCAGATCCGCCTTCGCAAAAAGTCGCGGAGATCGGCGGCGCAGCGGTCGGGGACCGAATCGCAGATATTGTGCGGCAGGCCCTCGTAGACGCGGAACTCGACATCGGCGAGGCGGCGGAACGGCTCGTAATTGGCGACGGTCCCGACGGTCTCGGCGCCGGGGATCACGACCAGCGTCGGACAGGTTATCTTCTGCACCTCGCCGCTCCAGTCGTAGCTCGCCATCAACAGCACGAATTTCCCGATATACGCCGGATCGTTCTTCGCGGCCTCGTCGAGAAACCACTCGACGAGGCCGGGATCGGCGTCCGCCGGAAGACGGTCGCGGATCGTCTCGGCGAGAAACCCGCGCAGCCCCTTTTCCCTTATCCGCGGGATCCAGCTCGGCGCCTGGCTCTGCTTCAAGCCCGGCGTCGAGCCGAACAGCGCCAGGCTGCGGACCCGCTCCGGGGTTGTCATCGCCAGCTGCTGGCCGAGATAGCCGCCGGCCGAATTGCCGACGATGTGGGCGCTGTCGATCCCGAGATGGTCGAGCAGTTCGGCGGCATCGGTCACCAGCCGTTCGAGCAGCAACGGTTGGTCCGCCGGCGGCACCTGCGAGGCGCCGTGGCCGCGCAGATCGAGCCTGATGACCCGCCAGTCGCGCGCCAGATGCGGCACCCAGCCGAAGTAGCGCCGCGCGCTGCCCATCGCGGCGTGCAGCAGCAGCACCGTATCCGGCCGCCGCCACGGATCTGTGAATTCGTCGATGTAATAAGCGAGGCGGATGCCGTCGCCGGTCGCGAAGGTCCGGCTCTCGGTCATTGCGCGGCCTCGGCGGGCGCGTGATCGAGGCTCGCCAGAAACTCGACCAGATACGGCTTCCACAGCTTTGCGTAGTAATGGCTGAAATGGCCGTGCGTGTCCCGGCCGGGCGCGATCAGCACGTAACGGCCGTGCTTGACGCGTTTCATTGCCCGCTCGACAGTGCCGAGTTCGGGCGGGTTGGCGTAATCCTCCGCATCGTTGATCAGCAGCACCTTGGCCTTGATTTTGTCGAGGTCGGGTTCGGGGTCGTAGTCCTGGATCGCCTCGATCGCCCAGAGCTGGTTGTTGGCGTCACCCTTTGCCGCCTCGGCGAGCCGGCGTTCGTAGAGTTCGTTGGCTGCCTTCAAAGTGGGCGCCATCTCCTGGATGCGGGTCGGGCTTTCGGTCGTGAAATGCCCGGCGGCGCTGTAGATGTAATGGCGCGGGTTCCGGGTGTAGTCGCCGTTGTTCCAGTCCGGGTCGTTGCGGATCGCCTCGGCGGCGGCGCGGCGGGTCAGCCAGTTGCGGCCGCTGATCTGCGCCGGCTGGCACGACAGCGCGATGACGCCGTCCATCAGGTCGGGATAGGCCTCGGCCCACATCCAGGAATGCATGCCGCCCATCGAACTGCCGATCACGAGCCGCAGATGCTCGACCCCGAGCCCTTCGGTGATAAAGCGGTAGCCGCTATCGACCATGTCGCGGTAGCGGTAACGGGGAAATTTGCCCTTAAGGCCATCGGATGGCTTGCTCGATCCGCCGCGGCCGATCGCGTCCTGCATGATGAAGAAATATTTCGTCGCGTCGAGCGGCTGGCCCGGCCCGTACAGCTCGTCGGCCAGCGACGGGCGCAGCCAGTTGGCGCCGGTGCCGGTATTGCCTTGCAGCAGCAGCACGCCGTTGACGATTTTGCCGGCCGCGTTGCGCCGCGGGACGCCCATCGTGCGGTAATGCAGCCTCAGTTCCGGCAGCACCTCGCCGCTGGCGAAGCGGTAGTCCTTGATGAGGTAATCGGCTTCGGTGTAGTTCGGCCAGTTTGCAGCGGGGTCGGGGGTCGGCATCGGCGGGTCTCCTCTCGCGCGCGAGCGGGTCCATGATAAAGCACAATCGATGTCCAGGCAGCGGACCTTTGTTGAACTGTGCATCGCGGGCGACGCCTCGCTCGCGGAAATAGACGGCTTCATCGACGCCTGGCACGCCGCCCCGGACGGTACGGAGCTTCACGAGTATCTTGGAATGACGGGCGATGAGTACTCGCTGTGGCTGCGCGCGCCGGATGCGCTGCCCTGCATTGTCAAGGCGCGTCGCGACCGCGAGCCGCTGACGCAGGCAGTCGGCAGGGCCTACGAGGCGATGCGGCTTGCGCCCTCGGAAAAGCATGGACCTACAATGGCGCGCTTGCGGAGTTGGCTGGAGGGAAAAGGCGCGCTGGCGTGAGCGGCGCGCCGGCTTAGCGCCTCAATGCCGCAGGAAATACACCTGGCGCAACTGGTCGCGGAAGCTTTCGCTGTTTTCCATCGCGGCGCGGAAATCGGCTTCGCCGAGCACGTAGGTTTCGAGCGGATCGGTCGCGACGATGGTGGCGTTGCGCGGGTTGCCGCTCAACAGCGCCAGTTCGCCGAAAAACTCGCCGGGGCCGAGCCGCGCGACCTCGCGCCCGGAGCGCTCCACCTTGACGCCGCCATCCGACACCAGAAACAGCTCGTGCCCGGTGTCGCCCTGCTGAATGACGACGTCGCCGGGCAGATAGTGGCGCTTGGTCATGCGCTCGGCGACATGCGTCAGCTCGGTCGGGGTCAGCGCCTTGAACAGATCGACCCCCTTCAGGAACTCGCAGATGCGCAGCGCGTCGTTCAGCATCACGTCGGATACGATGCGGCCGTCGACCATATGAACGAGCCGGTCGGCCAGTTCGATGATGCGGTGGTCGTGCGTGACCATCAGGATCGCGGTGCCGTCCTCGACGGTAAGCTCCTTGAACAGGCGGACGACGTTGCGCGTCGCTTCCGGGTCGAGCGCGGCGGTCGGCTCGTCGGCGAGCACGAGCTTTGGCCGGTTCGCCAATGCCCGCGCGATCGCGACGCGCTGCCGCTGTCCGCCCGACAGCGAGCGCGGTTTGTGATCGATGCGATGCCCGAGACCGAGCCGTTCGAGCATCGCGACGCCGCGGCGACGCATTTCCGCCGCCGACAGCCCGCTCGACAGCTGCAGCGCCATTTTCACGTTTTCGTAGGCCGACAGCGCCTCGAACAGATTATGCATCTGGAAGATGAACCCGATCTCGCGCCGGACGCGGACCAGATCGCCGGCGCCGAGCCGCGACAGGTCGCGCCCGAGCACCTCGAGCCGGCCCTGCTGCAATGAGCGCAGCGCGCCGACCAGGGTCAGGATCGTGGTCTTGCCGGACCCCGACGGACCGGTCATTACGATCAGCTGGCCGGGCAGGATCTCGATGCCGATGTCGAACAGCACCTGAAAGCGCGACTCGCCCTCGCCATAGAAAAAGTTGACCCCGTCGGCGCGCACCAGCGGCGCGCCCGCTCCCAACTCGACGCAGGGTTCCGCGATCGGCGTATCCATCAAAACACCTCGGCCGGGTCGACCGCGATGACCCGGCGAATCGCCAACGCGGCGGACACGAGGCACATCCCCAATGTCAGGGCAAAGCTGATCGCGGTGACGCCAAGCGTAATGTGCAGCGGCATCAGGGCCAGTTCGCCGATAACGTGATAAACGAGCAGGCACAGGAGCCAGGCCGGGATGTAGGCGGCGACCGCGGCAAAGGCGGCTTGCTGAAACACGACTTTCACCAGATACAAACTCCCATACCCCATGCCCTTCAACGTTGCGTATTGCGGCAGCTGATCGGATAGGTCGGTGTAGATGATCTGATACGAAATCAGCATGCCGACGATGAACCCGACGATCGTACCCATCCAGAAGATCGGACCGGCGGACGACAGCTCGGACTGGAACGAATGCTCGAACGCCTCCAGCTCGGTTTTGCTGAGCACCCGCAATTCGGACGGCAGCGCCGCCCGCAGCGCCTGTTCCACGGCACCGGGATCGGCTCCGGGCCGCAGCTTGACGACCCCGAATTCGACCGGGATGAATTTCAGATAATCCGGGTTGCCGGCGAGCAATGCCGCGTAGGTCTGCTCGCTCATCATCACGGTGCCGTTCGCCATGAAATCCGGACCGAGCGCGTAGCTGCCGACGATCTTGACGGGGCGGCCATTGATCTCGGTCCCGGCGGCGCCGCTGTCCATTCCAAGAAACGGCCGCGACCGCCGATCGACAATCACGCTGTCGAGCTGTTTCAGCAGCGCGCTCTGTTCCCGCAACTCGGGGATCAAAAAGGGCGGGTGATCGGGATCGAACCCGAAACCCTGCACGAGGTAAGTCTTCTCGCTGTTCGGGTCCTTCCAGATGAAATGCTGCCACGCGGCATAGAGCGGCATCACGCTGGCGACGCCCTCGACCTTGCGCGCCGGCTCCAGATCGGCCGCCTTGAACGGGTCCTCGCTGCCGAACCGGTACTTGCTGGCGCGCATGATAAAGAGATCGCCGTCGAGTTCGCGCAAGATCCCGAGCGAGGCGTCGAAAAAGCCTCTCTCGAAGCCAAGCTGCACCAGCATCAGCAGCACCGCGAACCCGATCCCCGCGATCGAGCGCACCAGCCGCAGCTTGTTCGAGACGAGATTGCGCCAGGCAAGCGGGACCGAGCGCATTTCCGGGCGAAACGAGGCGGTGTCGGCTGTCACGACCGGTCGGCTCTCAGAAGATCTCGGCCGGGTCGGCGCGCCGCAATCGGATGAGCGACAGCATAGCCGAGACCGCCGACATGACGACCGCGACGGCGAAGACACCGCCCAGCTCGATCACCGACATTCTCACCGGCAGCAAGGTCTGGGCCCGGATCGCCGAGTAGACCCAGAGCGAGACGGCAACCGCCGGCAGAAAGGCCGCGAGCATCACCAGCATCGCCTCGATCAGCACGATCGCCTCGAGCCGCCGGTTGGTATGGCCGATCGCCTTCAGCATCGCGAATTGCGGCAGCTGCCGCGTTATCTGGGTCGCGAGCGTCTGATACAGGATCATGATCCCGACAATGAAGGCGACGATCAGCCCGGACCCGAAAATCAGCCCTGTCCCGGTCTTGGTGGTCCAGAACGCGATCTCGTTCGCGGCCAGTTCATTACGGGTCAGAACCTGCGTGTCCTGCGGAAGAGCCTCGCGCAAGGCGCGCGCGACCTTGTCGGGGTCGGCCCCCGGCTTCAGCGTGACCAGCCCGAGATTGACCGTGTCGCGCGGGCGCGGACGCGGGCCGGTGCCGAAAATCCGGAAGAACGTGTCCTCGCTCGCCGCGACGACCGCGAGCCCGAGAAACCCCGTGCCGAGCGTGTAGCGCCCGCCGATCGTCACCTTGTGGCCGCTCAGATCGATCACCCGACCGGTGTCGAGCGGGCCGAAGATCGCGCGCGTCTGACTGTCGACCAGCACCGTGTCGGGGCGTTCGAGAACTTGTTGCTGGGCCATCAGGTCGGGCACCGAGAAGACGCCGGAGCCCGGATCGAAACCGATCACCGTGGCGTCGATCCGCTTGCCGCCCCCAGGATCCCGTGATTGGGTGTCCTGCCACTTGGCGTTGCCGATATAGATTGCGCTCGCCTGCGCGACATCGGGGTTGGCGCGCACCTGATCGAGGCGGGCGCGCGCGAACGTGCCGGATTCGGTCTGGTAGGCGTAGCGGTTCGAGGTCACCAGCAGATCGAACCGCATGTGGTCGTAAATCAACAGGCCGCCCTGCGGCACCGCGACAAAGAAGCCGAGTTCGACAAAGATCAGCAGGATCGCGACAAAGATGCCGCCGACCGCCAGCGCGGTGCGCCCCTTCTGATAAGTCAATATTCGCCAAGCGACCGCGAACGCCACGAAACCGTCCCTAACGTGCTGCGAGGATTGGGGTATAGCGCATCATCACCGCGCTGGGCGGAAAAGCGTGTCGCGTCCCGGTTGAGGGTTCACGCCGCGAGCATTTCGGCCGGCGCCGGGGCCGGCCGGCCGCGGATCATGTCGGACGCCTTCTCGCCGATCATCAAGGTCGAGGCGTAGGTGTTGGCGCTCGGCATGTTCGGCATGATCGAGGCGTCGACGACGCGCAAGCCGTCGGTCCCGTGCACCCGCAGCTCATCGTCGACGACGGTGCTGGGGTCGCTCGCCGGCCCCATCCGGGCCGTGCCGATCAAATGGTAGCAGGTAGAACCATAGCGCCGCGCGAAATCGAGCAGCTCGTCATCGCTTTGCGCGGCGGGTCCGGGCAGCGTCTCGCCCTCCAGCCAGGGTTGGAGCGGCGCAGTCTGCAACAGCCGGCGCGCCAGCCGCATGCCGCCGAGCAGCGCGCGCCGGTCGCCCTCGTCGGTGAGGTAATTCGGCTGGATGATCGGGTCGGCGAACGGATCGGGCGAGCGCAGCCGGACATGACCGGTGCTGTCGGGCCGGTGCTGCCAGATCCCGCAGGTCATGCCGGGAAAACCGTCGAGCATCCCGACAAACCCTTCCTTGTACGAGGCCGGCGTAAATACGCCCTGCAAATCGGCGGCGCTCAGATTCTCGTTCGACTTCCAGAACACGTGGACGAGCGACGGGCTGAGCGCGAGGATGCTCGGCCGCCCGAGCATCCATTTCGCGATCTCGCCGCCGAGCCGCGGCCCGCGCGCCAGTTCGTTGATCGTCGTAATGTCCCTGACCCGCGCGACCAGCCGGACCGCGTAATGGTCGCGGAAATTCTCCCCGACTCCGGGAAGATCGCGCACCACCGGGATGCCGAGGCTCTGTAGAAACGCCGCGCGCCCGATCCCCGAAAGTTGCAGCAACCGCGCGGTGTTGACCGTGCCGCCGGAGACGATCACCTCGCGGCGCGCCCGCACGACGCGCGGATTGTCGCGGTCCTCGCCGGCCGCGTAGCGCACGCCGACCGCGCGCTTCCCGTCGAACAGGACCGCCGTTGCCCGCGCGTTGGTGCGCACCTCCAGATTGCCGCGCGATTTCGCCGGCAGCAGAAAGACGCGCGCCGCGCTGCGCCGTCTGCCGCGCCAGATCACCCGCTGGAAATATCCGACTCCCTCTTGCGAGGCGCCGTTGTAGTCGGGGTTGCGCGGAATGCCGAGCCCGACCGCGCCCTCGATAAAGGCGTCGCAGAGCGGGTGCGTCCAGTCGATGTCGGTGACGTAGAGGTTGCCGTCGCTTCCGTGCCATTGGCCGGCGTCGGTTGCACCGATCCGCCGCTCGGAGCGCTTGAAATAGGGCAGCACGTCGGCATAGCCCCAGCCGCGATTGCCGCGCTGCGCCCAGTTGTCGAAATCGGCGCGCTGGCCGCGATTGTAGATCATGCCGTTGATCGAGCTGGTGCCGCCGAGGGTGCGCCCCTGTGTCGTCGGGATCGGGCGGCCGCCGGTCCATTCGCCGGGTTCGGTCTTGAACTGCCACGTAAAGCGCGGGTTGAACAGCATCTTGATGAACCCGCCCGGGATGTGGATGAACGGGTGGTAATCGGGCGGTCCCGCTTCGAGCACGCAGACCGTCGTACCCGGGTCCTCGGTAAGCCGGTTCGCGACGACCGATCCGGCCGCGCCGCTGCCGACGATCACGTAGTCGAACACATCCGCCTCGCGCCCTGCCGGCATCCCGTTCCTCCCGCCGCGACCCGTTTGCCGCAGGATACAGCCATGCCCGGCCCGCGCCATAGCTTCCCGCCGGCGGGTCGTCGTACTAGGATCGCGCCCGACACTGGCGAGCGGTGCCGAAGCAACGCGGAGGAAGACAATGGCGACGGGCAAGAAGATTGCGGTGGTCTGCACCGGAGCGGTCGGCGGTTATGCCGGCGCGCACATGGTGCAAGCGGGCGAGGACGTGACGTTTATCGATTTCTGGCCCGAGCATGTCGATCACATGAAGCAGAACGGGCTGACGATCACGCATTTGCGCGAGGTCGAGCCGTTCACGGTGCCGGTGCGCGCGCTGCACATCACGGAGGCGCAGCACCTCTCAAAGGAGAAGCCGATCGATATCGCCTTTCTCTGTACGAAGTCTTACGACACGGCCTGGGCGACGGCGCTGATCAAGCAATACCTGGCGCCCGACGGGTATTGCGTGTCGCTGCAGAACTGCATGAACGAGGAGACGATCGCCGGGATTGTCGGCTGGGGCAAGACGCTGGGGTCGATCGCCAGCTCGATCACCGTCGAACTGCACGCGCCGGGGCAGATCAGGCGCGCCGCCGGCAAATCCGGATCGAAGCATACGGTGTTCCGGGTCGGCGAGGTGCACGGCCGCATCACCGACCGGGCGAAGGAGGTGTGCGGCCTTCTGGCCAACGCCGACAGCGCCTTTGTCACCGAAAATCTGTGGGGCGAGCGCTGGTCGAAACTGGTCACCAACGTGATGGGCAACGGTCTTTCGGCCTGCACCGGACTGATCGGCCGCGAAGTCGTCAAGAACGACGCGCTCAGGCATTTCTCGAACCGGCTCGGCGCCGAGGCGATCCGCGTCGGGCAGGCGCTCGGCTACACGTTCGACGAGGTCAGCCACATGGATCCCGAAACCTTGGCGAAGGCGGGGGAGGGCGACCCGGCGGCGCAGAAGGAAATCGACGAGCACCGACTCGCGGTGGCCAATAGCGGCGGCGGCGAGCACCGTCCCTCGACCGGGCAGGACATGGTCAAGGGACGGCGTACCGAAATCCCGTTCCTCAACGGCTTTGTCGCGCGAAAGGGCGAGGAGATCGGCATCCCGACCCCGACCAACGCGATCCTGACCGACATCGTACTGCGCGTCGAAAAGGGCGAGCTGAAACCCGACCCGAAGCACATCACCGATCTGCGGCTCAACTGAGCGGGTAAACCCCTCTCCCGCATCGCGGGAGAGGGTGCCTCAAGGCAAAGCCCGAAGGCGGGTGAGGGTGTCGCCACCGAATTGCCCTCACCCTCCCACGCCTTCGGCGAGGGCCCCTCCCTCTCCCGCGATGCGGGAGAGGGGATGTGCATGGCGATATTGGGGTGAAGAATGCTCGCCGTCGTCAATACTCCCAGCGGGCCGGAGCCGGTCGCGATCCGCGAGATCGCCGAGCCAGAACCGGCGCCGAACGAGGCGCTTGTCGCGGTGCATGCGTTTTCGCTGAACCGCGGCGAACTCCGGTTGTTCACGGTACGGCCCGAGGGGTGGCGGCCGGGGCAGGACATCGCCGGTGTCGTGCTGCGCGCCGCTCAGGACGGCAGCGGACCGCCGGCCGGGAGCCGCGTTGTGGCGTTGTGCGACTGGCACGGCTGGGCCGAGCGCGCCGCGGTGCCGAGCCATCGCATCGCGGCCCTCGCCGATAATGTTTCGTTCGCGGCGGCGGCGGCGCTGCCTGTCGCGGGGCTGACCGCGCTGCGCACGCTGCGCCACGGCGCGCCGCTATTGGCCAAGCGCGTGCTGATCACCGGCGCGGCGGGCGGGGTCGGCAATCTCGCGGTGCAGCTCGCGGCGCGGTCCGGGGCGCGGGTCACGGCCGTGGTCGGCGGCGCCGACCGCGCCCGCGCCATCGACGGGCTCGGCGCGGCCGAGATCGTCACCGACATCGAGGAGGCCCAGGGCCGCTACGCGCTGATCCTCGAAGCGGCGGGCGGCCGCTCGCTGAAGGCGGCGATCGACCGGGTCGAGGCGAAAGGCACGGTCGTCGTGTTCGGCAACTCGTCGGGCGAGCCGACCGAGATCGACTTCCGCGTCTTTGGCGAGCACCAGAACGCGCGCATCCAGGCGTTTCACTATTTTACCTGCGAGAGCGAGGACCGTTTCGCGCCCGATCTGGCGCTCCTGGCCGCGCTGGTGGCCGACGGCTCGAGATCGGAAGAG
>JBFXDF010000089.1:0-14423 GCA_050181375.1 Alphaproteobacteria bacterium
CACGTTTTTGGGATATCTTCCATCGTGTAGCCGGCCTTCTCGACCAGCGACTTCCAGATATGGTTAGGCAACGCCGAGGTCTGATACGGCACCAGATAGTAGCTGCGCGCCTTTTTCTCATTATTGTAACTGTAGGCAGACGCAAGGGCGGCCTCAGTATAATTATTCTTTTGGGTTTCGATCACATCGGTAACATCGACCAGCTTGTCGTCCCACGCATAGAGCGCGTTCACTTCGGTCGGGCTGTTCTGGAACAGGTCGGGGACGACGTTGCTGGTCATCGCCGACACGATTTTCTGACGCATCGGCGCATAGGGAATGATCGAGTATTCAATCTTGTTGCCGCTGGACTTTTGATAGTCGTCGACGACCTTTTTGAACGAAACATCCTCTTCGTGCGCGAAACCCTGGATCCACCAGACGGTGGCGGTCTTCGCCTGCGCGTTGGCGACATAGGGGCGCGCCAGCGTCGCCGCGGCGGCAACTCCGATGGAACTGTTGATCAGCGAGCGGCGGGTCATCCCTGCCATGGCGTCGTTCCTCCTCTCCGGCCGCGCGATGCGCCGGCTCAGCGTTTGCACGACGGTAGAACATGGCAGGTCAGCGATCGAGTCAATGCCCCTTTCGGTAGGGGCGAAGGCGCACGGCGGGGGAGCACGGCACGCTGTCGGCCGACGCGCGCCGCGGTCGCCTGCGAATAGACGCCGCGGCGCCAGGAGGCCGGATCGGCCGGTCAGCTCGGGATCGGGTACTTTGCGAAGATTTCCTTGGCCCTCGCGATCGCCTTTTCCGCCGCTTCCTTGGGCGTCATGTTGTGCAGGATGACATCGGCCCAGCCGGTCGGGAAAACGTGCTCGTTGCGGCACTGCGCCCAGGCCGGGTTGAAAACGAAAAATTCCGACACCGTATCGCCAAGCACAGCCAGCTCGACATAGGCCTTGCGGTGCGGGTCTTCGCTCCACCACGAATCGTTCTTCACAATGGACGGCATGGCGGGAACACGGCGTCCCAGTCCGGTTTTCAAGTATTCGTTGAGGATTTCCGGCTGGATTAGATATTTCAGGAAATCCTTCGCGACATCGACGTTCTTTGCTCCTTTTGGGATCACGACGCCGGCATGCGTGACAACGGCGGGTATCTCTTTTCCGTCATTGCTCTGCGCCAAACCCATTGTGGTAAGATCGTCATACTCCTCCTTCTTCTTGAAGATGGCAACCTCACTCGAGATCGTGCCGTCGAGGTCCATGACAATGGTTTTCGCATGGAGGGCATTATTGTCGTCGGCGTCGTTCCAGTTGATCGCACTCGGCGGCACGAAGCCTTCCTTGTACGCCTGAGAGGGGAATTCGAGCGCCTTGATAATGGCTTCCTTCACTTGCGGATCGTCAAGGTGGGGAGTGCCTTTCGCATCCACCAGATTGCGGCCGCCATAGGCCGCCAGCATATAGTTGAAGAAGCTGTTCGGGTCATTGCCGTTTGTCGTCACCTGGAACCCGATCCCGTATATCCGCCTATTGCCGGCGCCCTGAGCGCGGAGCTTCTTCTGCACGTCCTTAAAGAAATTGTAATACGCATCCCATTTCTTGGGGATGTCCTCCATATCATAACCGGCTTTCTTTACAAGCGAACTCCAGACATGGTTTATCCATCCGCCTTGATCATACGGAACCAGGTAAAAGCCGCGCTCTTTCTTCACGTTGTTGTAGCTGTAGGCCGATGCCAGCGCCGCTTCGGTGAAATTTTTCTTCTGGGTTTCGATGACGTCGCTGACATCGACCAGCTTGTCGTCCCAGCCGTAAAGCGCATTGATCTCGGTCGGGCTATTTTGAAAAAGGTCGGGTACGGCGCCGCTGGTCATCGCCGAGACAATCTTCTGACGCATCGGCGCGTACGGGATGATCGTATACTCGAGCTTGTTCCCGCTGCCCTTCTGATAATCCTCAACCAGCTTCTTGAACGCGATATCCTCCTCGTGCGCGAAGCCCTGGATCCACCAGGCGTTGGCGGTTTTCGCCTGCGCGTTGGCGATATAGGGCCGCGCCAGCGTCGCGGTGGCGGCGAGACCGAGCGAACCGTTGAGCAGCGAGCGGCGGGACATCCCTGCCATGACGTTCCTCCCATTCGTGCGGCCGAGGTCGATGCGTCGGCTTGGTTTGTACGAACGGTAGAACATGCCGGCTTGTCTTGCAAGGAGACGCTCTTTCCATTGTGGCTCAATTGCGGCGGCGATTTCCCCCGAATCGCCGGGTAATCCTACCCCTTCGCATAAGCCGTCGCGCTCTTTCCGGCGATGCGGCCGAACACCGAGCCGGCCATCAGCCCGGTGCCGCTGGCGTAATTATGGTAATAGAGCCCGCCAACGATCTCGCCGGCCGCGAACAGACCCGGGATCGGCCGCCCGGTTACGTCTTCGACCTCGGCGCCGTTGGTGATCTTGAGGCCGCCGAAGGTGAAGGTGATGCCGGTCGTCACACCGTAGGCCTCATAGGGCGGCGTATCGAGGCGCTGCGCCCAGTTGCTCTTGTCGATGGCCAACCCCGAGGTGCGCAGCCCGTCATGGATGTTCGGGTTGAACGGCACGTCCGGGCGGGGCGCCGCGTTGAACGCGCGCACCGTCTCGAGAAAGCCCTTCGGGTCCACTCCGTCGAGCCGTTCGGCGAGCGCCTCCAGCGTGTCGGCCCTTTCCTTTGTGGTGCGCGGGATGCGGTACTCGTCGCGCAGCAGGTGCACGGTTTTTTGGTCGAACACCTGCCAGGCGAACATGCCGGGCTGCTTCAGGATTTCACCGCCGTATTTGGCGTAGGTATAGGAGTGGAAATCGGCACCCTCGTCGAGAAAGCGCTGGCCCCTCGCGTTGACAACGATGCCGAACGGGTAGCCGTGCTTCTGAAACCGGTCGCCGACATCGAGATCGCCGACCGGGGGCGCGTTCAAATCCCAGGCGCAGGCATGCGCGCCCGACCAGTGGCCGGCCGGGGCCGCGCCGATATCGAGCGCCATTTTGTGGCCCTGCCCGACATTGTAACGCGACCCCCGCACCTTCGCGAGATCCCAGCCCGGACCGAGATAACGCGCGCGCATCTCGGCATTGGCCTCAAACCCGCCGCACGCCAGCACAACCGCTTTCGACCGCAGATCGAGAAACCGCCCCTGGTGCCGCACCCGCACACCGGCGACGCCGTCGTCGCCCTGCAGCAGCGACACCGCCGGCGTCTCGTAGAGGATGCGGATGCCCTCGCGCTCGGCGCGGCCGTGCAGCGCTTTCATCAGTTCCTTGCCGCCGCCCCAGATGTGGCAGGCGAGGCCGCCCCAGAACTTGAATTTGCCGTCGACGCGAAACGCCTGCCGCCCGAGACCCAATTGGAAGCGCACACCCTTCTGGCGCATCCACACGCCGGTCTCGAAGCTCTTTGTGATCAGGATTTCGGTCAGGTCGGGGTCGCTGCGATACTCGGTCATGCGGCCGATATCGTCGTAATACTGCTCCTCGGTGTAGGTGCCGAAATCGACATTCGCCAACTCGTGCTCGCCGATGTCGGGGATGAGCCGCGCCAGATCGTCGAAGCCGTGATAGACGATGCGCCAGGCGCCGCCGGTAAAGGCCGAATTGCCGCCGCGCCAGTGCTCCGGCGCGACCTCGAGCATCAGCACCGAGGCGCCGTTCTCCCGCGCCGACAGCGCGGTGCAGGTCGCGGCATTGCCGGCGCCAACCACGATCAGATCATGCTCGGGAATGTCCATGCGTCGTCCTCTGTTCGATCGACTGAAATTCACGCAGCCTCTCGCGACGGCAATTTGCGGTGCGAAAGAGTCGACGGAGTCACTCTAACGGGAGCGCACGCCATCCCGCGCTTCGCGCGCATGCCTTCGCAATCAGCCCAATCGCCAGCCGGCCGTTTCAGGCCGGGTCGAGTTCGGTATCCCAGTAGAGATAGTCGCGCCAGCTTTCGTGCAGATAATTGGGCGGAAAGGCGCGGCCGTTTTCCTGCAGCGTGTAGCTTGTCGGCTGAGCCGGCTTTTGCTTCGGGAACATCCGGCTTTGTTGCGGCAGCCGGTTTCCCTTCAGCAGATTGCAGCCGCCGCACGCGGTCACGACATTGGTCCACACGGTCTTTCCGCCGCGCGAGCGTGGGATGACGTGGTCGAACGTCAGATCCTGCGACGGGAACGGCCGGTCGCAATATTGGCAGGTAAAGCGGTCGCGCAGAAACACGTTGAACCGTGTGAAGGCGGGATGGCGCGCCGCCTGAACGTATTCCTTCAGTGCGATAACGCTCGGCAGCCGCATCTCGAAAGACGGGCTGCGGACATAGAAATCGTAATGGTCGATGATGTTGACGCGTTCGAGAAACACTGCCTTGACGGCGTCCTGCCAGCACCACAACGACAATGGGAAATAGCTGAGCGGCCGGAAATCGGCGTTCAGCACCAGGGCCGGACAATTTTCGAGCGGCGGCGCCACCGAAGTCCCTTCTTCCGTCAATCCAAACGGGGCCGCATTATCACCCGATTATGATCGATTGGCGAATCGCCTCGACGATTGCAATCCGCATCTGCGGCGGAACGTCGCGCTGTCCAAAGCTCAGGCGGCCCACGAGAATGGCGCGAAATGCCCGTTATTGCCTCGGGCGCTCAGATCGAGGTCGAGGCCGAAGGCGTGCACATGGGTTTCCGTCGACCGCGCCAGCGCGAGGCGGCGGTTTGCCGGGTGCCCGGTATTGTCGATGTAATACGGGTCGCCGCCGCGGTTGCGCGACAGGACGCCCTCGATCTCGAACGATACGAGACCCGGGATCGCGACGCGGCGGGTCAGCCCGGCGATCGTAAAATCGATCGGCTGAAACTCGATACCGCGGAAGTCGCCGACCAGGTTCTGTCGGATGACCGCCGGAGTGCCGCCGGCCTCGCCGCTCGCGATCTTGCCGAGCGCCAGCCGCTGATCCGGATCGGCGGCACCGTCGACGACAACGCCGAACGCCCAGTTGCCGTCGGCCATCACCTTGCCGGAGCGGATGACGAATGCGAATTTGAGGCCGTCAAGCCGCATCGCACCGGAGCGGCCCTCGTCGATGCGGAACGCCATCAGCGCGGTGCAGTGATCGTGCGTCGCCGGTCCTTGTGGGTTGGTGTAAATGCACGGGCAAAGATAGTCGCAATTACAGCTTTCCATGTATTCGCCGCGCAACGACCAGTTCTGTTCCGCCATTGTATCGCCTCCCAATCGTGCCGCCGGACGAGATCCGTGGTGTCGGTCGGCGGGGCTAAAATCAGCCCCAAGCCAATGCCGATACGACGCGCGAGGCGGCGGCGGCTGTCCGCGCGATCGCTGTGACATCGACCGCGTCCGGCCAGCGATCCTGCGGCAGATGAAATAGCGCGTTCGTGCCGACCAGCGTCAGATAACGGCCGCCGGCGCGGTGGATGTCGCGGGTCTCGCCGCTTGGCACCAGCTCCGGCGGCGCCAGCGTGTGCGGTTGGCCGGCGCGCGCCAACTCGGTTGCGGCCAGTTCCCGCAGACGGGGATCGGGCGACACCAGCGACAGCGCCCCATCGGAAGCGCCGATATTGGCGCCGTAATGCACCCAGAGCGCGCCGCCCTCTCCCGTTTTCCGATCCCATCCGGGCCGCCGCGCGATGAAATCGTCGAGGCCGAGATGGCCGAGTTCGTGGCCGCTGTTCGCGGTAAGCATGACCGGACGGCTTGGCCGCGATTGCAGCAGCGCCCGCAGCGTTTCGAGCCAGCATACGATGCCGCCGCCGCGCTCGGCGGTCGATTGCCACCACGAACTGCGCGGGGTCATGACGACGAGCGGTATTGCCGCGGGCTCTTCCCGGCCGGTCCCGCCGAGCGCGACGACGACATTCCGGGCCGTAGCGGTCGTTCGCCGGCTTGCGGATACGAGCCGGGCCGGGCTGCGTTGCGCCGCGGCGGTGAGCACCCTTTCCCGCGCCGCGCTCGATACATGGAGCGTCGGCATGCCGAAGGGTTCGCGGAACTTTTCTGCGTTCAGCAGCGCCACGCCCGCACTTGGCCCTGCGCACAGGATTACGAAGCCGCGATGGCAACCAACGCGGCGCAGCCGCTCGTATTCGCCGCAATATACCGCTTGCGGCGGCAGTTCGGCGACCGCGATCTCGGCATCGCCGCCGACCGGGCCGAGCCGGCCGCCGACACCGTCGTGATCGGTGGAGGGCGCGTCGAAAGCAGGGATCGCCGGTATGCGATCGCCGCCGATTTCGAGAAACGCGGCGATGGGGTCGAGCCGTTCGATCGCGAATTCTTCCACCGCCGGCTCGGCGCCGAGCGCGGCGGCCGCGGCGGCCAGCCATTCCGCTCCGGCGTTGTCGCCATCGGTTGCCGTGCGGTGAGTTCCGTGCGAGTCCCACGCGGCGAGCCAGAGCGCCGCGCGGGTCCACGGGTCGGCGGAGACGCCCATCGGTTTTCCTCGCGATCAGCCGTTCTCGGCAAGGACAATACCCGCGAGGTGCAGCGATCCGCAGATCAGCACCCTCGCCGGCCCGCCGTTCGCGGCGACAATAGCGCGCAGCGCGGTCTCGACCGACCCGGTTTCCTCGGCTGCGATCCCGAGCGCGCGCGCCGTTTCGGCGATGCGGGATGCGGGCAGGGCGTTCTCCTCGCCGGGAATGTTCAGCGCATGGAGCGAGCGCGCATATCGCGCGAGCGGAGCGAGGAAGCCGCCGGCATCCTTGGTGTTGAGCATGCCGACGACGAGATGGAGCGGGCGGTCGCGCCAGGTCGCGGCAACTTCGGCCAGGACTTGTCCGGCGCCCGGATTGTGGCCGCCGTCGAGCCACAATTCCCATCCTGGCGCCAGGGTTCCGGCAAGCGGGCCTCGGTTCAGATGCTGCAGTCGGGCCGGCCAGTCGATCCGGCGCAGGCCCGCCGCGAGCGCGCTTGCCGGAAGCGAAAACCCGTCGAGCCGTTCGAGGCAGGCCAGCGCTATCCCGGCATTCGCGATCTGGTGCACCCCCGGCAGTGACGGAAGCGGCAGATCGAGCCGCCATTTTTCCCCTTCGTAGCGCATGCCCGCCTCGCCCTCACCCGCCCTCGCGCTGCGCGCTCGTGCACCCTCTCCCGCGATGAGGAAGAGGGGGGGAGCCGCCGCGTCAGCGGCGGGAGGGTGAAGGTGGCATCGCCACTCGTGCCCCCAGCGGTAGGGCGGGGCGCCGATCGCGGCGGCGCGGGCTTCGAGCACGGCCGCCGCCTCGGCGGGCTGCGGTCCGATCACGGCGGACGCGCCCTGCTTCAGGATGCCGGCCTTCTCGCCGGCGATCGCCGCGATCGTGTCGCCGAGAAAGGCCTGGTGATCGAGCGAGATCGGCGTGATCGCGGTCGCCGCCGGACGGCGGATGACATTCGTAGCGTCAAGCCGGCCGCCGAGCCCGGTTTCGAGCAGGACGATGTCGGCCGGCGTGCGGGAGAAGGCGAGAAAGGCCGCTGCGGTCGTGATCTCGAAAAACGTGATCGGGTCACCGCGATTGGCGCGCTCGCATTCGTCCAGCGCCGCGAGCAGCGCATCCTCGTCGATCAGCTCGCCGGCGAGGCGGATGCGCTCGTGAAAGCGCACGAGATGCGGCGAGGTGTAGACATGTACCCGATACAAAGCGGCTTCGAGACAGGCGCGCAGCGTCGCGACCGTCGAACCTTTTCCATTTGTCCCGGCGACATGGATCACCGGGGGCAGCCGGTCCTGCGGGTTGCCGAGCGCCGCCAGGAGCCGTTCGACGCGGCCCAGGGTCAGGTCGATCTTTTTCGGGTGCAGCCGCATCAGCCGGGTCAAAACCCGGTCGCTTTGGGCCGGGAGAGAAGCGCTCATGACCCGCCGTCGCCTTCGGCCGCGAGGGGCGCGACGGCCCCAGGCGGCGCGAGCGCGGCGGGAACCTCGGCGCGATGCTTCTCGCGCAGCAGCCGAAGCAGGCGCCCCAATGTCGCGGCCAGTTCGGCGCGCGGCACGACCTGATCGACCATGCCGTGCTCGAAGAGATATTCGGCCCGCTGGAACCGCTCGGGCAGAGTCTCGCGGATCGTTTCCTGGATGACCCTGATGCCGGCAAAACCGACGATCGCGCCGGGTTCGGCCAGGATGATATCGCCAAGCATCGCGAACGAGGCCGACACGCCGCCGGTGGTCGGGTCGGTCAGCACGACGATGTAGGGCAGCCCGGCTTCCTTGACCATGTCGGCGGCGACGATCGTACGCGGCATCTGCATCAAGGACAGGATGCCTTCCTGCATGCGCGCGCCGCCCGAGGCCGGCACGACGATCAGCGCCGCCTCGCGCCCCACCGCGCGCCGTGCCGCCGCGACAAAAGCCTCGCCGACCGCCACGCCCATCGAGCCGCCCATAAACGCGAAATCGAACGCCGCGACAACGGCCGCGATGCCCCCGATCCGCCCCTCGGCCACGGCAAGCGCTTCGCTGCCGGGGCCGAGCGCGGCGTGGCTTTCGCGCAGCCGGTCCGTGTAGCGCTTGCGGTCGCGGAAGCGCAGCGGATCGGGCGCGACCTTCGGCGTCTCGACCGGGGTGAACTCGCCGCCGTCGAACAACAGCGTGAACCGGGTCTGGCTGCCGATGCGGAAATGATGGCCGCAACTGCGGCACACCTCCAGATTTTCCGCCAGCTCGCGATGAAACAGCATCTGCTCGCAGGACGGGCATTTGTGCCAGAGATTGTCCGGCACCTCCTTGCGCCGGAACACCCGGATTTTCGGCAGGACGTAATTGGTCAGCCAGTTCATGTCCGACGCCCGCTGCGCACCCCTTCCGCGAGCGCACGTATATCCCCGAGCACCGCCTCGATGAGGCCGGGCTTGGCCTTGCCATCGGGATCGAGGTTCAGCGCGAGGCGGTCGACGACCGCCGAGCCGACCACCGCCGCATCGGCGGCCTTGGCGATTTCGGCGGCCTGCGCCGGGGTCTTGATGCCGAACCCGACCGCGATCGGCAGCTCGGTGAACCGGCGCAACCGGGCGACAGCATTGTGAACGCTGGCGGCTTCGGCCGATCTTGTGCCGGTGATGCCTGCGATCGCGACGTAATAGATAAAGCCGCCGGCATGCGCGACGATCGCCGGCAGGCGGGCCTCGTCGCTGGTCGGGGTGGCGAGCCGGACGATGTCGAGACCGGCGGCGCGCGCCGGCCCGGCCAGCTCGGAATCCTCCTCGGGCGGCAGATCGACGACGATCGCGCCGTCGACTCCGGCCTCTGCCGCATCCTGCGCGAACGCCTCGGCGCCGTAGCGGTAGATCGGGTTGTAATAGCCCATCAGCACATAGGGCGTGTCGGGGTCGCGCCGGCGCAGCGTGCGCACCATCGCCAGCGTCTTGCGCAGGGTCATGCCGGCTTTCAGCGCGCGCTGGCCGGCCGCCTGGACCGACGGACCGTCGGCCATCGGGTCGGAGAACGGCATGCCGATCTCGATCAGATCGGCGCCGGCGTCTGCCAGACCCTCGAACAGCGCGAGCGAGGTTCCGGGGTCGGGGTCGCCGGCCGTCAGATAGATGACCAGCCCGGCGCGGCCTTCCTGGCGCAGTTTCGCGAAACGGCGTTCGATGCGGGTCACAGCTTAACCCCGAGATGCTCGGCAACAGCAAAAATGTCCTTGTCGCCGCGGCCGCACAGGTTCATCACGATCAGGTGGTTGCGCGGCAGGGTCGGGGCGATCTTCGCGACATGCGCCAGCGCATGCGCCGGCTCCAGCGCCGGGATGATCCCCTCCTGGCGGCTGCACAATTGAAACGCGTCGAGCGCCTCGCGGTCGGTGATCGAGACGTACTCGACGCGGCCGAGATCGTGCAGCCAGGCGTGCTCGGGACCAATCCCGGGATAATCGAGACCCGCCGAGATCGAATGCGCGTCGTTGATTTGCCCGTCATCGTTCTGCAGCAGATAGGTGCGGTTGCCGTGCAGGACGCCGGGCTGGCCGCCGTTCAGCGAGGCCGCATGCAGCCCGGTCTCGATGCCGTGACCGCCGGCCTCGACCCCGATCATCCGCACCGAGGGATCGTCGAGAAACGGGTGGAACAGCCCCATCGCGTTCGAGCCGCCGCCGATGCAGGCGACCAGCGTGTCGGGCAGCCGCCCCTCGGCTTTCATCAACTGCTCGCGAGTCTCGCGACCGATCACCGACTGAAAATCGCGCACCATCGCCGGATAGGGATGCGGCCCCGCCACCGTACCGATCACATAGAATGTGTCCTCGACATGCGCGACCCAGTCGCGCAGCGCCTCGTTCATCGCGTCCTTCAAGGTCGCGGTGCCGGAATGGACCGGCACGACCTCCGCGCCCAGCAGCCGCATGCGGAACACGTTCGGCTTCTGCCGCTCGATATCGGTCGCGCCCATGTAGACGACGCAGGGCAGGTCGAACAGCGCGCAGGCGGTGGCGGTCGCGACGCCGTGCTGCCCGGCGCCGGTCTCGGCGATGATGCGGCGCTTGCCCATGCGGCGCGCCAGCAGGATTTGTCCGAGCACGTTGTTGATCTTGTGCGCGCCGGTATGGTTCAGCTCGTCGCGTTTGAAATAAAGCTTGGCGCCGCCGAAATGGCGGGTCAGCCGCTCGGCGAAATACAACGGGCTCGGCCGCCCGACATAATGGTCGAGATAATAGGCCAGTTCGGCGTGGAAGTTCGGGTCGTCCCTGGCTTCGTTGTAGGCCTGCTCGACCGCCAGGATCAGCGGCATCAGCGTCTCGGCGACATAGCGCCCGCCGTAGATCCCGAAATGGCCGCGCGGATCCGGCCCGCCGCGATAGGTGTTCGGTGTCTGCATCACGCTTCCGATATGCACCACGAAGGCGCCGAGGTCACGGAGGAAAGAAGTGGAGGCCGCCGGCTCCGGCCGGCATGCCGGAGGGTTGGAAAGCCCGCGCCTTCAACTCAAAGCCTACGTACCGCGGAGAGGAATTCGCCGATTTTCTCTGGGTCCTTGTCGCCGGGGCAGCGCTCGACACCCGAGGACACATCGACCGCGCGCGCGCCGGAAATCCGCACCGCCTCGGCCAACAGCCCGGCCGTCAGCCCGCCCGACAGCATCCATGGCAGACGCCACCGACGCCCGGCGATCAGCCGCCAGTCGAATGCGAGGCCGTTGCCGCCCGGCAATGCGTCGTCGCGCCGCGGCGGCTTCGCGTCAAACAGCAGGAAATCGGCGCAGTCTTCGTAGAGCGAGGCGGCCGACACGTCCTCGGCGGATGCGACCGGGATCGCCTTCATGACTGGACGGCCGAAGCGCGCCTTGACCTGCGCGACCCGCTCCGGACTCTCCCGACCGTGAAACTGCAACATGTCGAGCGGCGCCGCGTCGAGTGCTCTGCCGATCGCGGCATCGTCGGCATCGACAAACAGCCCGACGCGCCGCACCGAAACCGGTACCCCGGCGCACAACGCACCGGCGCGGGCCGGCGACACGGAACGCGGGCTCGGTGGGTAGAAGACGAAACCGAGATACGCGGCGCCGCCCTCGACCGCGGCGGCGACCGCGTCCTCGCTCGACAACCCGCAGATCTTGGCGGTGACGCTCATCCGCGAGATATGGGACTGTCGCGCACCGACGCGAAGCCCTGTTGCGCCGGGTTGAACGCCGCACAACTCCTGGTACCGTGCGCATGGCCGATACACGGGAGGGAGAGCGATGGCCGATATTCTGGTGGTCGGCGCCGGCCCGGTCGGTCTCACGATGGCGGCCGAACTGGCCCGCCACGGCGCCCGTTGCCGCATCGTCGAACGGCGTGCCGAGCCATCCCCTTATTGCCGCGCGATCGGGGTCACGCCGCGCACGCTCGAAGTCTGGGACGATATGGGGCTGGCGCGCGAGATGATCGATGCCGGCCTCTGGATCGAGGGGCTGCGTTCGATCATTGACGGGCGCGAGCCGCGCGACGAGCTGCTCGATCTCTCCGATCTTCCCTACGCGGAACTCGGCCTGCCGCAATACGAGACCGAGCGGTTGCTGACCCGGCATCTCGGCAGGTTCGGGATCGCGGTCGAGCGCGGCGTCGAACTGACCGCGCTGCACCAGGACGGCGAGCGGGTCAGCGTTGCGTTGCGGCGGCCCGACGGAAGCATCGAAAATGGAGAGTTCCGCTATGTCGTCGGCTGCGACGGGGCGCACAGCGCGGTGCGCCATGCGCTCGGGATCGGGTTCGAGGGCGACGCGTTCCCGATGATGTTCATGCTCGGCGACGTTCATATCGACTGGGATCTGCCGCGCGGGATGGCGCTGCGGGCGCTGCGCCCGGTCGAGAACTGGGCGCCCGACATGTTCATTGCGATCCCGCTGCCCGAACCGGGGCGCTACCGCGTGTCGACGCTCGCCAAACCGGAGCCGGCCAGCGCGGGCGGCAGCGAGCACGGCATCCAATCCGATGCGCCCGGTCCCGATCTCGCCGCGTTGCAGGAGGTCGCCGACGATCTCTTGCCGGGCCGGGCGCGATTGTCCGATTTGCGCTGGTCATCGCTGTTCCGCATCAGCATGCGGCTTGCGGTGCAATACCGGCGGGATCGTGTGTTTCTCGCCGGCGACGCGGCGCATATCCATCCGCCGACCGGCGGCCAGGGTATGACTACCGGCATCCAGGACGCCTACAATCTCGCCTGGAAACTGGCGCTTGTGGCCAACGGGGCCGCGCCGGAATCGTTGCTGGACAGCTACGAGGCCGAGCGGCGGCCGGTCGGCGCCGAGGTTATCGCGCGCACCGTGGCGGCGAGCGAGAATTACGGGCGGGAGAAGGGCGGCGCGCCGGACCGCCTGGCCGACACGCAGCTCCGCGTGTCCTATCGCGGCAGCTTCTGGGTCATCGAGGAGGCGGCTGATCTCGATCTGGGTTTGCCGCAAGCGGGCGACCGGGCGCCCGACGCCGGTGGTCTCGGACGGCACGGGATCGGCTTCCCGCTGCGGCTGTTCGATGTGCTGCGCGGCCCCGAGCACGTCCTGATCGCCCATCTGCCCGGAGCCGATGCCGCGGCAAAAGTGGCCGATTTCGCCCGGTTTGCGAGCGAACGGCGGTCTCGCTGTGGGCTGCCGGTGCGCGCCGTCGCGGTGGTGTCCAAGGCGCTGCCCGAACCGTACGGGGTTGCGGTTTACCGGGATGACCGAAACCTCTTTGCCGGCGCCTATGGCCGCGAGGAAGCGGCGTTTCTGGTGCGTCCCGACGGATATCTCGGCTGGCGTGGCCGGTCGTGGCGCAACGAGGGGCTGGCTGCCTATTTCAGCCGGATGTCCGGGCCGACGTAGTTCGGCGCGGCCGGCCTTACATGCCGAGATAGGCGCGGCGGACCCGGTCGTCGGCCATCAGCGTGCGGTGCGTGCCTTCGAGAACGACCCGGCCGGTTTCGAGAACATAGCCGTAGTCGCACGATTCGAGCGCCTCGGCGACGCGTTGCTCGACCAGGAGGATCGTCAGCCGGTCTTCGCGGTGCAAGGCGGCGATCCGGTCGAAGATCAGATCGGCGATGGTCGGAGCCAGCCCCATCGACGGCTCGTCGAGCAGCAACAGACGCGGCGCCGAGGCCAGCCCGCGGCCGATCGCCACCATTTGCTGCTCGCCGCCGGTCAGCGTGCCGGCCATCTGACCCCGCCGCTCCGCGAGGACCGGGAACAGCGTGAAGATGCGGTCGAGGTTGCGCCGCCACTCGGCGCGGCCGCGCTCGGAATAAGCCCCCATTTCGAGATTTTCGAGCACCGTCAGCGAGGCGAAGACCTGCCGTCCCTCGGGGACGTGCGCGATCCCGAAATGGGCCCGCCGCGGCGGCGGAACCGCCAGCAGGTCGCGCCCCTCGAACAGGATTTTTCCTCCCGCTGGCGCGACCGTGCCGGAAATTGCCTTGAACAGCGTCGTCTTGCCGGCCCCGTTCGGGCCGACAATCGCGACGAATTGACCCTGGCCGACCGAAAGCGAGACGCCGCGCAGCGCCGCCAGTCCGCCATAGCTGACCGAGAGGTCGTCGATTTCGAGCATGTCGTCTGTCATCGTTTCTCGCGCCGCGACGGGCATAGCACGGCCTATCCGCCGGACCAACGCCAGGCGACAGGCAACCAACAGTTGATTCGGTTTGCTGCAAAAGGCAGAAATTTGCAGCAGAGGTCCCGCATCGCCGATAATGCGAGGCTCAATGGCGGTTCCCGGCGGCCGCCGACGCCTAGTCCGGAAAACGCGGTATAGCCGACCGAATTGGCGGAATTGCTCGTCTTTCTGGGGATCCGCGACGCCATTCGTGGGACCTTGCACACTATAGGTTGAACAGTCCGGTGGAGGTTTTGCTGTAAAAACAGTAAATCTGCAGCAAACGCCCGCATGCCTCCACCCGATGTCCGCCTGCGGCGGTCTCGGGGCCCCGGCGGTTCACCGGAACGAAGAATAGCCGGCGAATTTGGCGAAATTGCCGGCAACAATTCGCGGGC
>JBFXDF010000090.1:0-14384 GCA_050181375.1 Alphaproteobacteria bacterium
GCGCGTCCGGTTTGCCGATGCACCACTAACCCGTTTTTTAAGCTTCCATCAACACTAATAAATGGTGAATCGGGAGGAGATTGCATGCCCCGGAACCATCGCTTTGACCTCCGCGCGTCCTGAGGGCGCCGTGACGAAGCGGATGGAAACCGCCGTCCGGTTCAACTATTGAATTGGGTTCGATCGACAACCCGCAAACGGAGGCATCGGATGGCGGTGAAGTTCGTCGTGGGACTGTTTCCGGCGAAAGGTGTCGCCGAGGATACCTGCAACCGGCTGCGCACCGAGGGGGTGCCGGCGCGCGACATCGCGCTGCTGGTTTTGCGAGAGACGGCGCCGACGCGCGAAGTGGAGACCGTCGCGGACGAGCTCGTGGCGCTGGCGGTCGATCCGCTCGTGTTCGGCAACACCACCAAGAATTTCGCGCCCTACGTCCGCAACGGCGAGACCGCGGTTTTTGTGCGGGCGCATTCCGAGGCCGATGTCGACCTGGCGGCCGGCACGATCCGGCAATACGCACCGATCCGGATCGAGGTGGGCTGGGTCGAGGAGGGCGCGGTGCGGGCGCACACGCTGCTGTAGAACCGGAACGCACAGTTCGTCACCCGCCGCGCCGGCGGCATTGCTCTCTTCCCGGTCTCTGCCGTTGGACCGGGAAGGGCGTGCGATATGGCGAGATCAGCGGGTTTGCGCGCCGCTGGCGATGGGGGCGGCGGCCGGGCGCAGCCCGGCGCGGCCCTGGCGCAGCACCAAGGAGCCGATCACGACAATGTGCGCGGCGTTGAACGCGATGCCGGTCGCGAACGCGATCGCGTAGAACCCGGCCCAGTCATAGATCGCCCCGGCGAGCCAGCCGCCCAGCGCCATCCCCGAGCCGGTGAACAACAGCACGGTCGGCACCCGCCACGCCGCCTCGGCGGTCGGAAACAGTTCTCTGATCGCGACGACATAGGCCGGGATGATGCCGCTGAAGCCGAGGCCGAACGTCGCCGCGACCGCGAACAGCCCGGCCTCGTTCTGGGTCAGCAGAAACCCGGTCATCGCGGTAATTTGGCACACCGAGCCGGCCAGCACGGTGCGCAGCCCGCCGATCCGGTCGCTGACCCACCCCCAGAACTGGCGGCTGACAAACGCGCAGCCGAGCAGCAGCGACAGCATCGCCGCGCCGTGCGCCGGGGCGATCCCGAGATCGGTGCAGAACGCGACGAGGTGGCCCTGCGGCATCGCCATCGGCGTGCAGCACATCAGCCCGGCGAAGCACAACAGGCTCATCACCAGATTGGGCCGCAGCCCGAGGACGGCGCCGCCACGCGCCGGACCCGTCGCGGCGGCGAGGACGCCGGCATCGGGCGGCGGCCGGAAGATCGCGAGCGCCGCCGGCAGGATCACGGCCACGACGAAAACCGCGTAGCCCAGCATCATGCCGCGCCAGCCCAAGGCGTCGATGCCGCGCGTGAAAAATATGGGCCAGACGGTCCCGGCGAGATACTGGCCGGACGAGATCAGCGCCACCGCGCTGCCGCGGCGGCGGTCGAACCAGCGCGCGACATAGACGTAGAGCGGCGCGTTGATGCAGGCGTTGCCGAGGAGGCCGATAAACACGCCGTGGCCGATAAAAAGCGCCGCCGCGCCGCCCGAGGCCGCGGTCGCGAGCGTCGATATCGTGAGACCCGATGCGACCATCACGGCGCCGAACATGACGACGCGGCGGATGCCGAAGCGCTCGGCCATCCAGCCCATCGGGATGCCGCCGACCGCCGCGCCGAACCACGCGAGCGAGAAGGCCAGCCCCGGCACCGAGCGCGCGTCGCCCAACTCGGCGGCGATCCGCGTCAGCGCCACGACGGTGATGACCGGCGCCCCAAACGACACCGTGTAGACGAGGAGCGCGGTCAGCGCGACGACCCACGACGCCCGCGTCTCGATCGAGGCGGCGACCGGCGATCCGGTATCGGTAAGGGACGAGACCACGGCAGACCCGCGCGCCTTTCTCAGAGGCTAGAGCAACGCCGGCGGCGGGGATTCCTCCGCATTGGGGGCCTCTGCCGGCGCCACGCGCGCCTTCAATGCCGCCATCGGGTGGCTGTTGTCGAGATCAATCGAACTCACCGCGAGCGGATTGCCTTGTGCCGTGCCCTGACGCAAAATGTCGGGCAAGCGGCCGATAGTTCTCTTTTTGTTCTTGGCATACACGATTCGATCGTATATGTTGCTGTCCGCGATCAGGATTTTCTGCGATGCAGCAAGGATTGCGGGACGGGTGGCGCCCGGAAGCGCGCGCCGATGTCTTCTATTCCACGATGACGTTAAACGATGCCGGGCTGGTGCTCGGCGCCGGGACCGTGCTCGCGAAACACATCACTTGCTCGCGAGCGAGCGAACTCGATCTCGATTTGGCAGGGGAACGGATTCTCACGCTCCTTTCGGTCGCTTATTCAAAACCGGTCGATCCCGCCGTCCTCGGCAATATCCGGCGGGCCTCGGCGGCGTGGCGCGACGGGGAGACCGTCCTTGCCCTGATCCACCTCGCGCACAGCGCGCTGCCGCCCTTGCCCGACGAGAATGCCGCGGACCGCCTGTCCGCGGCCGATCATCTCTTGGCCGCCGGGATCGGCGGTCGCGATCTGCTCAAGCTCTGCGGCATCGATACGACCGCATTCGACCTGCTGAAGGCCGGGTTCAACCCGGCTCAGCCGCGCGTCCCGGCCGGCAATCCCGACGGCGGCCAATGGACTTTCGCAGGCGGCCCCGCTGCTCCTGACAAGTACACGCCGGTCAAGGAGACACCAAATGACGCCAAAATTGTCGTGTTTCCGGATGGCAAGCCGATTTCAGATCCGAGTTCGGCTACCGGCACCTTGTTGGCTCCGCCGCATGCCGATTTCCGCGAAGTGTACTCTGCTGGGAGACACATCGCAAACTCGCCCTTCAATGAGCAATTTCCCCTTATCGACGCGGCAATTGGCCACGGCGGCAAGTACGATTATCAGCGCGATCCGGCAAAAAAAGAGGTCTATGACGCATACGTACATGCCGCCAATTACTCGGCAGGCGTTTATATGGCGGGCGCCGGCTACACTCTTGAAGATACCCTCGCGCTCGCCGCACTTTATGCATTCCGGCACTCCAGCAATTACAGCACGACCAGCCGCTTCGAATGGATCACGCGCGGCTGGCTCGATGCGAATGCCGGAACGTGGAAATGAGCCTGCTTGCAAAACTCTGTTCAGCCGATGCCCACAAGGCGGGGAAGCTTGCACTCTTCTGTATCTGGCTTATTGTGGCCGCGATTGAAGTGTATTATATCCTTCCCGAAAGCAGCGTTTATTCGGAAAATATTAGGATGCTGGGCTCGCTCATCGCAGACAGCATCGAAAGGAGCTCGACTAAAAACAGCAGAGGCGATACCGTAGAAGCGGAGACCGTGGGACTTCCTGGCCCCTACGATCCGGATCCTACGATCATTCGCCTGAGACGGGCGCGTCATTGGCTATCGACGACATTATTGAAGGCGGAAAGTTATGGTCTTCATTACCATGCTGAATGGCTCGACGACAATAGAGTTGAGGTCAGGCTCGTATTCGGCTGTCTGGTACACCTGAACGCACCGGTGACGACGGTCGGTCCGATCCATATTTCCTACCGCCTGACCGACGGCGACCGTACCCTCGGCTCCTGTCCGCCCGGAGTCTCGCCGCATTCGGAGAAGCTGCCGGCGCGAATACCATAAGGTCACGATGCAAAACTCCGGCACGGGAAGGACGGCGGACCGGCCGAACGGCCCGTCCTCGCGCGCGGCCCGTCACGCCCGCACCAGCGGCTTGTATTTGATGCGGTGCGGCTGGTCGGCTTCGGCGCCGAGGCGGCGGCGGCGGTCGGCTTCGTAGTCGGCGTAGTTGCCCTCGAACCACTCGACGCGGCTGTCGCCCTCGAAGGCGAGGATGTGCGTCGCGACCCGGTCGAGAAACCAGCGGTCATGGCTGATGATGACGGCGCAGCCGGGATAGTCGAGCAGCGCCTCCTCGAGGGCGCGCAGCGTATCGACATCGAGGTCGTTGGTCGGCTCGTCGAGCAATAGCAGGTTGGCGCCTTCCTTCAGCATCTTCGCCAGATGCACGCGGTTGCGCTCGCCGCCCGACAGCTGGCCGACCTTTTTCTGCTGGTCGGGGCCGCGATAGTTGAACAGCGCGCAATTGGCGCGGCTGGCGATCCTGCGGCGTCCGAGGTCGATCTCGTCCTGCCCGCCGGAAATCTCCTGCCACACCGTATTGGTGCCGCCGAGCGCGTCGCGCGACTGATCGACATAGCCCGTCTTGACGGTTTCGCCGAGGCGGAAGCGGCCGGTATCGGGTTCTTCCTGGCCGGTGATCATGCGGAACAGCGTCGTCTTGCCGGCGCCGTTCGGGCCGATCACACCGACGATGCCGCCCGGCGGCAGCCGGAAATCGAGGTCCTCGATCAACAGGCGGTCGCCGAAACCCTTGCCGACATGCTCGGCCTCGACGACGACATCGCCGAGCCGGGGACCCGGCGGCAGCACGATCTGCGCCGTCTCGGGCGCCTTCTCGCGGCTCTGCGCGACCAGCGCGTCATACGCCTGGAGCCGTGCCTTGCTCTTCGCCTGCCGGGCGCGCGGGCTCTGGCGCACCCATTCGAGTTCGCGCTCCAAGGTGCGGCGGCGGGCCTCCTCCTGGCGGCCCTCCTGCGCCAGGCGGGCCTGCTTCTGCTCGAGCCAGCCCGAGTAGTTGCCCTCGAACGGGATGCCGTGGCCGCGATCGAGTTCGAGGATCCAGCCGGCGACCTCGTCGAGGAAATAGCGGTCGTGCGTGACCGTGACGACGGTGCCGGGGTAGTCCTTCAGAAAGCGCTGCAGCCAGGCGACCGACTCGGCGTCGAGATGGTTGGTCGGCTCGTCGAGCAGCAAGAGGTCGGGGCGCTGGAGCAGCAGACGGCACAGCGCGACGCGGCGCTTCTCGCCGCCCGACAGATTGGCGACCGGGGCGTCGCCCGGCGGGCAGCGCAGCGCGTCCATCGCGATCTCGACGGTGCGGTCGAGTTCCCAGGCGCCGGCCTGGTCGATTTTTTCCTGCAACTCGCCCTGTTCCGCGATCAGCGCGTCCATCTCGTCGGGCGACAGCTCCTCGGCGAAGCGGGCGCTGACCTCCTCGAAGCGGTCGAGCAATGCCTTGGTCGCCGCCAGCCCCTCCATGACGTTGCCGGCGACGTCCTTCTCCGGATCGAGCTGCGGCTCCTGCGGCAGGTAACCGACCGTGGCGCCGTCGGCGGCCCAGGCCTCGCCCGAAAAATCTTTCTCCGCGCCGGCCATGATGCGCAGCAGCGTCGATTTCCCGGCGCCGTTGAGGCCGAGCACGCCGATCTTCGCGCCGGGAAAGAACGACAGCCAGATGTCGCGCAGCACCTCGCGGCCGCCGGGATAGGTCTTTCCCAGACCTTTCATGACATAGATGTATTGATAGGCAGCCATTTTCTTTGCTTCACGGCGAACTGGGGGATGGAGCGGAGGTAAAGAGCGGGCAATGGCGCGTCAAGGCGATTCTCCGGCCGATCAGGACGTGGGAGGCGGGCATCTTCCCGCACCGTGCAGGGCGGGACGCCCGCGCTCCGATATCTCGTCGCCGCCGCTTGCGGGCGTGCGGGGCAGCGGCTAGGGTCGCGCGCCCCGGCGATGATGGAACCGGCCGAATGAGCGCGGTTTTCTGGCTGATCGATACGGTTATCACGATCTATATCTGGCTGCTGATCGCGCAGGCAATCCTCAGCTGGCTCTTGGCGTTTGGCGTCGTCAACCGGTGGAACCGCGGCGTCGCGGTGATCGGCGATTTCCTCTACCGGATCACCGAACCGCTGCTCCGCCCGATCCGCTCGTTTCTGCCGAATTTCGGCGGGATCGACATCTCGCCGGTGATCCTGATCCTGCTGTTGATGTTTCTGCGGCGGCTGATCCTGTACGACCTTGTCGCGGCTTTCCTCTGACGGTTGCGCCGACTTGCCGCTCGTGACGGCCGCGGGCGGCGTGCGCGTCGCGGTGCGGCTGACGCCGCGCGGCCCGGCGGATCGCGTCGATGGCGTCGCTCGTCTCGCGGACGGAACGCCGGTGTTGAAGGTATCGGTCCGAGCGCCGCCCGAGGACGGCCGCGCCAACGAGGCGCTCCTGCGGCTGCTTGCGGCGGAATGGGGTCTCGCGCGGCGCGACATGACGATCGTCACCGGCGCGAAGGGCCGCAGCAAGACCGTGCGCATCGCCGGCGATCCGGCGGCGTTGCTGGCGCGGCTCGGCGCCGCGATCGCCGCGCCGCGGCGGGCGTAAGCGATCGGCAGCAGGAGGAGGAACGCGATGAACCGGATCATCGGCGCGGCGGCTTGGTTGCTGATCGCATTCGCGACGGTCCCGTCCGGTGCCGCCGGCCCGGTCGTGTCGGAACTGACCCTCGAAGACGGCGGCATCGAGCGCATGCTGTACGCCGCGCCGGAGAACCCGCGCGCCGTCCTGATCATGCTGCCCGGCGGCAACGGGATGGTCGAGTTCGGCCCCGACGGGGGCTTCCGGCGCGGCGGCGAAGGATTTTTGCAGCGCACGCTGCCGCTGTGGCGGGAGCACGGGTTTGCCGTCGCGGTGCTGACGCCGCCGAACGGCATGTCGCTGCTCGGCTATCGCCACACGCCGGGCTATGCCGCGGCGGTCGGAAAAGCCGTCGACCATCTGAAGGGCGGCGCCGATCTGCCGATCTGGCTGGTCGGAACCAGCCAGGGGGCAATCGCGGCGGTCGGAGCCGCCGCCCGCCTTGGCGCGAAGATTGCCGGCATTGTCGTGATGTCGTCGGTGACCGGCCGCAGCAGCGCCGGCGAAACCCTGTTCGACGGCGAACCCGACCGGGTCGCGGTCCCGGTTCTGATCGTCGCGAACCAGGGCGATACCTGTCCGGCGAGCCCGCCGGGCGACGCAGCGAAGATCGCGGCCGCGCTGACCCAGGCGCCGCGCAAGGAAATCCTTTATCTCGACAGTACCGCCAGCAAGGGAGAGCCCTGCGGCGCCGGGTCGCCGCACGGCTATTCCGGTATCGAGCCGGAAGCCGTCGCACGCGTCGCGCGATGGATCGCCGAGGCGCCGCAATGAAATCCCAGGGCAGAACCCCAGGCGGACGCGGGCGCCCGGAGACTATCGATCGCTGACCGACAGGACGGATTTATCCGCCTCCGAGACCCGCACAACCTTGTAGCGGCGCGCCTGATCGATAGGCGTCGAGGCCGGCGCGGCGGGATCGGCGAGGTCAAACCCGATCGACAGCGACCTCACCATCAGATGATCGTCGTACAGAAATCCCTCGAGGCGGATATCCCGCGGCGCGTCCGCGGCGAACAAATCGTCGATCCGTCGCCTCGCCACGGCGACCGCCTCTTTCAAATCCATGATCATCCCGCGCCGGTTGTCGCGACAAACATACCCGGGAAGCCCCGGCGGCGGGAAGGCGCGGCCGGGCCGCTGGGCATCCCGCGGTCGCGGCGAGCCGAAGATCGTCGTGAAAATAGCCATATTCCCGATTCATAATGTCCCGGTTGGGAGCGCCTCGCCCGGAGCAACGGCTTGAATGTCTCATTCCGGAGCGCGGGTGCACGCGCGAGACCGATATCCACGAACACACGCCTCAGGAGTACCGGGTTCAAGAGCAACGGATTGCTGCCGATGTTTGCTGCAAACTGACCGCACGGGGGACCGGCCTCTGCCAAAGAAGGCCAGCATTCTCAACGAGTTGCAAAAACTCTTACAACCGACGCGCGAGAATTTGCTGCAGATTCCTTGCAGATGCAGCAAAGGCCTTCGCCAGCGACAACCGCAGATTGCGGGACCAAGGAGAGTCCCGGCGCGGCGCGCACCCTTGCCGTGCCGCCGCCGCGGTCCGATGATGCCGGCCCTTGCCATAGGCGGCGGAGCAGCGCGATGCGGATAGGGTTTGTCGGCACCGGGACAATGGGCCGGCCGATCGCGGAATGCCTGATCGCGGCCGGGCACCGGCTGACCGTGTACGATGCGAGGCCCGCCGTCCTGGCGCCACTGTTGGGGATCGGCGCCGCGGTCGCCGACAATCCGATGGAAGCGGCCTATGCCGCCGAGACCGTGTTCACCTCGCTGCCTGGCCCGGCCGAGGTCGAGGCGGCCGCGCTCGACCCCGAACGGGGCCTCTTTGCCGGGCTGCGCCGCGGCGGCTTCTATATCGACCTGACGACCAACGCCCCGGCCACGATCCGCCGCGTCGCCGACGCTGCCCGCACCCGCGAAATCCGCTTTCTCGACGCGCCGGTCAGCGGCCGCCCGCCCGACATGACCGTGATGGTCGGCGGCAGCGAAAACGATTTCGCGCATTGCCGGCCGCTGTTCGAGGCGATCGCGGCCAATGTCTTTCATGTCGGGCCGAGCGGCGCCGGTTGCGTCGCGAAGCTGGTGACACAGTATCTCGGCTATACCGGCTTTATCGCCGCGCTCGAGGGCATGCTGGTCGCGGCCAGGGCCGGCATCGATCTCGACACGCTGGCCCGCATCGTGCCGGTCAGCGCCGGCGCCAGCCGCACCTTCGCCAACATCCCGCGCGGCGTCCTCAACCGCAGCTTTACGGCCGGCGGCACGCTCGACATCGTCGCCAAGGACATGGACCTCGCGGTGGCCCTCTGCCGCGAGGTCGGCGCACCTGGCGCGCTCGGCGCGCTCGCCCTCGATATCTACCAGCGCGCCCAGGCGCAAGGCTGGGGCGCCGAGGGCTTTCCGGTCGTCGCCCGCGTCCTCGAGGCAATGGCCGGGGTGGAAATCAAATCGGGAGAATAGAGCCGAACCTTCCGGCTTCCGCCATACCGGCTGGATTTCCGTCCGAGCCGTCCCAAATAGGCCGCGACCGGGTTCGCCCGGCGCGCTCCAACGTCGCGACGGTCTCGCCGAAGATCGAGTGCACCCGGTCGCGCTGCTGTGTGAGGATCATGGGTTTCAATTGCGGCATTGTCGGGCTGCCGAATGTCGGCAAATCGACGCTGTTCAACGCGCTGACCGCCACCCAGGCGGCCGAGGCGGCGAATTATCCGTTCTGCACGATCGAGCCGAATGTCGGCCGCGTCGCGGTGCCCGACGAGCGGCTCGCGGTCTGCGCCCGCCTCGCGAAATCGGCGAAAATCGTGCCCACCCAGCTCGAATTTGTCGATATTGCCGGGCTGGTGCGCGGCGCCTCGCAGGGCCAGGGTCTCGGCAACCAGTTTTTGGGGCATATCCGCGAGGTCGACGCGATCGCCCAGGTCCTGCGCTGCTTCGATGACGACAATGTCGTGCATGTCGAGGGCTCGGTCGATCCGATCCGCGACGCCGAAACCGTCGAGACCGAGCTGATGCTGGCCGATCTCGACAGCCTCGAACGCCGCGTCGTCGCGGCGCAGAAGCGCGTCCGCGGCGGCGACCGCGACGCCCGCGCCCAGCTCGACATCATGGAGCCGGCGCTGGCCGCGTTGCGCGACGGCAAACCGGCGCGTTTGGCGGCAATTCCCGCCGACCGGAGGCGCGAGTTGCAGGGGCTGCAGCTGCTGACCGCGAAGCCGATCCTCTATATCGCCAATGTCGACGAGGCGAGCGCCGCGACCGGCAACCGCGCCAGCCGCCGGGTCGCCGATTACGCGATGACGCAGGGGGCGCGCTCGGTGGTGATCTCAGCGGCGATCGAGGCGGAGGTCGCGCATCTTGAAGCCGCGGAAAGCGAAGAATTTCTCGCCGCGCTCGGTCTCGGCGAGACCGGGCTCGACCGCGTCATCCGCGAGGGCTACGCGCTCCTGGACCTGATCACGTTTCTGACCGCCGGGCCGAAGGAAGCGCGCGCCTGGACGATCACCCGCGGCACCAAGGCGCCGCAGGCCGCCGGCGTGATCCACAGCGACTTCGAGAAGGGCTTTATCCGCGCCGAGACGATCGCCTACGCCGATTTCGTCGCCTGCGGCGGCGAACAGGGCGCGAAGGATGCCGGCAAGATGCGGCTCGAAGGCGCCGACTACGTCGTGCAGGACGGCGACGTCATGCATTTCCGTTTCAATGTGTAGGGCCGCGACGCGGTCCTGCCTGAAGGGAGGCCGCGATCACCAGCCGATCCGATCCAGATGCGGCCGTGCTCCTGGCGGGCGACGCGGTTTGCGCGGCAATGCTGGCCGAACTGGCGGACGGCCGGGCGCTGACCTCGGGCGAATTGGCCCGCGCCGCCGCGGTTGACCGGCATACCGCCGGCGCGCATCTGTCGCATCTCGCGGCCGCGGGGCTGATCGCGACGGATCATCAGGGGCGGCATGACTACCACCGGCTCGCCGCCGCCGAAGCAGCCCCTCCGCGAACGACGCCGCCGCCGCCGCGGCGAAACAGCCGCGTCGTTACAGGGCCGCGCGACCCGGCGATGCGGATGGCGCGAACCTGCTACGGCCACCTTGCCGGCACGCTCGGGGTCGCGCTCGCCGAAGCGCTCGCGGCGCGCGGGCTGATCGATCTGCGGGCCGCAGGCGCCGCCCTAACCGAGGCCGGCATCGCGCCGCTGCGGGATTTCGGCATCGCGCCGGCCGCTCTCGCGTGTCGTCCCTGCCTCGACTGGAGCGAGCGTCGGCCGCATATCGGCGGCCCACTCGGCAAAGCGCTCGCGGCGCGCTGTTTCGCGCTTGGCTGGATCGAGCGGATTCCCGGCGGCCGCGCCGTGGCAATCACTACTTGCGGCAGGCGCGGCTTCGCCGAGCGCTTCGGGGTCGCGCTTTGAGGACCCCGAAATCGGTTCGCGGCGCCGAGGAACTCGGCCGTGTCCGACTCTCGGCGTCGTTTTTCATGCGCGATTTTCTGCACAGCGAAATCGCCACCGTGCATGCTATCGCGAACCTGCCCGAGGACCCGGATCTGGCGATCGAGGCCGGGCGCCGCCTGTGCGACGAGCTGCTCGAACCGTTGCAGGCGACATTCGGGCGCCTCGCGATCCGCTCCGCCTACCGCTCGCCGGCGGTCAACGGCTACGGCAACGCGAACTACCACAGCTGCGGCTCGAACGAGCGCAACCGCGCGCGGCATATCTGGGACCGGCGCGACGATCACGGAGCGATCGGCGCGATGGCCTGCATTGTCGTGCCGTGGTTCGCCGACCGCTACGCCGCCGGCACGCCGTGGCAGGCGATGGCGTGGTGGGTCCACGACCACCTGCCTTACAGCGAGTTGCAGTTCTTCCCGAAGCTCGCCGCCTTCAATATCGGGTGGCACGAGATCCCGAAGCGCCGCATCTCCAGCTTTATCGCGCCCCGCGGCGTGCTCACCAAACCCGGCATGTCCAACCAGGATGGCGATCACGCCTCGGAATACCGCGGCTTTCCGGCCCTGGTGCGACCCGGGCGCAATCCCGCCCCGTCATCTGAACCAGACACACTCTGCAGCCGGCCTGGTGGAGCCCGCAATGATCGGGAACCTTCCGGGTCGGCAAGCGTGTAAATTGAGCCGAACGCCTTTCGACTATCGCGATTGCCGCTGATGGACACTGCCCTCCCTGAAACCCCGCCCGGAGCGCCGGATCGGGTTGCTGAAACCGAACCGAGCCGGCCGCGTCTCAGCCTGCACATTCCGCCGCATCATCCAGCACCCGGCGAACAGCCCGATTTCAGCCATGTGCCGCGGTTTCCGGCCGGCGCGGTCGGACGACCGGACATCGCCGTCCCGGCCGAACAGACGCACCCGCTTGCCTACAAGCTGATCCGCGTCCTCGACCGCAACGCCAAGGCGGTCGGCGAGTGGGACCCGCACCTTTCGCCGGAAACGCTGCGACGCGGCCTGCGCGCGATGATGCTGACCCGCGCCTATGACGACCGCATGTTCCGCCAGCAGCGCCAGGGCAAGATCACCTTCTACATGAAATGCACCGGGGAAGAGGCGATCGGCGTCGGCCAGGCCTTCGCCCTCGCGCCCGACGACATGGTGTTCCCCTATTACCGGCAGCAGGGGCTTTTGATCGCGCGCGGCTGGCCGCTTTTGGACATGATGTGCCAGTGCTATTCGAACAGCCGCGATCGCCTCAAGGGCCGCCAATTGCCGGTACTGTATTCGGCGCGGGAGGCCTCGTATTTTTCGCTGGCCGGCAATCTCGGCAACCAATTCGCGCATGCGGTCGGCTGGGCGATGGCTTCGGCCTACAAGGGAGACCACCGCATCGCGGCGAGCTGGATCGGCGAAGGCTCGACCGCCGAGCCCGATTTCCACCACGCGCTGACCTTCGCCTCGGTGTACCGAGTGCCGGTAATCCTGAATGTCGTCAACAACCAGTGGGCGATCTCGTCTCCTCAGGAGATCGCTGGCGGCGAGGCGGCGACCTTCGCGGCGCGCGCGATCGGCTTCGGCCTTGCGTGCCTGCGCGTGGACGGCAACGATTTCCTCGCGGTCTACGGCGCGACGCAATGGGCGGCGGCGCGCGCCCGCGCCAATCGCGGCGCGACCTTGATCGAATTGTTTACGTACCGCGCCGCGCCCCATTCGACCAGCGACGACCCGAGCCGCTACCGCTCGGCGGAGGAGGGCGAGCAATGGCCGTATGGCGACCCGATCGAGCGGTTGTCGCGGCATCTGACGGGACTTGGCGAATGGTCGCCCGAGCGGCAGGCGCAACTCGCGAGCGAAGTCGCCGACGAGGTGCGCGAGACCGGCCGTGAGGCCGAGCGCTACGGCACCTTCGACCAGGCGCCGCACTTCAGCGCCAAAACGATGTTCGAGGATGTCTTCAAGGAAATGCCCTGGCACTTGCGCCGCCAGCGCCAGGAACTGGGGGTGTGATGACGGATTTCGCCTATCGTGATCACGGCTCACCCGATCGCATCGCCGGCGGAAGCCGGGGTCCATTCCGGCCGCCGCACCAACGACGGAGGAATGGGTCCCGGCTTCCGCCGGGACAGCGGATCGGAGAAGCGCCGAAGGAGTGCGCCACGTGCCCGAAATGACCATGGTGCAGGCGCTGAACTCGGCGATGGACGTAATGCTGGCGCGCGATCCCGACATCGTGATTTTCGGCGAGGATGTCGGGTTCTACGGCGGCGTCTTCCGGGTGACCGAAGGGCTGCAGCAGAAGCACGGTGAAACCCGCGTCTTCGACACGCCGATCGCCGAGGGCGGCATGATGGCGGTGGCGGTCGGGATGGGCGCCTATGGCCTTAGGCCAATCGTCGAGATCCAGTTCGCCGACTACATCTATCCGGCGACGGATCAGCTGATCTCGTCGGCGGCGCGGCTGCGCTACCGCTCGGGCGGCGAGTTCTGGGCGCCGATCACGGTGCGCGCGCCATCCGGCGGCGGCATTTTCGGCGGTCAGACGCATTCGCAGAGCGTCGAGGCGATTTTTACCCATGTTTGCGGGCTGAAGACGGTGATCCCGTCCAATCCGTACGACGCGAAGGGCCTGTTGATCAGCGCTGTCGAAGACGACGACCCGGTCGTTTTTTTCGAGCCGAAGCGCCTCTATCACGGTCCGTTCTACGGTCATCCCGATCGTCCGGCTGTGCCATGGGCGGGACACAAGACCGCCGAGGTGCCCGAGGGCTACTACACGGTGCCGCTCGGCAAGGCCTCGGTGGTGCGCGAGGGGATGGCTGTCACCGTGCTTGTCTACGGCACGATGGTGCATGTCGCGCTCGCCGCCGCCGAGGAAACCGGCATCGACGCCGAGATCATCGATCTGCGCACCCTCCTGCCGCTCGACGTCGACACGATCGTCGACTCGGTCAAGAAGACCGGCCGCTGCGTGATCGCGCACGAAGCGACCCGCACCTGCGGTTTCGGCGCCGAATTGACGGCGCTGGTACAGCAGCACTGCTTCTATCACCTCGAAGCGCCGATCGTGCGCGTCACCGGCTGGGACACGCCCTATCCGCACGCCCACGAATGGGATTTTTTCCCCGGCCCGGCCCGCCTCGCCGACGGCATGCGCCGCGCGCTGGAAGGCTGAAGCGGCGCACCGGAATGGGCCGCTATGTCGTCAAAGTGCCGGATATCGGCGAAGGTATGACGCAGGCCGAGATCGTCGCCTGGCACGTCTCGCCGGGTCAGATGGTCCGCGAGGAGGACCCGCTCGTCGATGTGATGACCGACAAGGCGACGGTCGAGCTTCCTGCCCCGGTCGCCGGCAAGGTCGTCGCGATCCACGGCAAGCCCGGCGAGCGGCGGCCGGTCGGCTCCGAGCTGGTCGAGCTCGACGTGCTCGGCGAAGGCAACGTTGGCGAGACCGCCGCTCGCGAACCTCTCTCTCCGATGGGAGAAAGCCTGCCGGCCCGGCCCCTCACCCCGACCCTCTCCCCGCAAGCGGGGAGAGGGAGCCATACGAAGCTGTCGCGAAACTGCCCTCTCC